>JBBRVB010000421.1:0-3807 GCA_038247275.1 Chroococcales cyanobacterium
AATCTGTCCAACTCATTTCCCAAATTCCAGGTGGTAGATCGCCGCTCTCTGTAAATGGGGGCATTGGGTTAGTTCTCCATCGAACATGACAACAAAGCTGCGCTCTCTCCAAGATTAACACAACTTTTTAGTTGGAGTGATACTAGTACAACTTTTTTATGAAGACAAGCGATCGATAGCTTGTTTTCGTGCATGATTATCTGCATTACTGCATTGAGTACTCAATGCAGTAATGCAGTAATTAAGTATCTGTGTCTTTTAAGGCATCATTCAATAACATCCTGACTACTTCAACTTTTTTCATGCCAGTATTCGCGCACAGAATCGATAATTTCTTGTGGGTAGACTGAGGTAAATCTACCGTCAGACGAACGGTAGGCTCTTTTTCTGGAGTATTCTGCATTAATCTAGACATCAAGCTAGTGGTAGGTTGGGGTGAAATTGGAGCCGAGGTTTCTTCGGTCGTTACTACTTTGACAATCGGTTCGACTCGTTCGCGTAGCGTTGGCTCTGCCAAATCAACTACAGTTTCCACCGTTTTGATGATCGGTTCGACTCGCTCCATCATAGGCTCGGCTGTTGGGATCGGAGCTTTATCCCCATAAACAAAATTATTTGCCAAAGTGTCTCCTAACGACTTACGCGATTTTTTAGCTGTCATGACAATACCTCCATCACTTCTGCGAACAACTTTTCAAATTCCCTGGCTGACTCAGCCGCAGGTCTACCAGCTAGATCCCATACTGTTGCACCTTGACCGAAAGTATCTGCTACTACCTGTCGCTGGTGAACCGTCGTCTTGAGAACTTGGATGCCACTTTGCGCCAATAATGTTCGAGCTTCCATTAACAGCTTGGTACCCTTGACTGCTCTACTCAAAAACACCACAGCTTTGGGCGCACCCGATCGAATCGACTGCGCTTGAGCGATTAACCTCACGGCTTCAGAGGCTGAATGTAGATCCACGCCTGTCGGTTGGCAAGGCACGATCGCTAGATCGGTTCTCATTAAAATTGCCCGACTAGATTCGGAAAGTCCGGCAGCACCATCGACTAACAAGTAGTCACACTCTTTGGCTAAATCTGGAATGCGATCTAATAGATCGTCTGTCGATTGAATCACATGAGTCGTAAATTCGGTATCGAGAGATGCCAGCCAAATTGAAGATGACCTTTGAGCATCTGCGTCAACCACCGCAACTTGATGACCCTTTTTAGTTAGCCATGCTGCTAGGTGGACGCAGGTGGTAGATTTGGCGCAACCGCCCTTCTGATTGATAAGTGCTATTACTGGCATACTGCATTACTGCATTACTGCATTAAGTACTGTTTTATCCTACTGCAATACTGCTCAAAGCGATCGATCTATTTACGGCTTTACCAGAAGATGAAGTGTAGCTGATGTTCAGATCTGAGATCGATCCTCAAACGTTTACGGGGTTGAACAAAAATCGCTAAATTTTCACCCCTACCCCACCGCCCTCTGTTTCAAGAAAGATTCAGCCTCCTGATACTGCCTAAAATTCCCCTCGCTGCGCCTAAATTCGGGCGTATGCACCAGACATCTACCATTGACCCACTTAATTCCATGATGCTTGTGTAGCAGCTCGTGGTAGAGGACAAATTCCACCACACATCTGGGGATACGTTTGTCATCAAGAATTTGACTCATGACTACCCGATCTCTAGTACGTTCGTAGTGACCGAGCTTGCGGCTAGACAAAACACCACTCCAGATTAGACGGGGTTTGAGCATCTGCCCACCAAAGTACTCTAGATCGATCGTGGCAAAGAGTTCGTCCAAATTATAGCAACTGCCCTGAGCTGTTTCTGCGGCAATCTGGGCAACCAAATCGAGTTCTAACAGGACATCGCTACATTCCTCGCTCATCCCAAATTGCCGAATGATTTGATTGGAGGCTTCAGTTTTACCGACTAATGCACTTTGTAAGACTGCGGCAAGAACTCGATCGCTCGATCTGATAAACCCTTCACTGATACTCAAAGTAGTCAAGTTACTAATGGTACGGGATTTGTATAAGCTCGAACCATAGGACAGATCGATAAAAACTTCTCCTACACCTCGCTTGTGAGTTTTGATGATATCCGTACCGAGATCGATCGCGCGGTGGAGAGTGTCAAGATGAAGCCCCAGATTATTTTCATCCGTGAGAAACTTCATCCAGGCATACGCGGAGCGGGATGGAGCAGCCAAGGCAGCAGGAGTAACTTGGTGTTGAGTGCAGATTGACTCGATTTGCTCGGTAGTCCCGCACAGCAACGATCTCACTGGCACTGGAATAGTATTGCCAAGAGCCGCCTTAAACAATAGTAGATTGATGTCAGATTGCTGTTTGAGGACGTTTTTGAGTCTCAGGGGTGAAGAGGGCATGGAGGACTAAAGTTAGGTTCGGGGTAGTTTTTGGCTTCAAATTCAAACTTACCCCAGAACTCTACTCATCGCCATCTGGAATATCTGGGCGGTCGCACAAAACACAATTGAGTATTTGCCCAAGATGTTCTAATCGCCCCTCCTCTGTAATCACCCAAGGACGGGGGAAGAACGGCGGTTCGTGACGGGTATGCTGGCAGTGTCCACAGTCTAACTCCGCTACCCAATGCTGCTCTAAATCCTGATGAAATCCAACGATCGAGCGGTGCAATGATAATACCCCCATGCGGCTAAGTTGATATTGTGACGAGATAAACAATATTAGCCGACTAGCGATCGCAGTTGTCGCGATCGTCTTGAAAACCTAGAACACCTAAATGATGATGAGGGATCGATCGACGTTAGAAGATCCGCAAGCTTCGACATCATGACGGTAACTAGATTCAGTTTTGACAATCCGTTGGCGTTGGCGTAGCCTTTGCCTTCGCAAAAGCCGCGCCGAGAGGTAATCGATCTTTCTAAATAAAACGTTTGGTTGTAAATTGCAAACGTTTTATTTTTAGACATAAACGTCGATCTAGAAAGTTAAAACGTTTATGTGTCAAATACAAACGTTTATCTATTGTGAACCTGTAACTATACCCTTATGATTCCTTTATTTCCTATCTAAAAATAGCCGAATGAGGAATCATAGATTACTAACTATTATCGGGACTAGCATTGTTAGTCTCCTCTCTGGTTTACTTCCAACTATTGCCGCTCCAGATCTAACTTACAGCGGTGCAAGTAGATATAAAGATGCTAAGGATAATATTTATATTATCACTGGGTCGGAGAATGAAATTACTTATGCTGACGTAGCTGTGACTAAAGCTCCCTACAGCGATGCTTGTGGCTTCATAGCCCTTAAATTAAGTGATTCAAACTCACCTTTTCCGAGTGCGATCGCTTTCAATGGAATTAGCGATACTGTCGGAAGCATTCCGCTGGTGATTGAAAAAAGCCCTTATAAATGTGTCAATGGGGTAGCACAGTGGAAAGGCACACCACAAACAGGTGTTTTTCAAACAAGTGTCACCAATGCAAATAGCAGTATCACCGTCAAAAATATTTATTATCCACCTGTCAGAACTGGTGGAGCCTTTAAACAAGGATTGATAGCTTATACTGCTACTTTAGTCAAAAATGTCAAACCTAATGCTTGTGGATTTATCCTCACTCCAGTTTACGCTAACTCGCAGAAAAAAAAGAGTGGTACGTTATCAATAAATGGCTCATCAATTAACATAGCTAGTTTGCCTGTCAATCCCAATCCCCCTGATTGTGTGGGTGGTAAAACTTTGACTGGTAGTGCTACCGCTGTAGCTACCTTTGGCGGATCTTCATTATATCGCACGCTCAAAAATATTTACTTTG
>JBBRVB010000422.1:0-3756 GCA_038247275.1 Chroococcales cyanobacterium
GACATCTTTCCTACCCTCTATCCCCTTTACTGAGGTTTGATTTTGCCTTCTTTGACTAGCACTTCATAGATCAAAGCAGCCGCATCAGCACGCGTCGCATTTTGAGCGGGTTTGAGTAGACTTGGCGTGGCATCTTTGATTACCAATCCCGAGTCGATTGCTGCTGCCATTTTATCGCGGGCATAGTCTGGCATTTGCTGGACATCTGGATACTTACGGAGTGTTTCCTTCGCGCCAGTAGGTACGGGTAATTTCAATCCTTTTGCCAAGGATATCTGCAATTGATAGCGGGGAATTGGCTGATTAGGCGAGAATTTCGTCGGCGAATAACCAGTCATAAATCCGCGCTGCACCGATTTATCGATCGCTTCTTTGCGCGGGTAGTTGGTAGGAATATCCTGGAATTTGGACGTTGCTGTTGTAATTGGCTTGTCGGCAAATGCCCGATCGAGCATCTTGGCATACTCACCTCTGGTTAGTTCTTTGTTGGGGTCAAATTTGCTCGTCCCAAAATCATCAAGAATGCCGCGTTTTTTTAACTCAGTAATGTAGGTTTCACCCCAAAACTGCTGGGGAATGTCGGTAAATGCTGGTGTGGTGGTGACTGGCACAATGGGCACGATCGCTGGTACAGCGGCTGTGACAGTCGGAGCCGGAGTTTCAACTGGCACTTCGGCAGTTTTGACGATCGGGGGTACCTGTGTCGGTGCGGTGGGACTAGTAACTGCTGCTTGTCTATCTCGCGCGACACTCTCGATCGTCGGTCTTTCTGGCTCCCCCAGATTGTTATTTAACAAGCCGACGTTGCGATTGGGCCGATCGCTACTGAGACTATCCATGCCAGCTTGAAACATCGGCTGGTATTGTTGACCGATACCCCAGAAGAATACCGTACCAATTCCTGCCAAGGCTACCCCGATCGCAATTAGTTCATCGGCAGTCAAGCGGCGGCGACGGTTGGGATTGGGAGTAGGAGGAGGTGAATTAGTCATATTTTTACCTGAGTATTAAATTTATCCAAGATCGATTATTCCCGGTGGGCGATGCCAACGAAATCCGCTGTCCATTTCCAATCGATTGACTAGCTAATAGTTAAGTGTCTGACTAAATTACTAAGCTTTGATTTTAATTAAAATTATCGCACTATTTGAGCTTAGTTACAAACATGTTTAGTATTTATTACATTCGTCAATCCTCACTCAGTGAGCCATTTCATCTGGGTTAATATTGCCTGAATCTCTGTCTGGATAACTGCTGGAGATCGATCGGCATCAATTCGGACAATCCGGTTTGGATAGCTATTTGCTAACTCTTGATATCCCAATCTCACGCGTTGGTGAAAGTCCAAAGTCGATCGTTCCATTCGATCGGGTTTTCCTCTGACCAAAACTCGCTTTAAACCGATGGTAACATCCAAATCCAACCATAAAGTCAGATCGCTTTGCAATCCGCCAGTTGCCAGCCGATCGATCGAATCAATGTCCGATCGATCGAATCCGCGTCCATAACCTTGATAAGCAATTGTCGAGTCAGTAAACCTGTCGCACAATACAAAATTACCTCGATCGAGTTGCGGCTTAATTAATGATGTGACATGTTCGGCGCGATCGGCACCATATAATAGTAATTCCGTTCGATCGCTCATCGAATGCGAATCATCTAGTAGCAATTGGCGAATCTGTCGTCCCAGTATCGTCCCGCCTGGTTCGCGAGTCACAACCACCTCGCGATCCTTGCCACAGTGGCTTTGGAGCCAAGCGGCTGTCTGCTGAATCTGGGTGGTTTTGCCAGATCCTTCGACACCTTCAAATACGATCAATTTACCGCTCATATTAGATCCCATTTAGATGAATATTGATGACATATCAGTAGATTAATCTGATAGGATATCAAGAGAATTTTAGCTACCTCAACTTTACTCACACAAGATTGATTACTATGTCTCGTTATGTATGTCATTTTTTAGTAAAATTTTCATCCCAGAACATTCGATCGGTAGTGAATAAATTGCTAGAAACTTGCCGATTAGAGCTGATTTATGAGCTTGATGATTATCTCAAAGCGCGAGAAATTCCTGGAAGAGTCTCGTTTTCGAGACTAGTTACCGCAGAAGTCCTCATCGATGTTACCACTGCCACTCGCGAAACTGTCAAGCTGAGTGTCGTCGTCAAAAATGAGGATCTACCACTCACTAGCCACAATCATTGTCGTCAAATTTTTGAGACTCTGCGTTTGGCGATCTCTCACCATCACAATTGGCACCCGATTAGTAGTCTCCAATCAGGGCAACCGCACGATAATTAAGAGATGGGGGCATAACTCGTAGCGGATGTACTCTAAACATCGAACAGCCGATCGAGTGGATTTGGTGTAAGTTGGCAATAGTTAGGTTTAATCACCGATCGCCTTAATAGTCATAACTCCCAATAGTGTCCCAAATCATTATCATCGGCGGTGGTGCAGCCGGCTTCTTTGCCGCCATCACCTGTGCCCAAACTTATCCCGATACCCGCGTCACCCTCCTCGAAGCCGGAAAATCCCCCCTCGCCAAAGTCAAGATCTCTGGTGGCGGACGGTGTAATGTCACTCATGCCTGTTTCGATCCCCTCCAATTAGTCCAATACTATCCCCGAGGAAATAAAGCCCTACGCGGCGCATTTACCCGGTTCCAACCCCAAGATACCGTAGCTTGGTATGCCGATCGCGGGGTCAAACTCAAAACCGAAGCCGATGGGCGGATGTTTCCGACTACCGACGACTCAGACACGATCGTCCGGTGCCTAATGGACGCAGCAGCAGCGGCTGGCGTGAAAATCTGGACGGGGGAAGCCGTCGCCGAGATCGTCCCCCAGCAGCCCTCTGGGTGGCACATTAGCCTCAAATCTGGGCAACTACTCACAGCCGATCGAGTCTTACTAGCCACCGGGAGCAATCCCAGTGCTCACAAATGGGCGCAACAATTAGGACATCCGCTATCGACTCCCGTACCATCCCTATTTACCTTCAATATCCCCGATCCGCGTCTGGCAAATTTAGCTGGTGTCAGTGTCAAATCTGCCACAGTCAAGTTAGCCACCACTGGTAAAAATGCCTTGACTCAAACTGGCGCATTATTAATTACTCATTGGGGTGTTAGCGGCCCCGCAGTGCTAAAGTTATCATCCTGGGGCGCAAGGTTTTTAGCTGAGTCTCGATACCAAACCACCTTAATTATCGATTGGTTGCCAGCATACCGCCCCGATAAGTTGCGCGAACTCATCTTGGCAGTTAAGTCGCAATTACCCCAAAAAACTATTCAAAATAGTTGCCCCGTGCCAATTCCCCATCGCTTGTGGGAAGCACTAACCAGTTACCTCGGAATTCAATCTACTGACAGGTGGGCAGGATTGGCAAATAAAACACTCGATCGATTGATTCAAGAACTCAGTCGGGGTGAATATCAAATTACTGGCAAGGGTGCGTTTAAGGAAGAATTTGTCACCTGTGGCGGCGTGGATCTCAAATCGGTGAATTTCCACACGATGGAAAGTAAGATTTGCCCAGGGCTATATTTTGCAGGAGAAATTCTGGATATCGATGGTGTGACGGGTGGCTTCAATTTTCAGAGTGCATGGACGACAGGATATTTGGCGGGAATGGCGATGGGGGAGGGGTAATGGGTAATGGGTAATGGGTAATGGGTAATGGGTAATGGGTAATGGGTAATGGGTAATGAGTGATTGCGATTGCGATTGCGATTAAGTGACTGATTTGCTA
>JBBRVB010000423.1:0-3710 GCA_038247275.1 Chroococcales cyanobacterium
GCCGCTTCAGTCCGCCAGCGGTTGTTAAACCTCGCAATCGCCCAGAAAGAGGATTTCAACCTGGTTTTAACCCGCTATGGCATCGAACGATTGTTGTATCGATTACACTGTTCTGCTGCGGGAGAGCGGTTTATTCTCAAAGGGGCGATGCTATTCGTGCTCTGGAGCGATACGCCCCACCGCGCTACTAAAGATGTGGATCTATTATGTCGGGGAGATAATTCAATCGCGGAAATAGAAGCCGTCTTTCGAGCGGTTTGTCAGGCGGATGTCGTTCCAGATGGCTTGGAATTCGATCTGACGACGGTAAAAGGCGAACCAATCAAAGCAGATCGAGAGTACCCAGGCGTGAGGATACGCATGACTGCATTCATCGCAGGTACCCCAACGCGGATTAATTTACAGATCGATGTCGGCTTTGGCGATATTGTCACTCCCGCAGCACAACTGATGAGCTTGCCTGCGCTCCTGACGGATCTACCCGCCCCTCAGTTATATGCTTACACCCGCGAGACTGTTATCGCTGAAAAGTTTGAGGCGATGGTGCTACTGGGAATCGGGAATACACGGATGAAAGACTTTTACGATCTGTGGTATTTATCCCAACACTTCACTTTTGAGGGGGATCTACTCTGTCGAGCCATTGCTGCCACTTTTGAACGTCGCCGTACTCCTATCCCGACGGATACCCCGCTAGCCTTGACGAGTGAGTTTGCCGATGATGAAACCAAACAACGGCAATGGGTGGCTTTCGTGCGAAAGGGAAGACTCAATGATGACGGCTTGGTGTTGAGCCGGATTCGATCGATTCTCCACGATTTTTTGATGCCACCGACAATTGCCATCGGTGAAGGAATTGAATTCGATCGCTTGTGGTCTTCAGATCTGGGTTGGCATTCTCAGTGATGGAAATGATTAATTGAGAGATCCAGTCGGAAGGAGCGATCGTGACGATTTGGTAGAACTAGGGGCAGTATCGCGCAGAATGTGATGATAACCGATAGAAATAGTTGATTTTGAGGGATTACTAGGATCGAGAGTTACTTATAAAATAGGACGATCTGATGTTAGTTGCTATCCACAAAAAGTCAGAACAACGGGTTAAAGCGATTGAGTATGATACAGCTCATTCTCTTCGCTCCAAATTTGCACCAGGGGAGCTAGTCTGTCCTTTTTGTGATGAAATGGTGTTTCCGCGCGAACGGAAGGGATTTGTGTTGCATTTTGTTCATCGCCATCCTTGCACTAGCAATATCGCTCGTCATCCTGAATCGCCAGAGCACGAACAGGGAAAATACGAACTCGCTAAATTCTTGAGACAACAGATCAAAGACGATCCTAGCCAATGTGCAAAGGTCGAAGTAGAGTACCGTCTGGCTGAATGCGGAGAGCATGGACGAGTAGCAGATGTGGCACTTGTCTATGACAACGGTAATCTGTTGATTTGTGAATGCCAACTTTCAAAAATTACCTCCAATGAACTCGAACAGCGAACCCACGACTACTACGCCATCGGAGCCGATGTCCTCTGGTTCCTTGGCAAAGAGGCAGATACATCTGAAAATCGATCCTGGCTCCGTTCGATGTTCGGCTCAGTTGGAAGTCTCGAATTTGTCTATACGAGCGGTTAGGAAAGGCTTAAATGCGAGCCAGTGTTTGCTTGAGAAACTGAAGCAAACCAATTTATCTTTTGACTCTGATATTGAAGAACTGGAGCGAGCTAATTTAGCCTTTAACTCTGATATCGGACAAACTAAACTACATCAACCAGATTCCCTGGCACATGGAGATATTTTGAGCGAACGCAGTCACTATTATCTCCAGCTCTCAGATCGAGGTCAAGTAGATCTTCATCTTAATCCTTTAGAAAGAGTGATTATTCACCAGGAAATTTATCTATTTCCTGGTGTGGAGGTTCAACTAACAGACAGTCGTTTTAAATGGAAAGGAATAATTGTAGAAAATGCAGGAGATCGCGCTCTAGTAAATTGGGGAGGTTCCGAGAGATGGCACGCTCTTTACGAACTTTGCCTACTTGTAAATGCAAAACCTAACATTTTTCAAATTGCGCTTCGTAGATGTGCATCCCACGTAGCAAAGCCAGTAGTTACAAAGCCATCACCAGCCCAACCCATGCAACTCCAACCTCCCCAGCCCGATTATATTCAAACGGAATTGTTTAAGTGGGATTGTTTTGAAGATAGTGATTTTTGAGGGCAGCCCCGAAAGTTTCCTGACCACATCATAAAAACCCATATCCTTTTGACCACAAGTAGTAAATGCAGAACTTGGGCAGAATCGCGAACCGACTGCCTCGACGCGCTTTGCGAGCGATTTGTCAATTGACAGAATGCACTCAACAAGTTAACTTGTTAACCAGCCAGCTTGTCATATAGGAGGTAGCGATGATTGTCGCACTCGCGAATCAAAAAGGTGGCGTAGCTAAAACTACGACTACAATCGGACTGGGTGGATTATTGGCAGAAAGAGGATCGACTCTTGCCATCGATCTCGACCCCCAAGGCAACTTAACTACTGGGTTGGGAATAGAATTAGCCGACAACCAGTTAACGATGTATGAAGTCATTACCGAACGCAACCCAGCAGCATCGGTAATTGTCGCAACCAAATCGGGACTAGATCTGATGCCAGCAGATATCAATCTGGCTAAAGGCGAACCCGAAATCCTGTCTAAAGTCGGTAATTTCTATCTCCTGCGAGACGCACTAGAAGAAGTCAAGGGCAAATATCAACATATCCTGATCGATTGTCCGCCCAGTTTGGGACTACTGACGATCAATGCGCTGACGACAGCAGATGCGATTTTAATTCCGGTGCAGTGTCAATTTTTCGCGCTCAAGGGTTTAGCTGCCCTACTAGAGACGATTCAAAGTGTGAAAAAACGCCTCAACCCTAACTTGAAGATCTTGGGAGTACTCCCAACGATGGCCGAAAAAAATACGGTGATGACTCAAGATATTATCGCCGCCCTCACTACCGATCTCGAAGATGTGCGGATTTTCGCCCCCATTCCCAAGTCGGTTAGATTCTCTGAATCGAATGTGGCGGGATTACCAATTCATCTCTATACCCAAGATTCAAAACTGATCGAACCATATCTAGCAATTATCAAATTATTAGAATCGGGAGCGGAGGTATAGTTATGACAACTAAACGAGCAAGAATTACAGATCGCAATCCTTTAACAGCTACAGATGGAGTGATTGCAGGATACGAACAAGTTAACAAGTCAGCAAGTCAAATATCTGAAGTGAATGATCGATCGGACAACCAGCCAACTTCTGAGCAAGTCAACAAGTCAGAAAGTCAGCAAGCTGACAAGACAACCAGCCAGCAATCTAGCAAGTCAACAAGTCAAGATGAGTTAGCCAATCAAGACAAAACTTCCGACAACCCAGCAACCGAGGAAGTCAGCAAGCCAACAAGCCAACTTGTTGACAATTCAATATTAACAAGTCAAGAACCTGACAACCTAGCAAGTCAGGAAGCTGACAAGTTAGAAGTGGCAAGCGATCGACCGGACTTAGACAAGTCAACAAGTCAAGAACCTGACAAGTCAGCAACTCAACAAGTCAGTAAGCCAACGATTCGGAAAGCTACATTTCAAGTAGATGCGGCAATCCTAGCGGATTTAGACCGATACCATTTGCAGCTACAGATAGAGATGGGTAGACGTAACGCCCCCTATA
>JBBRVB010000424.1:0-3668 GCA_038247275.1 Chroococcales cyanobacterium
CTCCTCGATGCCAGTGACTCTCTCCTCGATGCCAGTGACTCTCTCCTCGATGCCAGTGACTCTCTCCTCGATGCCAGTGACTCTCTCCTCGATGCCAGTAACTCTCTGCTCGATGCCAGCGATACTTTGCTGCATGGTACCAAGAGACTGAATGACTTGTGATAGTTGATTTTCAAGGCGATCGAAACGTTCTTCGGACATACTCTAATCGGGATTGGTGAATCAAACAAAACCAAAATAATTTGGACGGAAGCCAAATGGCATCGGCATCGATCGCCAGATTTGATGCGGTTAATTCCTGAGCTACCTTACTTGCTGTTACTAATGGGAGATCTTTATTTTATCCTGAGATTGGTAATTGAGGCTGAAAATCGTTTTGAGCAGTATTTATGAGCCAGTTTTAACTCTAGAATGACACGATCGCTAGTTAAAATTTACTTAAATAGTGTGGATAAATAATCGAGACTTATTTTGATGCGATCGCAAATAAAAATTAGTTGATTTTCTGCTCTGTCTAATGGAATCATCTAGATCTGTAGATAGAAGGATAGGTAATAATCCTGGCGATCGTAAGCTGATATCAGCAAACTGCAAATACCTTAATTTCAGGATTAAATATCATGGCTCTCCACAAAATCGCCGACTTCAATCCAGATTACAAAAAACATTTTGGCGACCGCGATATCAAAGGACTAGATCTGTATGTAGCCAATGACAAGATTGGATCTGTCGATGATGTTTTGGTTGATGATGGCGGACAATTTCGGTATTTAGTCATCAGTACTGGCTCGTGGATTATGGGCAAGAAAGTCTTACTCCCGATCGGTCGCGCTCATGTCGATAAAGACGGTACGCGGATCTATGCTCAAAACTTGACTAAAGAACAAGTCGAGGCATTACCAGAATTTACCAACGATCTAACGATCGATTACGAGCATGAAGAAAAGGTGCGTGGTGTCTATCGGGGTGTGACGATGCCAATCCAACAAGATCGATCCCCAGCAACTGGTACAGAATTCGCATCGCCAATGGCGACTGGTACCCGCGATCTCAATACCTACACCTATGACAAAGAACCCGATTTATATACCCTAAACGATCGCGATCATGCGAGTCTCAAACTCTACGAGGAAAGACTAATCACCAGTAAGACTCTTCAAAAAAGTGGCGAAGCAGTCATCGGCAAACATGTCGAAACTGAAATGGCAACTGCATCGGTACCTGTAGAAAAAGAACGGATTACGATCGAGCGAACCCCTGGAGATACTCAAACAGTAGTCGCTCCAAATGATACTAGTTTTCAAGCAGGAGTCATCGCCCGGATGGAGGTCTATGAAGAAGTCCCCGAATTTCATAAAGAAGCCTTCGTTCGTGAAGAAGTTAAGGTGAGCAAAGTTGTCGATACCGAAACTGTCACTGCCGAAGAGCAACTCCGCCGCGAAGAACTCGATGTCACTGTTGAAGGTCATCCAGTCATCGAAAATAAAGTTTAGTGCAGGGTAAGTTTGAGTTGTTGAAGCATTCCGCTCCGACCCAAGCACTAAATTGCCAACAACCAATTTTGATTAAAGGAGCATCATTATGACGCTTGAAATTACCAAAACAGATGCTTACGGGAATACAGATATCCAAACAATCTCTGTCTCAGCTCCCAGCCACACTGAATCTGCGACAGATCGGATCGAGTCTACCGCTGACTCGGCAACTGAATCAGCCCAAGCATTGTGGGTTGCGATTCAACCAAAAACAACAGCATTTTTAGATGATGCCTATTCATCTATCAAGAATTTCTACATCACTAACCAGCAGTTGTTGACAACGCTGGGATTAATTCTGTTGGGAATTATCGGGCTTAAAGTCTTGTTTGCTGGATTGAGTGCGATCGATGGCATTCCGTTGGTAACTCCATTGCTCAAAATCGTAGGTTTATACTATGTCGGACGATTTATCTGGCGGTACTCGATCCGCGCACAAGATCGTCAAGAATTAATGGCATATATCAACCAGACTAAAGCCGAAGTTTTTGGCGATCGCAATTAGTATCTGCCGTTATCTATCTAATGGTTCGAGCTAGATCGGTAGATTGAATGAGGCCATAGAACAATGGTACTTTTACCATGGTAAAAGTAAGTTGAAAAGATTGCGGATTGCTGGCACTGAGTCGATATATTGTTGAATCCTCATGCTGATGACATGAGCATCTTTGACACTGTAAAGCTACTAACAAGATCCTATTTTCGCAATCGATTCAACTTCTATTAATTATTCTTATTCTCTGGGGTATTGCCATGAAATCTGATATTGCATTACAGGAAATTGAGCGAATTGATGAGTATGAGGAGGAACATGCTGAAGCATCATCAGTCGATGTCGCCACTCAAGAGCCGACAGCACCAGAACTCGATCGAGTCGAGTCATCAGTCTCGGTAGATATTCCGACTGATACCGTCATCAATTATGACGAACCGCCCACAACTGAGCCAGAAGATTCGGCTGTGGAAATGCCCGTAAATAATGACGAAACTGCAACTGAGTCAGCCGCGTTGCCAACGGTACCCGCGATCGATGATGAACAGGATACAGCCGATCTCGCAGATCTATCAGCGGCTGAAAATATTATGTATGATGGTCAAACTTCAACTGAAGACCCATTAGCAAAACGGTTGGAAGCGATTCCCGCGAATACCGTCGGATTTTTTGAAGAAGTAGTAGCAACAAGTAGTACCTTCTTCAAAAATAATCGGCAGTTATTGACTAACTTAGGCGTAATTTTCGTGGCTTTTATGGTCACAAAACTTGCATTTGCCGGACTCAATGCGATCGACGATCTTCCACTGGTTTCACCATTACTCAAATTGGTTGGTCTCTATTATGTACTCCAGTTTATTTGGAATTACTTAATCCGCCAGCAAGATCGACAAAAGCTGGTTGAAAAGATCAACACCACCAAAGCCGAAGTTTTGGGCGATCGCGACTAATTAAGTCGGGTACCCAGTGGCGAAAAATCAATCTACCGCTCATTAAAACATCGGGTAGGGGTAATTCATGAATTACCCCTACCCGATGTTTTAACGTCATTTCAGACGTAACCCCTGCATCCAATTTCCACTGATTTCGATCGAGTAAATCAAAAATAAGCACCCTGGGAGCGATCGAGTTCCACCCAGATCCGATCCCCAGCCTGAAAACTTCGCTTTCTTGAAAAGGTGCTTCACTCGGGCAAAGCCCAAGAACGCACTTTTCGCTCTCTTGAAAAGGTACTTTACTTGCCTGTACCATCGTATCGTCCCGCCTTTGTTCCTAGGACGATGGAAGAACGAACCCAAGCGGGGGAAACCCAAGAACGCACTTTTGCGGTCAACTGTCAACTGTTAATAGCTTTTAATGCGAGTGCAGCTTATCTGCGCTCAGTAATATCATGAGACACCGACAGGATTTTATCCACCTGACCATTAGTATCCAGAATTGGCGTTACAATTACTTCCCACCATTAAGCTTCAGAGCGTCTGTACTTTGACTTAAATTTGCGATCGACTTTTACTTGAAACTCGCGATCGACAATTTTCAAATAGATTGGATCTAATAATAATTAATTAATAACTGTAGGACTCAAATAACTCAAAAATTCGATCCAATTGCTGCAAACTCACTAAGCCATATTGCCAGAG
>JBBRVB010000425.1:0-3661 GCA_038247275.1 Chroococcales cyanobacterium
AAAGTACTAGCCTATAATGGCGTGAATTCGTCATCTATCGATCGCCTGAATGGAATTTAATTCGATCGAGTGTGATAAATTAACCGTAAAATGGCTTTCGATCGAAAAGTATATTTGCACTATTAACCTCAAAACGGCGTAGAGACTCGATTGATAAAACAGTACAAACGTTTGCGTTGAAAGGGCTGGGTGGGCAGTGCCCACCGCTTATGTTTGAGCCATTGTCTATCGACTTAGATGCGATTAGTGGAGCGATAAAATGGTTTCTTGACGACAGTTGCGGGATGTAGTTTGCCCCGAATTTCGACTTCCACTATTTGCCCCAACTTCGCAAATTCTGGTGGTACATACGCAAGTGCGATCGCTTGTCCGAGCGTAGGTGACATGGTACCGCTGGTGACAATCCCAACCGGCTTACCAGCGACAACCACGGGATAATCATGACGAGCGATATAGCGTCCTTGCATATTCAGTCCGACCAATTTCCGGCTGACTCCCGCTGCCTTTTGCTGCACTAAGATATCGCGCCCGATAAAATCACCCTTGGTATCCAGATGCACAACCCATCCTAAACCAGCTTCCAGCGGCGTAGTCGTATCACTAATATCTTGACCATACAAACACATCGCCGCTTCCAACCGCAGGGTGTCCCGTGCGCCCAAACCGCAAGGAACGACCCCAGATGCTAGTAGTGTATCCCACAGCTTGACTCCAATCTCTGGGGCGACCATGATTTCAAATCCATCCTCGCCAGTGTAGCCAGTCCGCGCGATAAAAGCGGGGTTTTTAAAAATTAAAGCTCTAGCATGACCAAAATTCGTTAGCTTCGTCAGATCTAGATCGACTAATGGCTGAAGCTGGCTGACTGTTTCTGGCCCCTGGAGGGCGATTAAAACTCGATCGGTAGATAGATCCTCAAACTCTACCTGAGAGAGGTCTAAATGCGCCAGTAACCAGTCTTTATCCTTGTCTTTGGTGCCGGCATTCACAATCAAAACCACATTACCATGACCTTCTTGGTAGACAATGATGTCATCAATAATTCCTGCTTGGGGATTTAATAACACCGTATATTGAGCTTGCCCTGGTTGCAGCCGACTCAAATCCGATGGCACCAAACCCTGAAGCCGCTCGATTGCTCGATCGCCTCGGAGCATAAACTTACCCATGTGGGAAATATCAAACATCCCCGATCGATTGCGAATCGCCTCATGTTCAGGGGTAATCCCGCTAAACTGGACGGGCATCTCCCAACCAGAAAAGGCGGTCATTCTCGCGTTGAGCGCGATCGCTCGATCGTACAATGGAGTCCGTAATGGGGTGGGGGAGTCTAGTTGAGCCATCGCGTTTAAAAGGATTTACCGCTAACGATTCTTACACATTACCACTACTTAGATCTGGCATCCAAAATGTTCGGTATTACATAAGGGTGGTATTGACGATCGCCATCCACACTATCTATAGCGTCCAAAAATAGTCAATATCCCTACGATAATTCACTTAAATATTTGCTACTTATGGCGGATTAATAAAAATTTGGATCGTTGGCGGAGCCTCTCTGAAAGAGAATCGATTCTGTTGCTTTTGTCATTAATTCATTACAGAATAGATGAACTATTAGTTTAAAGATATTACGCTATCTGTAGCGGTTGAAAATAGTCAATATCCCTACATGCGATCTATCTTCTCGATCTTAATTAATTTCGGTTTTTCCGAGAAATTTAGATTAGAATATGAATCCCTCCTCGCACTTATAGATCGTCATGGCACAAACCAATTTAGAGCGTGCCCACCACACCGAACTAGTTACTGATAGCAATATCGATCAATCGTTGGTCGCCCTAAACTTTAAATCTTCACAGGGAAACTCTGCCTACGACTGGTTATTTATTTCACCGCAAATTTCTCGAAATAATAGCGGTCAAGTTACACCAAGTTGGATGAAAAGATATAGCCACTGTGCCAAGGGTGGTTGGTGGTGTAATGGCTTAGATCCTTTGAATAATTGGCAACCAATGGAATGGGGCACATTTAAACCAAATGCTCCAGCTAAAAATCAGGATGGCAAAATTATTAAATATGAGCATCCACCCAGCATTTCGACGAGATTATTTTGTTTGCGAGTTACTGAAGAAATTTGGCGACAGACGGCTAATTTATTTAAAGCTAAATTACCTCAAAAGATTGAAGTAAGTTTGTACGATGAAGCGATCGGTTATTGGCAATGGATAATCGATCGAAAAATACCAGTTATTATCTGTGAGGGGGTCAAGAAAGCCGCTACCCTATTGACTCATGGCTATCCGGCGATCGCCTTACCAGGGATTAATAGTGGTTATCGAGTCATCAGAGATATTCAGGGTAATACAGTAGATAGAAAGTTAATTGCCGAGCTGGGTGTCTTTGCAAATAAGCAGCAAGAGCTATCGATTTGTTTTGACTATGAAGCAGTACCGCGCAAGGCAAAATTATTAGATACAGCGATCGTTCATTTGGGTGAGTTATTACAGCGATCTGGTTGTCATGTTAAAGTTATTAGATTGCCAGGGATCGAAAAAGGGATCGATGATTTTATCGTAGCGCGAGGTATTAATGCCTTTATCGAAATTTATCAATCGGCATTAGATCTAGAAATAGATATCGCCAGATCGAAAAGACATAGTGAATTAAACTATCCAGCTCATCTGAGTTTGTCAAACCGATATCTACCCAAAATTGATTTTCCAACTAGTGGTATTATTGGAATTAAGTCACCAAAAGGTACTGGCAAAACTACTGCATTAATTCCCGTAGTTGCCGCAGCTCAAGCAAATAATCGTCCAGTGTTATTGTTAACACATCGGATTCAATTAGGTCGGTTTTTGTGTCAGCGAATTGGCGTGAATTGGATTAATGAGCAACTCCCCAAGCAGCAATCTGACAGTCTTGGCTTATGTCTAGATTCAATTTGGAAGCTCAATCCAGCCGACTGGGAGGGTGGTGTAATTATTTTAGATGAAGTCGAGCAATCACTCTGGCATCTACTGCATAGTTCAACTTGCAAAAAGAAACGACTGGTAATTTTAAAAACCTTTCAACAAACGATTGCCAGAGTAATTGAGACAAATGGAGTGGTAATCGCTCAAGATGCAGATTTGTCAGATATCTCCATCGATTATCTCAAGAAACTTGCCAATAAGGACATCGAACCGTGGATTGTGATCAATCAATGGCAAGCCGAGCGCGGCTGGGATGTGCATTTTTACGAGCGTCCCAATCCTACGGCACTCATCCACCAGCTAGAACTCGATCTCCGTGCGGGACATAAATGCTATGTTACCACCGACAGTCGATCGGGTCGGTATGGCTCCGATACGATCGATCGTTATATCCAACAAACCCTCAAGCACCTCGAAGATCGCTACACCAAAACGCTAGTAGTTTGCAGCCATACTACTAATACTACCGGACATCCCGCTGTGGATTTCGTCTCATCGATTAATACTCAAGCTCCCGAATATGATGCGGTATTTGTCACGCCAACTTTAGGCACGGGGATTAGTATCGATGTCAAACATTTCGATCGCGTTTATGGCATTTTTCAAGGTGTCATTCCCGATACCGAAGTCCGCCAAGCCTTAGCACGAGTAAGGGCTAATGTGCCGCGACATATTTGGTGTGC
>JBBRVB010000426.1:0-3650 GCA_038247275.1 Chroococcales cyanobacterium
CCCCGTCTGCAACAACTGCTAAATACGCCCAGTGTGTTCGATCGATGTCCATAGCCACAGACGATTCTCAGCCAAGGATCGAAAAACTTACATCTGGGCAACCGATCGCCGAATTCGATTGCGGGGTAGAGGCACTAAATCAGTTTTTGCACCGTTACGCATCCCAAAATCAAAAGAAAGATAGTGCCCAAACTTGGCTGGCATTAATTGGCGAACGGGTGGTTGGTTATTACACCCTCACGGTGGGAGAAGTCACGCATTCTGAGTCACCAGAAGGATTGAGCAAAGGGTTGGCACGTTACCCGATCCCTGTGATGGTCTTGGCGCGGTTGGCTGTAGATAATCGTTTTCAGGGGCAAAAGCTCGGACAGGGTTTATTGCTGGATGCTTTGCGTCGAACCGTAAATGCCGCCGACATTGCTGGAATTAGGGCGATTCTGGTTCATGCTAAGGATGAGACTGCGGGCAAGTTTTATGGTCATTTTGGGTTCGAGCCATTTCCAGCCTCACCACTGACTATGTATAAGTTGCTCAAAGATATCAGATCGATGATGGGTTGATGCTATTAGCATCGCTATTTTGCCTTGGTAAAGAGAAAAAGTCCAATTTGGAATGAATTTGCTGGCTACTAACCCTTCAGGTGTGATGGTTACTGGGTGAGATCCTGTGTTCGCCGATCGGATCGCTCTAGAGAGCGGGTCTAGACGATCGCATTGACATCCCCAGACCGTCAACCTGCGAATTGTCTGGCGATCTCGGATTATTCGTGGCAACAGGAACGATTGTCGTAGGTTTGGGCAAGTAATTCGTAGTTTCTAATCCAGACAACAGCTCACTTGTAACTGGCACTACCGATCTGTGTACTTTTACAACCCAATGAGCGAAATCATCAGGTGCTTTCGACCCATCGGGGTAAACTTCGTCGAGCAGAGTTCCTAAGTTTTTGATCCGCGCCATCTTGGCAACGTCACCAGCTAGCTCCGCTGCAAATGAAACCATGAAGAAGTTTGCTATCCTAAGAGCAGCTATCTTAGAGTAGGAGTAGATCGTGGTTAAAATAAATTCCATCGAAGACATTTTCTATAAAGAAGGCGATATCATCCCACCGCCGCCGCGCACCTACACCGAGGAAGAAGAAGCCCAAAATATTGAGGATGAGAAACTAATGGCTGAGGTTGACATGGAAGGATGGGCATACGAACGATCGTATCGACATGAAGACTATGACGATTTGGGCGATATGCTCGCTGACGGCATCGACATTGACAATATTCCTGAGTCTTACTATGCAAAGGGGAATAAACCCAAACGAGACTTTAAACCTCTTACTAGATTTACTCAACCCTTCCCTGATGTAGAAGAAGATATCATCCACTGGTAAATTTCCACGATCGTCATGCTCCAGTTCCAAGAATTTGACTTAAAGACTGGCAAAGACCTCACCGATCCGGCACCAGAAGGCGATCGAACGCCAAGGGTGAAATCGGTAGAGAATTGTTACTTAGAAAAGTGGCTCCAAACCCATCGGATCGAACCTCAGAGTTTGCACGTCGCTAACTTCTACAACGGGGTAAATGACTCAGATCGGATACGGTTGGAAGCTCAAGGAAGATATCTTATCTGTACCAGTGGTAAGTCTGGATATTTCACAGATCGACTTACTGCCGAATTAATTGCCAAAGGCGACAGTAGCCGTGGTGTTCGACCGATTTACGCAGACGGTAAGCGCAGTGCCCACAATGCAGTTGCATATGGTTCGCTGGTTGTCAGCGATGGGAAAGCTGTCGCTCAAACAAGATCGGGTAGTTCTCGGATTTTAATTATCGATGACGAGCAAAGAGCGAGTGGTTCAGCTCCACTCATAGACCGCGATGGGCGCAAAATTTCTGCCACACAGCTAGACGATCTCTACAACAAAATGGGCGACGGGACGATGTTGGCATCGACTAAGCTTTTGCGCGGACTGTTATTGGATAAAGAGGTATTACTAGCCATAGATCGTGGATTGTACCAGGCTGAAGATATTAATGACGACGAGCTAGGTGACTTAGGTGAGTGGCTCGATGCAGCATTCGGCGATCGTTTAGATTCAGAATTAGCCGGAAAGCTGCTGGCAGAATTTAAGCATACGGGCATAATCGCCAACTATTTTGTAGATTTGCAAACTGCCCAAACGATCGAGAAAAAGATCGATCGGCTCGCTCGGAGTGCCGTAATACAATTTCGTGCCGCCACGCCAGATTTACCTGGAATTGCCAAAGGGACTGTAGCTACTAGCTCTTGGTGCGAACGATTGGGTGTGGATGCGATCGTCTCAACTAATGACATTAAGGGCGACGACGGCAGGCTCAAGCAGTCAGGTATTATCGAACTAGAAAGCTTTTTATGGGTCAATCGGAAGATTAAAGCTGAATACTCCAATCAATCGGTGGGTGCCCAAGTCAAGGGCACGATCCCAGATGCGACGCTCAACGAACTCAATCCGATGATGGCAGCTAAAGCCGCCGAGCTTGCTGATGTGGCGATCGATAACTGGCAGGTGGCAGCTAAATTTGTAGCCAAAGAAGAAGCAAGACGAGAGCGCGAGTTAGTTATCGACACGCCCGAAGGAATCGATGGTGTGGACGATGATGAACCGCGCAATAATCGATCGACACTTTCTGCGCTGCTCAAAGCCGATAAGTATGGGCAGCTCAACCAACTGCCAAACATCAGCCGCCAGCTTAACAAGTCGCTCAGACGCGACAGGTTAGATGTAGCCACTAGTGGGATCGTCGTTCCCGCTGCGATCGCCCAGCACCACAGCAAATTAGAGCCGTGGGAGATCTGCAATCGCGACCTACCGCACGGCGCGATCGTTGCGTACTATCGATCTCCATTTCCCAATGTCGGTGCGGCGGCAATTGCTATCAATAATTTAGAAATTCTCCGCGATCGCGACCGTGAAGCTTTTGCCAAGCAGGGCGTGGTCTATCTAAATCCCTGGACGGCAAAACATATCGCCATTACCGATTTTGATGGCGATCGGAATGGCTTCTTCGTCGGTTATCTAGCAAATGATAGTCTTCCCCGTCAACTCCGAGAACGACTGAGCCATTTACCCCTCAAGGGTGGCGAACGTTATGAAGCAGGTAGAGATGTCATCGCCCAAATAATTCTTCAGCCAGATTTAGAACGCGGGAAATTTCCGCTGGCAGTCAAGGAATTTATCGAAGCCAATGCTCCTGAGCGCAAGCCGTTACCGTTGGCGAAGCCTCTCCCTTGGAGAATCGCCAAAGCCAAAAAAGCCGACCATCTCTGGCATGAGGGCGAGTCACTAACTCAAGCTATTTGGCGAGCCTGGGATATTACTGCCAACAATCCGACTGGAAAAGTTGCCAACCAGTCGATAATCTTGCAATCCCTCGCATCCGAGACAGTTTATATCGAACCGAAGCGAAAGATCGGTTTGCTCAAGCAAGTTGGCGCAGCTTACAGTGAGATTCCAGTTGAAGAGATTCCCAGCGATGAGTATTTAGTAGAACACTGTCTGCCACCAATGCAGTTAGCAGACAAGATCGAGAAGATCGTCCAAGCAAGTAAACAGATCGATAAATTACCAGCAGCAGAGCGATTGGCATTTGCCCAAGTGAATTTAAGTACTGTCAATC
>JBBRVB010000427.1:0-3646 GCA_038247275.1 Chroococcales cyanobacterium
ATTATAAATAATCCCTAATGAATATCTTTTTCACTAAAGCCTAACCGATTGCTTGGTTTTAACCAGTGCATTATAGTAAACAGTCTGCGTTTGCACCGCAATCTTCGCCCAATTAAAGCGTTTGCCGAGTTCATCGTAGGCATTATCTGTCAACCACTTGGCATAACCAGGATTTCTAATTACTTCCAAGATTCCCCAGGCGAGGGAATTGCAATCCCATTTCCAGGTAACGATGCCTGTTTTCGTATGCCTAACTACTTCGGCTAACCCGCCAGCATCGGAAACGACAACTGGTACCCTAGCTGCAAAACTTTCTAAAGCGACAATCCCAAATGGTTCGTATAAACTCGGAAACACCGCACAATCAGCGACGGTTTGGAATCTATCCAAATCTTCATCAGACATAAAGCCTGTAAAAAAGCACTTTTCCCAAATCCCCAGATCCCAAGCTTGTTGTTTTAAGCCGTCGGTATTACCACCGCCGATAAAGATAAATTTGGCATTACCGCCGAGTTCCCACAAGACTTTGGGCGCGGCATTTAATAAGACAAAGATCCCTTTTTCATAAGTCATTCTGCCCACATAATAAACGATTTGTTCGTGGTCGGCAGCGAACCGACGGCGAAAATCCCAAAAATCAAAATCTTTGGGGCGTTGTTTTTTTTCTGGACGAATACCGTTATAAATAATGCTAATTCGATCCCAGGGACAGTGGAGAATTTGCCCGACTTCTTGCCGCATGTATTGGCTACAAACGATCGTCTGGGCGGCAGTTTCGACTAGGCGGATTTCTTGAGTGTGAACGTGTTCGCTGCGAGGATTGTGAATACCATTATGCCGCCCGAATTCAGTTGCATGAATCGTGGCGACGATCGGCACGTTGAATTTTTCACTGAGCGCGATCGCGGTATCTGCTACCATCCAATCATGAGCGTGGATGAGGTCGAAATCTGGATGAAGTTCCAACAGTTTCATGCCATATTTGCTCATACTGTAATTCATATTGCCAATCCAGTTAAAGATGTCTTGGCTAAATCCAGCAACCGGAACGCGGTGAACGTAAATACCTTCGATAATTTCTTTGGCTGGTGCTTGAGAAAACTCGACCGTAATTAGGTGAATTTCATGACCCAATTTCACCAGCTCTGGGTACAATTCAGCTCCATGACGAGCGATACCTCCCACGAGGCGCGGCGGAAATTCCCAAATTAGAACTAAAATTTTCATCGCTACTAGTTGAGCTACTGTTCTCTCCCCGACTGGTAATTGACTTGGTAGAAGACGGCTTATCTTTTCCCGGTAAGTGGTTGCTTCTACAACCTAGCATCGGATCGAGATGCTATGGGCAATTAGAACTAGAAATGTAGTGGAATTTGACGCTCGGATCTCAGGTTTGGCGATGCTCCAGCGGAGACAATTCGCGAACGCGATCGAATTGCTCTCATTATATCTGTTGGCGATCGATTTGATAGCAATTCTCGCTTTGTAATGCCGAGAGCAAGGCTTCGTCGAGAGGCTATGCCAAGAAGCTGTTGTCGTTCGGCACGCAGCAGCTATCTTCGCCCAAGTACTCTGCTCTACAATTTTTATTGATAATTATCTACGGTAGGCTCCACCAATACGCACATTATTTTGAATTCTTAATAAAAAATTCGACGGTGCTGAATTCAGGTGTGGTTTTCTCTTCGATCGCCTTTAGATCGACAATGCTTACTATGAATATTGTGGTTAGATCCGCGATCGGATAAACTTATCCAATCTATCCATACCTTTATCGATCGTCGCCATATTCGTAGCATAAGATATGCGAATATGGTCGTCTGCACCAAAGGGCAATCCGGGAATTGTGGCTACCTGATGTTGTTCGAGTAATTGCTGACAAAACTCTAACGAGTTGAGATTGGTATTTGCAATATTGACAAAGACATAAAACGCGCCATCGGGCTTGGCACAACTCAAACCGGGAATTGCTTGCAGCCGATCTAAGATTGCCTGTCGTCGCATGGCAAAAGCTTGACACATCCTCTCCACACAGTCCTGAGAGCCTTCTAGAGCCGCGATCGCCCCATACTGAGCAAACGTGCAGACATTCGACGTACTATGCCCTTGGAGCGTACTAGCGGCTTGAATCAGCGCAAGTGGTGCAGCCAGATAGCCAACCCGCCAACCCGTCATCGCGTAGGCTTTGGCAAACCCATTACTGATAATCGTCCGTTCAAAGATGTCTTCACCCAGCGCGCCGATGCTAACCTGCTCGACCCCATCGTAGATAATTTTTTCATAAATCTCATCCGAGACTACTAATATATCTCGATCGACCACCACTTTCGCCAATGCCTGTAACTCAGCGCGGGTATATACAACCCCTGAAGGATTGGAAGGCGAGTTGAGAATAAATAACTTAGTTCTGGGCGTAATTGCCGCGTCTAGAGCTGCTGGTGTAATTTTATAATTGGTACTACTGTCGGTGTGTACGATGACGGGAATACCATCAGCCAACTTCACCATTTCGGGATAGCTCAACCAAAATGGTGCAGGAATAATCACCTCATCGCCTGGATTTATTAGCGTCACCATCAGATTGTAGAGGGAGTGCTTCCCCCCATTGGTGACGAGAATATTAGCAGCATGATAGTTTAAGCCATTATCCCGTTGGAGCTTGGTCGCGATCGCTTGACGTAATTGCGGTTCGCCAGCAGCAGCACCATATCTGGTTTTGCCCAGATCCAATGCTTGTTTAGCCGCAGCTTTGATGTGCTCTGGAGTGTCAAAGTCAGGTTCCCCTGCACTGAAGCTACAGATGTCCTTGCCATCTAGCTGCATTGCTTTTGCCATCGCGGAAATGGCGAGGGTAACAGATGGTTCGATCTCAGTAATGCGCCGTGCCAATTCCATAACTTTACAAATCCCCAGTCATCTCGCCTAATGTTGTGACACTGTATATGTGCGAGTGTCTTTAGTGTATATAATAATAGTGACCCAAGCGTAGCAATTATAAACCCATTTGCGAATCGATCGACACCTAAATTCGAGAATAAACATTAGGGTCAGATAGTGGTGATTGTCATGGGAGTATTGGCAATTTTTTGACCTTGATGAGAGTTTTGGGTATTTTGGCTATGATTACTGCATCCCTGGTGACGATCGCGAGTGTTAATTTCGATGTGGTAGTGGACTTCTACGCTCAATTTTTAGGAGCCACGCCCAAACCATATCTTCCCAGTATTTATGCCGAGTTTCCGATCGCTGGGATACGGTTGGGGATTTTTTGCCCCAAGTCTACCAATCGTGAAGAATTTGG
Organism: Chroococcales cyanobacterium; assembly: GCA_038247275.1. Lineage (GTDB taxonomy): Bacteria > Cyanobacteriota > Cyanobacteriia > Cyanobacteriales > Chamaesiphonaceae > Chamaesiphon. The sequence goes on from JBBRVB010000427.1 coordinate 3,302, forward strand.
GCATCCCCGTCAGAGTGGGATGAGCTTGTGTCTGGAGGTAGATGATTTGGAAGAGTCGATCGACAAATTAGCCCAACTCGGCTACCCCCCATCGTCCAAGATTACTACAGCCTCTCACGGTCGCGAAATCTACGCCTACGATCCCGATGGTAATCGCTTAATCTTACATCAGGCACCCAATAAATAATTCTCTGCTGCTGCGATCCTAACCCCTAAAGCCTAATCTCTAAAGCCTAATTCAAGATGCAACGTCTAGAAGTCGAACAACGCACGATCCTGATTGGTTTAGCTGGTAGTCATGGCTATGGCTTGAGCCGCCCCGAATCCGATCTCGACTATCGTGGG
>JBBRVB010000428.1:0-3628 GCA_038247275.1 Chroococcales cyanobacterium
ATCTCCCTACCTGACTTGCAGACAGATTTGTTTGCAAGTCATTTTTGTGTGGACACTGGAACGCTCGATCGCGACATGATGCTTTTAGGACAGATTAGGGCAACCTAAGTAGGTAAATCTCATCAAATCCACGATCGGTTAGAGTAAAAATCTCATCCCCAAGGGATGCTATACCAGGATTAGACTTCAATTTAGGTGGTGGACTCAGTGGCGATCGAGATTCACTAGATCGCTTCAGAGCTGGCTTCTCTGACCAGACCAAATCTTTTGTCACGCTGGAAACGATCGTCAACCCCAAACTTTACGATCTACTTGTCGCTCAAAAAGCTGAGTCATTAGGGATGATGACATCAGAACTTACCAATACATCCTTCTTTCCAGCCGATCGCGCTCATTAAAATTTATTTGCACCCAAACAAGATCGAATTTAGTCACCCACGCTACTGTAAGTTACCGCGATCGAGTCAGCTAAAATTTAAACTATTGACATCACCAAAGTATTAATTACTTCTCGATCGAATCCTCACTAACGATCTCACCAAGGCTCTGACATTGAAATTAATCTTGGGTATAATAACTAAACATAATGATGTCAGCACTTAAATTTCAAATATTCTTCACCTCTGGCAATGACAAAACCTATTCTACTCTCCACTCCACACATGGGATCTCGCGAACACCAATTCGTTACCGAAGCCTTTGAAACCAATTGGATTGCGCCAATCGGCCCTCATGTTGATGCCTTCGAGCAAGAGTTTTGTCAAAAAGTAGGTGCGAGTCATGCAACTGCTGTCAGTTCGGGTACGGCTGCGCTACATTTAGCTCTCAAACTAGTCGGTGTTGGTGCTGGAGATGAAGTATTTTGTTCGAGCCTGACTTTTTCAGCCAGTGCCAATCCGATCGTCTATTTGGGTGCCAAGCCAGTATTTATCGATAGCGACAGCACTTCATGGAATATGAATCCCGAGCTGCTTCACACCGCGCTAGCGCAACGCGCCCAAGCTGGTAAACTCCCCAAAGCGGTAATTCTCGTCCATTTGTACGGTCAAAGTGCCGATATCGATCCGATCCTCAAATCCTGCCAGCAGTATGGAGTAGCCGTGATTGAGGATGCCGCAGAAGCCTTGGGGGCGACTTATAAAGGTCGATCGCCGGGTACCTTTGGGACGATCGGCATTTTCTCATTTAATGGCAATAAGATCATTACTACTTCCGGCGGTGGGATGTTGGTATCTGAAGATGCCAGTTTCACCTCCAAAGCCAAATTTTTGGCAACTCAAGCCCGCGATCCAGCCCCCCATTATCAACACTCCGAAATCGGCTACAACTACCGGATGAGCAACGTCTTAGCCGGAATCGGACGCGGACAACTAATGGTACTAAACGATCGCGTCGCCGCCAGACGGCGCAATTGTGCCGTCTACGAGCAAGGGCTGGGACATCTCCCTGGGATTGAATTTATGCCCGAAGCATCGTGGGGGAATGCCACCCGCTGGTTGACTTGTCTGACGATCGATCCTACCGCTTTTGGTGTCGATCGCGAACACGTCCGATTAGCACTCGCCGCCGCCCAAATTGAAGCCCGCCCCGTCTGGAAACCACTGCATCTACAACCAATTTTCGAGGAGTACGATCGCTTTGGCGGCGAAGTTGCTGAAGATCTATTCGATCGCGGCTTGTGCCTACCTTCTGGCTCCAATCTATCCGATGAAGATTTGGCTTGCGTCATCGATGAGATCGTTAAATGTGCCCGTGTGTAGATGGTAGGAATGTAGTGGGTAGAGAGAGATCTCATCCCTCATCGTATTTACACGCTAGTAAAAATTGTTTATGACCGATATGCGACAGACCTCCGATCGAGATAACGCGATCGTCAACCTAGTAGATCGGATGTCTGAAAAACTCATAGAAAATACAATTTGTCAAGATAATCTATCTAAATTTTTATGAACCCAGCCATTGGTGGTTATGAGGTATCTGGTTTAGATTAGACAGGCTTAGATCCATTTCTTTATATGTAATTTTATGACCACTGGCGATTTATCTAGTCCAGAAACGGGGCGAGATTATGACGATAGTCAAGCCCTCCCCAAATTGAAATTACTCACCACGATCCGGCTGGGGTTGTTTCAGATGGGTTTGGGGATGATGTCAGTGATGGTATTTGGTGTCCTCAATCGGGTGTTAATCAGAGAGTTAGCCGTACCGAGTACGATCGCCACGGTAATCCTAGCCCTGACGCTATTTGTTGCTCCCGCCCGAGTTATCTTCGGACAACTTTCGGATACCAAGCCGCTATTTGGATACCATCGGACTGGCTACATCTGGCTGGGTGCGACTGGACTAGTGATTAATGCGCTCGTTGCCGTGCAAGTGATGTGGCAATTGGGAGCAAGCCTCAAACTGGCAGGCTGGACATTGACAACCTATGGCTGGGCGGGTTTACTCGGGCTGATCTTTGCTTTGTATGGCTTGTCAGTGAGTATGTGTTCGACACCGTTTGCGACGTTATTGGTCGATATCACCGATGAGGAAGATCGCTCTAGAGTGGTGGCCGTAGAGTGGTCGATGTTAATTGGTGGTACGATTATCGGTGCGATTACGATCGGGGTGTTGCTCAAATCGTTAGAAATTAATGCGACAATTGCCCAGGTTCAAGTCCAGATCGATCGACTATTTGTGATTATTCCAGCGATCGTGTTGCTCTTAACGGTAGTTGGTACTTGGGGCGTAGAGAAAAAATATTCGCGGTTTACCAGTCGAGTCAGCACACCTCATCAAGGATCGCATTTATCCCTGGGGCGTGCCTTGGACATCCTCACCGCTAGCCGCCAAACTCAGTTATTTTTTACCTTTCTAGTTGTAATGACGCTCGGATTATTCATTCAAGATCCGATCCTCGAAACCTATGGCGGGGACGTATTTAATCTCCCCGTCGGCAAAACTGCTACCCTCAATGCCTATTGGGGCGGGGGTACTTTGTTAGGTTTGAGTGCGGCGGGATTCTGGTTTATTCCACGTCTGGGCAAACAAAAAACTGTCCGCTTAGGTTGTATGCTGGTGGCAGCATCGATGCTGTGGTTGATTGTTTCAGGTTTTACGCACAATCCAGTCTTTCTCCAATTAGCTCTATTACTATTTGGGATCTGTTCGGGATTGGTGACGACTGGCGCAATTACGATGATGTTGGATCTGACAATGCCAGAAACTGCGGGGACATTTATTGGTGCTTGGGGTTTGTCTCAAGCCTTAGCAAAAGGTTTAGCGACGGTGTTTGGCGGTGTTGCTTTGGATCTTGGTAAGTTAATTACGCCCAATATTGTCTTTGCTTACGGATTTGTGTTTAGCCTCCAAGCCCTAGCAATGATTATCGCAGTTAAATTACTCGATCGAGTGAATGTGCGCGAGTTTCAGTCTACTGCTAAAGATACCATCAAGGCAGCGATCGCCGCAGATGTAGATTAACAGTTGACAGTTGACAGTTGACCTGACTTTTCACGCTAAGTCTCTAATCCACGAAATAACACTGGTTTCAGTCGATCGCGTATTGTCAATAATCTGCACTTGTTGATAATACGTCACGAGAAAATAGGTATTTGGGATAGTAGTACAGCAAGCGATCTCTCGA
>JBBRVB010000429.1:0-3625 GCA_038247275.1 Chroococcales cyanobacterium
CCGTCGAAATTTCTTCCAAGGTAAGTTCATCCAAGATTCACTAGCTGTTAAACTGTGTCCAATCATAATTTACACAGGTCTGGTGTCATCTGAATACCTTTCGGCAATTACGCCGAATCCTACCCGCATCTGAGGAATTAGCCCTCTCGTCTGGATTACCATGAGCGCGACCGCTCATAGACCTCAGACACGTTTTTATTCGTTCCTCTCGATAGATACTTGTCCCTGTTAGGTGGTGCCAATTCAACTATCAGAATCCCTAACTCATGCCGCTATTATGTAAACGATGCGGCGGGATTAAATCTCTGATGACCTCGGACATTAGGATTGCGTCCGTGTGGATATAAGTCGCTTTTTTAGGCTTCGGTTTCACCATTTGGAACTCCCTATTAGCCGCAGTGTCACTCGCAATTAGTGTCTGTTTCAGCCCTGTTTCCCGCTTCACTCTATAGGATTCCGAGCCTATTCGGTGGGGACAGATAAGGATTCACATCTGAGTTTGATGGGAAGGGCTTACACCTTCATACATCGAGAAGTTCAGTTTGGGGCTGAAAGCCTTCCACTGTGTAACCTATGTACGGGCTGATTACCGTGATTCGGTTAGAAACGAATCGCACTTACATTCATCCTGTAGCTACCCCTGTTAAATTTTCAGCAGAATTTGTCAAAGTATAGCGGCTAAAATTTTGAACAAGAACGCCACGTTCGTAATTGTCTGATGTTAAATAAATTACTGGGGAGAACGTCGTCCCAATAGCCGACGACAGGTATATCGGTAGCTCTTGCGTACTACGTTTAGCAATGAATAAGAAATACGTAATTTCAATGGTCGGATAATTGGGCAATATAGCCAATAATAAGCTTGTTTTAAGTGCCGCCATTTGGGGCAAGTGCCAGGATGTAAAAAATCGGAGACATCTACGACGAATCCTCTGCCCTCAGACATCATCACATTCCGTCCATGCACATCAAAGGGATTCAGTCCTTGAGTACGCGCATAATCCAAGGCTAGATCGATATCTTGAATGACTTGCTCTGGGATACTTAATCCCTGTTGCACGCCATCATAGAGAGTGGTTCCATGCAGCCGTTTTAGGATCGAGAAATTTGCGCCAGCATACAGACATTCTGAGAAAGCTGGGTGAGTACCGAGTCGTCGGTAAACCTCTGTTTCTTCTTCAAAACCAGCCAAGCCAGGAGCATAGACTTTGACCACTTGTTGGGGATAATCAGGATGAGAGCATACGGCTGCATAATTGCCAGCACCCAAGAGCTGCCAAGGAGTTGGTAGCTGCTCGACCACCACCGGATTATGGGTAGAATTACTTTTGATTTGAATCTGGGTTAACAGTTCTTGGCTAACGCATTGGATAAATTGACTCAGCGGATCTCGATCGAACTGTGGACTTGCCGATCCGCTGATGTGAGGTGGGATTATGGTCATGGTCGATATCGGGGTAAGGACGAGATCCGCGCAAAAATTATGCGGATCTCGTCTTTACCCCAATGGTACCAGGTGGTAAATCTAATGCGGAAATGCTTGGACTCGCCAAACCCAAACGTGCTACCGCCAGTATCCCCGCCGCAGTCGCTTGCGCTAATTGCGGAGCCATTCATGCCGTAAGTCATCAGTTCCGTCCTGAGTGCGGTACACAGCAGTAATAAAGATTAGATAGTTCTGATAGGTTGGGTCGAGCGACCCAACCTATTTTTAATGGCTCGATCGATTGTCATCTACCGCAGCAAGATTAGGTTCTCGATCGTGTCCGCACTCTCGGCAATAAGCCAGATTTTTGTAAGTAAGACGATGACAATTTTGGCATTCAACATATTGATAGTAGCCACAATGAGGGCAGTAAGCATCGTGAGCACCTATTTTTCTGGCACAATTCATACACCGCGATAATTGAACTCGTTTTGCAGCTTGAACTTTGGGATTGAAAACAAATTTCTGGGAAAATTTAATAATTCCAAATCCAACTAAAGGAATTAGCAAGATATAAATAAAATTGATCAAGAATAGTAACTGACCAAATATGGCACTAATCAGATCGAATATCCACTGGAAAATGATGCCAATCTGGAGAAATTTAAAAATCTCGATCGTCAGCGGAATCGAAAATATCACCAGTAAATGCCAACCGATCAGGGCGACTAGTCCATAGCCTTTACGTTGAGCAAAATTATGTACCAATAATGCGATCGCAATTAGCGGTAACAAAAATAGTGTCTGAAAAGCTAATTGAATACTGGGATACCAAAAGCCTGCTTGCTGATATTGATTTTGAACTTCTGTAAATTTGCCATCATCATTGAGTAAAGCTAAAAAGCTATTACTGGCTGATTTGCTCAGGAGTTCGGCTTTGAGTGTCGATATTTCGCGATCGAGATTGGTAATATTACTAATATTTCGATCTAGCTCTTGTTTAGCTTTCTCGGCACCAACCGCATTAATCGATCGAGATCGATCTTGTCCGGCAATTTTCTCTAATAAAGTTGAATCATATTGCGATAAAATTTTCTGATTGACTTGTTTTAGAGTAGCTATTTGTGATTGTTTACTATCGATAGTTTTAATCGTGGCTAGATCGCTCGGATTATTAAGGCGATCGCGTTTCTCTGCATACTGAAGACAAACTTGAGATACTTTTCCGAGATGTCCGGTTTCGACTTGTCGATAAATTTCTTGCCAACTAGATCGACTTGGTAGATCGATCCGATTCACTGAATTATGGACTATTTGATAATCGCGATCTTTGGCAGTTGAACCACGATAATCTTGCCAATCTACATAACAGGGATGAGTCTGACTCGGACTAAGATACCACTGACTGATATCGTTAAGTCCGGTAAAAACATTAATCAAGATAAAAATATCGATTAAAATAATAACAATTAAACTCACTTTATTAAGTGGCTCGTTATTAATCGTCTGGGTTTTAATCAAAAATTGACTCAACAGCCGCCGGAGCTTTGCTAACATATCATCTCGATCGATAGTTCAGAGGGACAATAGCTAATATATACAGTTATTCTGGTCGATTGATTGATAAATTTATCAATATATAGGCTAAAAGTGCCCAACGCGCCAATTTTGTAGGTTTAGCCAATATGTCATTACACTACTCTGTAGCGTAAATTTAGCCGATCGCCTCAATGAGGTTCCTTTTTCATAGACTACTGGTGAGTGCGGAAAGTATACTTTCTGCACTGTGTATTGATTACACTGAGTTTTATTGAGTTGATGCTAGTTTCTAGTGCGAGAACCTTTGCAAGATTCATAGTGCATAAAATCTAGAAACGGGATCGGATTTTGCACTATTGATAGTCATCTAGTTAAATTGCTAAAAGCTTCGCATAGCAAGGGTTTGAAATGTAAAAGTACATTTTTGGCGCGTTGGGCTATTTTAGCCAATTATCTCCCATTCACAAAGATCCATTCGACCGATTGATTATTGCGACAGCCATCGAGTATGCGGCGAAACTAGCCAGTGTGGATGGTTTATTTCCCATATATCCAGAACTAGAGAATTATTTGTTGAGGTAGTTATAATTCTCCCAACTTATCCATTGATCGATATGGGTATTCCTCAGCTTTTTTAATTAGATTTCAGGGTATTGTACC
>JBBRVB010000430.1:0-3605 GCA_038247275.1 Chroococcales cyanobacterium
ATGAAGTTGCGATTTATGTACCATCGGAGCAACTCAGCGAACTCACCAATCAACATTATTGTTATGCATCGAGTTTGGGGATCGAGATTGTTGATAATGTCCGGGGTTTGTCCGATTGTGAGGCGATCGTCGATGGCTTATTTGGGTTTGGCTTAAATCGTGAAATTACCGGTGGTCTATTTGAGGCGATCGAGTCAATTAATCAGTTAGCAATGCCGATTGTCAGTATCGATCTACCTTCAGGTATTCATGGTGATACTGGTAATGTTTTAGGTACGGCAATTAAAGCGACATATACGCTGTGTTTGGGGTTGTGGAAGTTAGCATTCGTGCAGGAACAGGCGATCGAATACTTGGGCAAAACTGAGTTAATTGATTTCGATCTATCGCTAGCAGATATTTATCATGTATTAGGCGAACATCCGACACTAACGAGGATGACAATCGATCGGGCGATCGCGAATTTACCACTAATTCGCTCGCCAGTTACGCACAAATACCAGCAGGGGCACTTATTATTAATAGTTGGTTCAGAACAATACAGTGGCGCAGCGATTTTGGCTGCATTAGGAGCTAGAGCAACAGGAGTCGGAATGCTCTCGATCGCAGTTCCCAAATCGCTCAAACCAATTTTATTAAACTACCTCCCAGAAGCTTTAATTATTAGTTGTCCAGAAACCGAAGCAGGGACAATTAAATCTCTACCAGAACTAGATTTTAGCAAGTATCAAGCGATCGCCTGCGGTTGTGGTTTGACCGAGCGACCATCAAAAATAGTTAAACAAATTCTCGCGGCAAATTGTCCGATCGTGCTTGATGCTGATGCCCTCAATATTATCTCGAAACTCGGCATCGAAACAACCCTATCTACTCGAACTCAGCCTACTATTTTAACGCCGCATACTGGTGAATTCAGACGGCTATTTACCAAAATTCCGACAGCTAATAAACTCGTTGCTGCAATAGCCGCAGCTCAATCTAGTCAGGCAATTATTTTACTCAAGGGAGCACGCACTGTAATTGCTAGTGGGGATGGTCGATCGATCGCGATTCCTGATAGTACTCCAGCCTTAGCGAGGGGCGGTAGTGGTGATATCTTAACTGGGCTGATTGGCGGTCTAATTGCCACTGACAGTCGGCTAAATCTCGATCTTGCCGAAGTTGTTGCCACAGCAGCTTGGTGGCACTCCCAAGCCGGAATTTTGGCAGCTAAAGAGCGCGGAGATCTAGGTGTCGATCCTCTGACTTTGACTCAATATTTGAGTGCTGTAATTAACGCTACTAAATAGGGTTGCAAATCGACAGACAACAGAAAAGAGAAAAATAGATATTATTTTTGGTGCGTTACGTCCTCCGGGACAACACACCCTACAGCTAAAAAGCGGTCATAACTTGCAGTAGTTCTGCTGAGAGATCCTGGGAGCCGCGACCTTGCTTCTCAAATAACACACCAGCCAGCAGATAGATATTAGGCGAATAGAAAGCTTTGCGATCGCTTTTGAGCGCATTAATAGTCTCTCTTACCTTTGACTCAGAGCTATAGTAGCCAAATTCCAACGGCGCGATCGTAAAATTAATTACTTGATACCCGCGATCGATAGCATACTCAATCGTTTCGACGGGGTTTGAATAGGCAGAAATTAGCGATAACACTCGATCGCAACCTACTGTAAACAGGAGTTTAGTAATCGCGGCACCATCGGCTCCGCCATGCAAAGATGGCATATAAATATCGTTATCAGGTGCAGGTAAATAAGGCGGATTAGCAATCAGATAATTAGCCCCAGACTGTTTCCAACCTTTAAAAAAACATTGGTTACGAACGATATATTTGTCCCTTAATTCATACTGAGCGATTCTTGATTGAGCTAGCTTACAGGCAATAGAATTCAACTCATACCCCTGAATTTTGCCTTGAAAAGGAGTTCTGAGCAAGCTTTGAATCACGGGACTACCATCACCAGAACCAAACTCAATGACCAGATCGGAACTGGTACAGCGATTGAGAACCATCCTGTCTAAGCATTGGGAATAAAATTGAGATTCTTCAGGACAGAAAAATACTTCTTTGGGCGAATGAGATTGAATCGAGATAATTTCTCGATCGGATAGAGTTTGGAGCGAATTCATTTGCTTTCTAATTAAAGGTTGAATTTTGAATAATTTTAACGATCGCATTGCCAGCGCGATCGCTCATATACTTGTCTTGGTCGTATCCGAGCACCAGTTCCCACGCCTGCTGGGGATACATATCGACTAAGGGTAACGAGACGTTATGGAGCATCCATTGTCCGTGGCGTTCGTCTTCTTTGATATGCAGTTCCCAATATCCCTTGGCGGTTTCGGAAAGTTCCAAGCGAGCAGCCGCAGCGATGTAGTCTTGATAGATCGAAGGGCCGACAATTTCAAAGTATGTAAAGCCACCGATGTAACGTAAAAAGTTGCGCTTGCACTGTGTGAGCAGAAAATTGTGGTTGATCGAGGCTAAAACTTCCCAGGGCACCAAATCTAGATAAGCTTCTGGGGTCGGATCGAGTTTCAGTTCTGCCATCATTTGGGCAAAGAAAGTAGAGTGCTTGCGACTGAGCCGACCATTTCCATATTCTTCGAGCAAGACGCGGATCAATGTCGCCTGGATCTCATTGCTAGCACCACCTAACAGATGACACAGGCGACTTGATTCTACCAACCCATCTAAAGAGGCGATCGCAATTAGGTGACGATAGCTTTTTAGGGTCATTTCTTGCCCTAAATACCGCTTATTTGCCGATATTGGCGGTTCTAAATCGACATCAGCTCGCGCAATCAACGCCTCTTTAATCTCATCTGCTGACAAATTCTTTACACTTAGGTCGATCTGGGCTGATTCCCAGGCTTGCCAGGGCTTTTCAATGCGATCTCTTACCCACTGCACGTACAATGAACGCTCGTTAGTATATTCGTTTAAATCTTTGTACCAGATAAAATTAAGTCGGTTAATGCGGTAGAGAATCCGCTGTAAAAACCGATTTTCTACCACTGATACACGATCGTTATAGGCAACTGAAGTAGCAGTTTGTAAAGTGGCTTCAAACTCTTCTGACAAGTTTGGCTCAAGCGTCACCTGCCGATCGAGATTTTCTGTAGTTAAAAGCTTGATAAATAGCTGTTCTGCTCGATCGTAATCTGGCGTTGCTGAAGACGTAAAATCCTTTGATGCCCCCATCGGAGGCAAATCGGGACGCAATAAAACCATAATTTATACGTTCTGAGTGAGAAAAATGCCGAGGCGATCGCTGTAGGGAATGAAATTGCCATTGACTTACTATCAATATAATTAAGCAAATGCAGTAATGTTGTCCCTCTTACGATAGACAAGTAGTGAATCAAAAGTATTATTTTCCACAAGGTAGTATCCGCTTTCCTGGCGAGATCCAGAAAATATCTAGGTAATCTCACATCTTGCACCAGTACTTATTAACTAACCTGACTTTTCACGCTAAGTCTCTAATCCACGAAATAACAGAGGTTTCAGTCGATCGCGTGTTGTCAATAATCTGCACTTGTTGACAATATGTCACGAGAAAATAGGTATTTGGGATAGCAGTATGGCAAGCGATCTCTCG
>JBBRVB010000431.1:0-3584 GCA_038247275.1 Chroococcales cyanobacterium
ATTCCCTGAGAGGGACGCTTCGCGAACGGCAAATTCAAGATGGTAGTTATACAGCTTTACGCCTTGAAGGATTGCAACAATTGCGACCTGCTCAAGGCAGCGCTTCGCTATCGCGATTACAGGAGATTGATTAGCACGGCAGGAGCGGACGCGGAGGCGGTGCGGTGGGTGGCTGCTGGATTCGTAGCTAGGGAATAGCACGGCGGTACGCGGTGCGATCGGTTGACTAAAGGCGTAGTCTCTGGTGCATAACCAAAAAAAAAGTTACTCCCCCAAAAATCTAGATTTTTGGAGGAGTAACTGGGATTTTAGGATGTAGAGATACTATGGCAAGGTTCCAAAGAACAGGTATTTGAAGAAAGCCAGTAGAACACCACCCACAATTAACACGGTAATTCCTGTGAAAATATTCCGCTGTGCCAGTTCCTTACCGTCTAACCGCTGACCCATCCCCTTGCTGCGCTCATCAAACTTGGCATCAAGGGTGTTAATTTGTCCTTTCATGTCGGCAAACCCCACCCGCATTTCTTCCCGCAACCCGCCGAATGAACTGGTGAGATCGGCGATGGCTTTGATATTGGCTTCGGTAGCCTTGGTCAGTCCTTCGATCCTGTTTGAGTGAGTAGCGAGTGCCGTGGTGTTAGCCTCCGTTATACGAGTGAGTGATTCGATCGCCCTGGTGTTAGCTTCAGTCCCACGACCGATCGATTCGACCGCTGTTTTCAATTCCCTGATGTCTGTCTCAGTCGCGTAGGTCATAATAGGTGTAGGTATTAAAAAAAGAGTATTTGCGACTGCAAAAGCGAAAAGTGCGGTCTTGGGGTTTCCCCAAGTAGAGCACCTTTTCAAGACAGCCGCTTGTATCCCCATTAGTTTGGTCGCTGCTGGGATATCCCCATTCTAGCCTCCAATTCCGCTTCTTCGAGCGCAGAATTGGAGGCTAGAATTATTTACTGGACTTTTGTTAGTTTGTATCCATCGAATGATAATTCTGTGCCATCATTCTTCTCGATTGTTTCCCAACTGCTAATCGTTGGATCGTCAACATCTATGGTTAAGTCGGATACCTTACAACGCTTGAAATCCGACTCAAAATTATTGCGGATATCAACATCGATATACTTGTGAACATCAATCTCTCCATCGACAATCAAAGATTTTAATTTTGAGTCGGGGAGTTCGATCGTAAGTTCTACTGTTGCCGTGAGAATTAATTGAACTTGTGCCATGATGATTTTTAGGTTTGGAATATGCCAGCCCCGATGTGAGGCTGGGTAGTGGTTAAGAATTAGAGATTAAAATGCTTTACAGCTTGGATAAAGAAAGTTGTGGCTACATCTTTAATCTGTGGTGCTTCCAGCTCGATGCTGGTAGACATACTCGCAGCGGTGGTCAAGCAGTGGTTATAAAGCTTCCCCAATCGACCAACATAATCGGCGATCTCAACCGAGCGGCTAGGCTGTGGTTCAGTTTGGAAGCCCATTTGTTGTTTGAGCTTCATTTCAGCTTCAAAGGGAAGCGTGACGGCTGGCTGAGTGGCTGCCAATCCAACAGCGGGGCAATTTGAAGCGTGTTCGACGAGAGACGCTTTTCCTTTGGAGTCGAGGGCGATCGATACCCGCTCCCCGTTACGTCGTCCCATTACCTCCATATCACCAGCAGGTCGCCAGATAGCGATCTCTTGACCGTCTGCGGTTACAACATCCATCACTGCCTTCTCGCCCCATTTAGTATTTACTTGGCGGGGATTGCCGTTTACACGGGCTTCTATTAGCTTCATACTAGGATTAATCCTTTATTTTGTGATTTGGGATTACTCAGTAACTCAGCGATCGTGATTTCTTGACCGGAAGGCGATCGCTTTGTTGTGAGTACATTACTATTTTATCATGCGTTGCCGCACCATTGCAATCAAAAGTATATTACTATTTCTTATATATTGGCTCCTTAGCACATCATCTTATTTGACAAGTACTGTATTTAGTCTAGTACCATGATATATTAAAAGTACTGGACTAGAATAATGGATTAACTCAGATGGCTACAGACAATCGAGGGGTAATGGTTTATCTTAACCCTGAGCTAGAGAGAGAATTAGAACAATATTGTATTGACAATGACATCACTCGTAAAAATAAAGAGGGTGCTGTAGTGCCCTCTTTAGGTACGGGAATTTTACAGTACTTGAAGAGTACTTTACTAAGTACAGCATCTCGTACAGTACCTCATTCATCAGCTAGTACAGTATTTACCGATCTACCTAGTAACAGACTAAGTGCAGGATTAACTAAGGATGAGATCTTAGAATTAATCGCGGAGTCTAATACTAGCAAAGTATTTAGTACTGTATTAACTAGAGAGGAAGTTTCCGCGATCGCCAGAGCAGAGATCGATCGGGCATTGGAATCGATCGCGAAGCGCACCGAGGCGGTCGAAGCTGAGATAACGGATCTTAAAACTATGCTGTCTAATGTTTCTAGTCCTTCGCTCCTGGCGTTCGTCCCTTCTTCTCAAGAGAATGCGATCGCTGTTACTCCTCCTCAAGACCCGACCAACTGGGAGCCACAGATCGCCGAGCTAGCCTCTGAGGGCATGAGTTCGAGCCAGATTGCCGATCGATTAAACCTGTTGGGATTTACTAATACCAAGGGTGGGGCTGTCTCCCGCCAATCGGTTGAGAGCTATTTAAGTCGTCGCCCTGGTATTAAGGCTATCTATGAGAATGCACGAAAAAAGGGGGCTAGTGCGGTCTAAATAACATGGCGTTTCGCGGTGCTATTCTTTCTCGATCGAGAAGGATCGAGACTAAGCTATTGATTGTCGTAGGCTTCCGTCAGCTCATCTTGAGATACAGGGTACATTTTTAATGCTCGATTACCTCTCGGCGCGGCTACGCCAACGATTGCTTCGGGAAACTCGATACCCTTGTCAATTTGCCCATTGAGAATGTCTAATGCCATTTCTAATTCAAAAGTCATCATAAGTTTGTGGTTGATGTTGGTTGGTAAGAATAACTTATCGGTCGATGGGGGAGAGTCGAACCCTGCCCCCATCGATAAGAGGATTTATCGATCGGCTTTTAAGATTGTCCCGATTGCGTCGATAGTTCGCCGACAGCCGAAACCATTTAAGTGTCGTTGCCAAGCTCCCTCAGATGGTGCCCAGCGGAAACCGTGAGACTTTAATAAATTACGAATTTCTAAACTCGGTTTTTTACTAAAGATTAACTGAATACGATCGATAGTTCTGGCATGTCGGACAATTAGATCTAAATCGGGGTATTCTTCCTCTGTGTCCCCAATTTCAATCGCATTAATCAAAGCTTTTTCTAATTGCTCTAGTCTTTGCTTCATCCGGCGAATGTTCGCATTATTATTTGTTATTTCATAATCGGCATAACCAACTCGTCCGCAGAAATCGGGCTGTAAAATTAGGGCACTGTGCCCCGCTGCTGTCAACTGCTCGGTTTTCTGTTCGATCGTCAGTTTCTTACTTTTGACAATCTTATTACCTGCCTTCATGAAGTCCTGGCGATCGAGTGCCTGAGCGATCTTGTCCTTTAGTTTCTCGATCGCGTCGGGGTC
>JBBRVB010000432.1:0-3555 GCA_038247275.1 Chroococcales cyanobacterium
CGAGCAACTGAGGCAAGGATCGAAGGCGCGAATGCCAGCTTCGACGCGATTTAAGAATCCTTCGGCGACATCGCCGTTGTGAATGTAATGCTGGGCAATCTGGGCGATCGTTTTATTCATCGCCAGATTGTTGTGTCCCGTGGCAATAATCAGATTGACCTTGGAGATCGCGCCGTCTTCGTCAACTTGATAATGATGGAATAGGGTACCGCGAGGGGCTTCACTCACGCCAATCCCCTCCAGACAGTTAATCCCAGCCTTGGCGCGGGTATGGTGGGAGCGCATGTCGGGATCTTCGATGAGTTCGGCAATCCGTTCGATCGCGGCTAAAATTTCTACCAGACGGGCGTAATGATAGAAAAACGAAGAAGTTGCAACCCCACCAGCTCGCTGGCGAAACTCTTGTAACTCTCGATCGGCTTTGGGCGTGCCGATTCGATCGCAAATATTCAATCGGGCTAAGGGCCCGACGCGATAGATGCCGTCGGGATAGCCGAGCGGTTTGTAATAGGGGAATTTGAGATACGACCAAGGTTCGACAGCTTCGCCGATATATTGCTGGTAATCGTCTTCACTGAGGTGATCCGCGACGATGTTGCCATTGCTGTCGGTAAAGCGAATGTGTCCGCCATAGTGTTCCCACTCGCCATCTTTCCCCACCAAGCTCATAAACAGCGACGGAAAATTCCCAAATACGCGGACTTCAGTTTGCAGATTGTCGAGCAGTCCCTTGAATAACGTGAGCGCATGTTCGATCGTGGCTAATGATTCGGGGATGCGATCGCGTATCCACTCACAACCCGCTTCGCTTAGGGGCGATCGCACGCCCCCAGGCACAGCCCAGGCTGCATGAATTTTCCGCGCACCGAGCAGTTCGATGATTTGCTGTCCGAACTGTCGTAAGCGAATTCCCCCTCTAGCGAGTTCTGGCTCGGCTGCCATTAAACCAAACACGTTGCGCGTGGCGGGATTGCTGTCCCAGCCGAGTAGAAAGTCAGGGCTGCTAAGATGGAAGAATGCCAGGGCGTGGGATTGGGTAATCTGGGCGAGATTCATCAAGCGGCGCAATTTCTCGGCAGCGCGGGGAATCTGGACGGCTAAGATTTTGTCGCCTGTTTTGGCCGATGCGAGCAAGTGACTGACGGGACAAATCCCGCAAATTCGGGCAGTAATCCCGGCCATTTCCCACATGGGGCGACCTTCGCAAAATTTCTCAAATCCTCGATATTCGACGACGTGAAAATGTGCGTCGGCGACTTCGCCAGCGTCGTCGAGGAAGATGGAGATTTTGGCATGTCCTTCGATGCGGGTGACGGGATCGATGACGATTGTTTTTGGCATAGGGTTAGTGGCTAGTGATTAGACTGGAGAGTAGGCACTGCCTAGGGTGTTGCATCGCCATAACTAAACATTTTGAAGAGTTTTAGGTTGAGGTAAAGACCAACCTTCTGCTTGATAAAATTCGACGATCGACTCCAATGCTTCTTGACCTTTTTGGGCTGCTTCTCCGTAGCTATTGCCATCAGAAACAGGTTGCATTGCTCTAGTAAATTCTGGCAAAAATACGACGTAACAATTATCTTCGTCAGACCATTTAATCTTCATGCTGTATTTCATATTCTATTTGTCCAAAATACTGTCAATATCTCGCGTTGCAAAAAGAATTCGCACGATTTCAACAACTTCCTCACGATTTTCTTGGTCATGCTTGCGATCGATGAAGCTGCTCCAGATTGTCACGTTTAGAACTCCACCAATCGTCGGTTATCTCTGAAGATTCCCCGCTATTCAATCCTTCAATTAATAGCGATTCTACCCGCGATTGTTGTGCTAGTCGATCTTGTTCGCGGAGAATAAGATGAAAGACGTACTCACTTAGCGTAGCAAAGCCATCAGCGATAGATTGTTGTTCGATAAAGTCGGTAATTTGGTTTGGCAATGATATATTTAGCATCGAACCTCTACCAGATAATTTCTTGGCTTAATAAACTTCATCATGCGTTCCGATATCCAATAATAGAATCACATCTTCTTCCGTTTCCTCATCTCGATCGAACTTAAACAAAATCCGACAGTCATAACCACAAGAACAAGCTAAAGTGCCAGATAGTTTACCGTCTAACTTATGGGTTCCCAGATTCACCGCAAAGGCATCATCAGCCAACTGAGATAATGTATCCTCAACCTTTTGCTGCAAGGGAAGATTGCGACGAGCGAACTTGCGGAAAGCTTTTTCAAATCTTGGTGTTGAAACTACCTTTCTCATGCTTACTCATCTGTCTCTAAGAGCAATCTGAGATCGCTAATTACTTCCGCAACAGGCTTTGCTTTCAATTTACCCGATCGAAATTCGGAGATCGAAACCTCGACTCCTTTGGCGATTTCTTCGCGGCGATTGTCTCTCATTCGCTGATGGACAATTTGAATCAACATTTCTTGCTGTTCTGCGGGTAGTTCCATGACAGCATCCAAGACTTCGTTTAAGGTTGTCATATTTAACGATCGATCTCCATATTTTCATTCTAACGTGACGAATTGACGAATGACTGGGGCTATATTTGACGATTGCTGGTGAGGAGGGTGGGTTTGTTCGGTATCGATCGATTTTCTCGATAATTTCTAGCATAAACCCACCCCTTGTATATTTAGGGAGATAATCGATCGAGCATCCCCTATTCAACCACGATTAGGCTTCGCCTACGCTACGCGAACGAATATAAACAATCGATCGCGGATACAACGCCTATAAATCTACTAAACCAAAGCTAATTTGAATAGCTCGATCGACCTCATTCAATTTCTCTAAACTGACAAAACCAATTTTCCTAATCAACCGTTGCCGATCAATCGAGCGGATTTGATTTAACAAAACTACAGAAACTGTCATTAATCCCCCTTCAGGCGGATCAATCTGCACTTCAGTGGGATATAACCGATCGTCAAATTTGGAGGTAATCGCCGCGATGATTGTAATCGGACTGTTCTCGTTTGCGATATTATTTTGGATGATTAAGGCTGGGCGAGTTTTGTTAATTTCTACGCCAATAGTAGGATCGAAGTTAACCAAATAAATTTCTCCACGAATTGGTTGAAGTATTCGTTTTGCAGTCATACCTCTTCGTCCAGCACAAACCATTCTTGAGCTAAAGCTAGATCTCTTTCTGCACGGACGGTTGCGCCTTCTTTTAGTAGATCGCGCAGAGCTTTCTTATTAGCTTCAGCAATGTAAAATTGAATAGCTTCATTAATAAAGAGAAGACGATCGCCTTGGGGAGCTAGTCTATCGATTTCTACTAAAGTATCATCAGGCAGATGAATATTAATATCTTGGTACATCGATCGAGTGTAGTTAGAAGATATTGTTATTATAACAAAACTAGATTCTCAATGATCGATAGACAACTAACCAGCATCCCCTATTCAACCACGATCGAATATAAACAATCGATCGCGCTACCCATTACATCCTCATCCCGATTTTGTTCCAACCATCTCACCACTTTAGGCAGAATTGTATCGGAGGTTTTAGCTAACCGAACCAATGCTGTTGACGCA
>JBBRVB010000433.1:0-3532 GCA_038247275.1 Chroococcales cyanobacterium
AAAGCCAACCTAATAATAAGGATTTAGCGGGCAAAGCCGAGAAAGCGCGTTTAGAGGCGATTGTCGAGAACGGGAAAAGTCATGGGCTATCGAAAGCTTATGTTGTATGTTCGGCTAGTATTAGAGCCGATGAAAATGGAATGACGATCGAGGAATGTGATGCCGAGGGCAACAAACATCCTTGGAATTATCTTGGCAATCACGAATCCGAATAGTTTCAGTAATATTAAAATACGGCTATGTTTTTGGTAAAAGATTCTAGTCCATCTCGCGAAGAAGAAATAAGACATATTTTGACTAAAGATCCTTCTTTAGCATCATTACTTGCGGTTATTCATTTTGAGTGGACTATTCGACGTTCAATCATCGCACTAGGGAAATCTCCAAATATAAAAGTGCGTGAAAAATTGCAATCCTGTCATGGGCATGATAAGTATAAAGAGGTTTGGAAGGATGAAGTATTCCCCAATGTACAGCTACTTCTTCCAAAAGCAGTAAAAGACTGGGAAAGTTTGGTTCGATCTTTCAAACTACGTCATAAACTTGTTCATGGAATCAGTTCTTGTGGATTTGATTATGCCAAGGAGCGTGTAGATGGGGCAATTAACGCTGCTGTGGATATTCGGGAAATTTGTGTTGCCCATAAAGTCGATCTAGATTCCCGCTTACCTATTCGGAGGCAGCTCAAAGGTTGAAAAGCTCTCGATTCTGATGATTTTAGTGCTTTTGGTGGTGAGGTTGGAGGATTTGATTGGATGCTTTTGCTATGGCTCGATCTCTGATGGTTAGATCTTTGAGCGATCGATCCTTGTTGCTTAAATGTGGGAATGGTAAAATTGAATCATATTCAATCTGCCCGATCACACCATGAGTACGATCGAATCGATAGTCCGAGAACTAGAGAAAATCCCCGAACCAATGCAACTGAGCGTCCTAGCGTTTATTCACTCCCTTGACAAATCATCCACCTCTGAGCATCATCATCCTTCAGAACTACCTCCAAGAATTTTGGGGCTAAATCTTGGCGCAATGAAAATGAGCGATGATTTTGATGAACCATTACCGGAATTCATCTGGTAATGGTTCTGGATCGAATTGGAGATGATGAGGCTGGTAATATTAGTTAGACAGTTTGCAAAGTTTTGGGCTGAGGTAAAGACCAACCTTCAGCTAAATAAGATGCAACGATCGACTCTAAAGCATCGCCACCATTTTGAGCAGCTTCCATATAGGTTTTACCATCAGAAACAGGTTGCATTGCCTTGGTAAATTCTGGCAGAAATACTACATAGCAATTGTCTTCTTCAGACCATTCAATCTTCATACTATACTTCATCAGATTCATCCTCGTTCGCGTGCGTGCCATCGGCAATCGATTCCAGTTTTATTAGTGCTGCTTCAACTAATTTTTCTAAGTAGCGAGGTGCATCGTCGCCATCACGTCTAGCGATGGTAACAATCATTTCTAATTGTGGATGTTTCTAGTTGCTATGACTACCTTTACCCTCGCGCATCAAAAATCCAGAGTTCTTGAGGACTTTCTTAAATTCGCGAATTTTCTTAGGCATGGTAAAATATCATCACAGTCCCATTTTATCTAGAAACGGGCATGACGGCACATTCGATCGCTTATGTCACGCTTCGAGATTGCCGATGGCACGCTACGCTATCGACACTAATGATTTTAGTGCTGATGGTGGTGGGCTTTGAGGATTCGATGCGATGCTGTTGCTACGGTTCGATCTTCGGGTTATCGATCTAATTCAGATCGATCGATAGAACTTGTCTAAAAGATCGAGTAAACTACTCTAGGAGACTCAAAAGACAGACTTTACAACACGATGGCAGCGGCTTTAACTCCTGAGAGTTAAATAGCGATCGAACCGCTCCTGAAGCTGTGAAATCGTCAGCGATTGTGTCCAATACTCAACCAAAGCATGTCCGAAAGCATCAGCATTTAGATTTGGTGCGGTGGAGTTATTTAGTAATAACGGCCATAACGATAACAAATCGAAGGTAATCGATTTAGACTCATTAGTATTTAATAATGAATGTAAATCGTAAGCCATCTGCAATTTACCGATGACGACTGGTAATTGCTCCACCGGAATTTGGGCGGCGAGTAGTTGTGCCAATGCCGGCGTTCCCGTCGTCATCGTCGAAATAAATTCCAATATTGGACTTTTGAGCAGTTGAGTGAGTCCCTGAGTAGTCGTCATCTGAAGACTATATCGATCGATAATCCGCGCTGCTGCGACAATTCGCGCATCCAGATCTCGTAAAAAACGTGCCAAGCGAATCTGTTTGCTCGGCTCGATCGATTGGAGCAATGCCAATGATAATGTATCTACACCCCAAGCTAGCCTGTCGATCGTCGGATCGGCATTCACCAACGGTAAGACTAAATCGCAGTAGTCAGCCAAAAATTCATTCCGATAAGCCACAGCTTCGCGAATGGCG
The DNA here is from genome assembly GCA_038247275.1 of Chroococcales cyanobacterium. GTDB lineage: Bacteria > Cyanobacteriota > Cyanobacteriia > Cyanobacteriales > Chamaesiphonaceae > Chamaesiphon. The sequence continues at coordinate 2,461 of JBBRVB010000433.1, forward strand.
ACTTCCTTCGGGCGCGTTCCCGCTTGCCAATCATAGGGTGGTGTCCACTCCCGCAACGGACGCACGCGATCGACTTGAGTTACAATCGTGACGATCGGTAAATCGGGATTGAGATTCTTTAACTCTTGCAAAAAGTCCAGATCCATCTGTAATGCCGGATCGAGCGCAGGCGTAACCAATAATAGTAAATCCGCAGTAGTCGCATAATCCAATACTTGAGCGCGCAAATCCGCCCGACTAGCTTGCTCGTAACCGGGACTATCCCACAGCGTCAGACTTTCACCACTCGGAATCTGCCACTGATAATTCTGAATCTTGTCCGTACTTGGCAACACATCGACAACGGCTAATTCTGATTGAAAGAGCGTATTAATCAAACTACTTTTCCCCGCACCTGTGCGCCCGACTAACAGCAGATCGATCGGTTTTTGCTCGATCTGTGCTTGCGGTTCGGCAGCAACGAGGATCTCTCTGAGGGTTTGAGTCCTTGCCGCAGTTGGCGCGATCGGCAAAGGTGTCGATAATGGCTGGAGCTTGCTACTATAGAGAGCTACAGCCTGACGACAGAGGTTCGTCAAGGCGGCTTCGCGGGTCAGTTGACCCAAATTGACCAACAACTGTCGATCGGCAAGGCTAGAGGACTCCTTGGTGGCACGTTTGGCGATCGCGCTGACAGGATTGATGACCCATTGCGCCCAGTTCCACACCTTGAGGATTTTCTGCGCCGATGGTGCCAACTTTTGATACGTTTCATAAGCCTCATAGGTCTGCGCGATCGTCACGCGATCGAGTGCTGGAGCGAGTTTCTGCATCCAGATATCCATATCATCCGTAGTCCCCCGCATCAATCCATACGCCTGAGTCACATAGATATTCAGCAGTGGATATTTGACTTCGGGATGATAAATCTTGGCAATCGCCACAATTAATTCCTGACATCGCGCCCAAAATGCCGTCCAATCTTCCCAAATCGGTCGATCGACTTGCGACTCACCAATCACCTTTTGCAGCACCACAGTTACCTGTTCTGCGGCATCTCCAGTCAGTGGCGTAGCATTGGCTCTCATCGATT
>JBBRVB010000434.1:0-3508 GCA_038247275.1 Chroococcales cyanobacterium
ATTGCTCTGCCGAAGTTTTCGCTCAAAGCTTTCCCGATCCAGAAGGCTCGATTATTCAATCGCTCGTCTCCCAGTTGACAACTTCCAAAGTTTTTCGTCCACCATTCGAGCATTTTTTTGACCTCTACCGTGTAGTTTTTAGCTACTATACCTCTAAAAATCTCCTGCCGCTACGATCCCCTCCCTTACTGGGCTTTAGACTTAACGTGAAAAGTCAGCTATCAACATCAAGTTGTCATGGCTTATGGAGCCAAGCTAACTATCCTTCAAACCTTTGCTCAAGGCTGATTTCAGCTAAACGAATCGCACTTTGCATTAATCCCCGAAAAGGGGGATTCTAGATCTCAAAGTTGAATGGTACTTTAACTTTTCAACTGGTACACGATCAATGAAAGCTTTGCTAGGCAAAGAATATCACTACTTCTTAAACGATCTGAGAATGGTATTTTGAGACATGTAAAGAGACATAATTCAGACGTGTCTCAAGTTGTCTACTTTCTGAGACATACTTTAGCCAATAATCTTTACTGGTAACGATTTGATGGTGATGGTGTTAAACCTCATTTTCTATAATCTCCATTTTCGAGTGTTAATGCAAACAAGCCCAAACTCAATCCCAAACCGATCGGAAAGTTTTATTTTAGCTAAAATTAATTAAAGTTAACTCAGCCAACTGTAATTTTGTAGCCGATTAAAGTATTATGAGTAATATAAATATTTTCATCAACTAACATTGCCCCCGTTCAGAGCGCACCACGATCGATGGTGCCAAAGGCGATCGATTTTGATGAAAGACTTATTTTAATAGATTATTTTATCCAACGGAGTGCCTATGAAAGCCTTACTCCTCTGGCCGATTATGCCCAATTCTTTCTGGTCATACCAGGAGACATTGGACTTGGCAGGTTTGAAATCGACAAATCCTCCATTGGGATTAATTACGATCGCGGCAATGTTACCGTCAGATTGGGAAATTCGCCTGTACGATCGCAATGTTGCGCCGGAAACTGAAGCTGATTGGGAATGGTGCGATGTCGCGATTATTTCGGCGATGATCGTGCAGCAAGATGACTTTCGGAGCTTAATTCAAAGAGGCGTAAGTCTGGGTAAACGCGTGGCAGTAGGCGGCCCTTTTCCCACTTCAATTCCCACCTTCGCTCTCGAATCTGGCGCGCATTATCTGATTTTGGATGAAGGGGAATGCACGATTCCCCTATTTTTAGAAGCTGTAGCGCGGGGTGAAACAGAGGGGATATTTCGGAGTACCGAAAAGCCCGATGTCACCCACACGCCGATACCGCGATTCGATTTACTCGATTTAGATGCGTACTTAGCAATCACCGTCCAATTTTCGCGGGGGTGTCCCTTCCAGTGCGAATTTTGTGACATTATCAATCTCTATGGACGCAAACCGCGTACGAAAAATCCCGCCCAATTCTTAGCGGAATTAGAAGTACTTTATCAAATGGGTTGGCACCGTTATATCTTCATTGTCGATGATAACTTTATCGGCAATACGCACAATGCCAAACTATTATTACGTGCGTTAATTCCGTGGATGGAAGCACGCAATTATCCATTTATTTTTCTGACTGAAGCATCGATAAATCTCGCCGAAGATGACGAACTCATCGAACTGATGGTCAAGGCGGGGATGACGATGGTATTTATGGGGATTGAAACTCCAGATACCGATAGTCTCTTGGGAGTTCACAAAGTGCAAAATACCCGTAACTCGCTCACTGAATCCTGTGAGAAAATTACCCGCAAGGGATTACAAATCATGTCTGGGTTTATTATGGGGTTTGACAACGAACGCGCGGGTGCGGGGAAACGGATTCAGGACTTTATCGAAGCGACAAATATTCCAGTCGCCCAATTTAGCCTCCTCCAAGCTTTACAAAATACTGCCTTATGGACTCGGCTCGAACGCGAAGGACGGCTGACAGATGGCTTGGCGACGATCGATCAAGGGGCAATTATGAACTTTATCCCGACTCGTCCAGTCGTCGAAATTACGGAAGAGTATATCGACGCTTTTTGGCAGATGTACGAGCCGATGCCCTATCTCAAACGGGCATTTCGCTGTTTTCGGATGATGAGTGGGTGGCGCAGTAAACACCAGCGTCCGATTACCCAACACGAGTTACGGCTCTGCTGGTCGATCTGCTGGCGACAGGGCGTAATGCGAAATACCCGATTTGTGTTTTGGTGGCAGTTACTAGTTTTAGCAGGATCGAAACCAAGTTTGCTCTACGATTATTTTACAGTCTTAGGTGTAGGCGAGCATTTCTTTAAATTCCGCTATGAAGTGCGCGATCGATTGCTCGCTCAATTAGCAGCTCTCAAAGCGGCTCCTGAGTCGTGCGCGATCGAAATGCCGATCGAGAGTAAAGTTCCCACTGTGACTATTAATATACCCGTGTGAGAAGTTGGGGTTTTTGGTTCCAACGCTACTCGGGGTCGAGCCGAGATAACTGTAAAAAAGTGCCACTTACAATAGCAGACATTGTTTGTGGATGTTTTGGGAGAGCGATTATTTTCGGGGGAGATAGACAATAAAATCACGATACTACAGTCAACCATCCCACAGCCCTTGAAACTTCGTAGAAGCGAGTTCGGTATAACGAACTGTATGTTGAATATTGTTATGCCCCAGGTAACTCTGAATTGTCCGAGTATCAATACCACGCGCGAGCCAAATAGCAACCCGTGCCGTGCCGCAGCATGTGTGCATGAACGGGCATTTGCAAAGCAGCTAACTCACCAGCCCGCTCGACAATACCACCGACGGTATCATGAGCTAACGGCCCAGATCGCGAAGACTGAAAAACGTAAGGACTAGGCGGATAATCTCGTTGCAACTTGCGAAGCGAACGAATCTCGTCACCATATAGCGGTTGCACCGAAGGAGTCCCCTTCTTGACTCGCTTGACGTAAATCGTCGTGCGATTCGTTCTCTTCAAACCGAGTAATCGGGGGACAAGAGACATTGGGTGGGTAATCCATTAGGATAGAGTTCGCACTTTAATCCCCGTCCGATGATAACTTACCATTCATGAAGGTGAAGAAAGCTAGTTGAGCGTAAGCAAAGATAACTAGCGAGGACTCATAAAAATTAAGCCATTTTAGCTTACTAATAAATTTCCTCACAATACACTGAGTCCTTCCGCCCAGATGCGGGGTTGAAAGCACGTAAAGTACCAGCAATGGTATCCCCTACAGAAGCGACTGATTATCAAATCTGTAAAGCGGGGACGAAAGCGGTCTCTATGGTAATTGCTGAAAGCATAATAATACCGCAAGCAATAGTTCTATGAGTAGATCAAACGAAGTGTCGTTGAACCATCGTAATACGTTTTCAGGGTATAAGCTTAATGGAGTAATCCATCCCCTGCGTTGGAAAAAACCGACAAGAGTAGGGACTATCAGGATTCACTTACCTAGATAGCGCATCACCTATTTAGAAATCCTAAATAGCGCACCAACCCTTACCTCCGGTGGAGAG
>JBBRVB010000435.1:0-3477 GCA_038247275.1 Chroococcales cyanobacterium
AGTACTCGCATAAATAAAATTATGAAATCGATTTCCTCCCTCGATCTCGATGGACTTGCAGAAAATGAAATCAGAACGATCCAAAAATCCCTCAAAGATAAATTAGCTCAAATTCAACAATTTTTGAAGACATCATAACCGCTCGAATCTACTGCCTTAGATGTCTCTTGTAGTCACAATGGTGGCATAGAATCATTTCGAGCAAGCCGCGATTCCCTAAAGAGAATGTTGCCCGAGATCGCCCACAACTGATTTTGGTAAGTCAGGAGTCTACATTCAACTTCGGGCAGTCAATGCCCGAAGTTGTGCAATCATTCGTTATGACATTACTTCCCAATTCGACAATCCAAATTCCTGCTCGCTCGTAGAAATCAACACTAAATTCTACCTCACCACTCAACTGACGACTAACTACACAACCAGTATCACCCAATAGCAACCCCAACCAGACATCCACCAAACTTAACCCCGACTGCTGCTGTAATTCTACCAACAGCATCTCCCCACATTCTCCCATTACGGCTCGAATCCGACTCGCCCACAGATCGATTTCCTCTTGATGAGCATTTCCCATCACCGCCGCTCTCATCATCGCCTCAGTCGCCACCTCATTCGCCTCCACTCCTAACTTAATCACCGACTGTCGCTCCTGCGGATAGTCGTGTTCCACCTCCAGATACAAATGCTCGTCCCGTAAAATGAAAGTTTGCCGATACAGATGCGCCCAAAGTTCATCTGGTAAAACTGGCTCCTTAATTGGTAAATAAGCCGCTGCAATCTCATTTAAAATCGTCTCCGCTCGAACTCGATAAATCTCCGCAATTTCCCCAACCGCCCGCGCCCCATCAACCAGATTCAACCCATCCAAACGACCGCACAGTTCGATAAAACCGACCGTCGCTGGTTCGGCTTGAGCGACCGCCAAGATTTGCCACAAATCTAACTCTAATTGTTGTGATGCCATTGCGGACAAGAACTAATGGGACATTGGCTGGGATGCAACTCTACTTTCGACGCGAACTTAGTCAACTCCACCCCCAACTCACTCGAACAAGCCTTCAAAATTTCTGTCATCACCTCAACTACTTGAGCCGGAGATAAACCCATGCAGTGCATCGGCTCTACCTTCAACACCTTCTCCGTTCCTTGCCAAACCTCAGCCGCGATCGCGTGGACTGGCGCATCCTGCCGCTCTCGATAGAAGATAATACTAACAGCCGTACCGATCGGTGGCTCGATTGCAATCGTCCGAAGTACATTACCGGGCGACTCTACCGGACGACTTTGCTTGCGCTGCTGACTAATCCGCGCCTTATTGCGTTGATAGTGCCGTCGATTCGGACATCGCACCGCATCCCAGCAAGGTTTGGTCTGAGCCTCTGGAGTACTCAATTTCGAGCATTGAAAACAGTTATGACCGACTTTTTTCGGCATACTAACTTACACCTAACTCTGGCTACTAGCTGATTTCACGTTTAAATATTGTCATTTTCTAGATCCATATAATCACACTCATCGCAACTGATGCCATTGGTCTCATCATGACTAAAACTGTTGCTACCACACACTGGGCAACAAACTTCAAGTTGTTCTAGGATATCTTGTTCGCTCATTATTCACTTCTCCATAAAATTAGAACACCCATGCCATCCCTCAAGTACCGTCTTCAGTCACGTTGACTTTGGCGGATGCTCGTCCAACTTAACCCACATCGCCCTCGCCCGCACCAAAGCTGGACGATTCATCTGTAATCCAGCGATCGTCGCTCGACCTACCGCTGTTATTCCCCTTATTTCTGTCCCCATCTCACTCCAGCCAAAATGTTGTCCCCAAACTTGTTCCTGGGGATGAAATAACGCAACTGTTTCACCGCTTTCTGGATCGATAGCAGTCTGACGATCTCCCTTGTAGCGATTACAAGATGGACAGGCAAAACAAAGATTCTCAAATACCGTTTCTCCACCAACAGCGAGGGGGATAATATGCTCGAATTCAAACGTCATTGCCGTTAGAAATTCTGCTGTCTGGCAATAGGCGCAACATTCACCAAAGCGGTAGCGAATTTGTCGCTGTAACTCCACCCGAATATAAACACTCATGCTGCCGTAGCATCCTGTTTCAAGCACTCGATCGTATATCTGGCGCGAGTTTTGAGAATTGTTAATCGATCTGCCTTTGCTAATAAGTCATCTAACTCGGCGATTTCATCGGTAGAGAGCAATGATTCTGTATTTCTGGATACTAGAGCGTCTAAATGAGTTTGATCCGCCACCGCCAATTTACAACTTGCCAGTGCTGTTAACTCATCGATACTCAATCCCACCAAACATTCCTCATCCAAGCCTAATGGATTGGTAAGTCTAGCGTAAGTGTTCCAGTCCAATAGAACTCCAACTCGTTCGCCCTGCTCATTTGTTAAATATTGTAATGGTTGGGACATGTATAGAAATGTTTATAATAAATGTTCGATCGTCAATTATCTGAATATCTAGCAATTAAAGCCTGGGAGAGTTTCTGTATTGCTTCGGCGATCGACTAATTTTCATTATTCAAACATCTAAGTATTTATATTAATAGACTCAATCGTATTTTGGCTTCAGATCTAGTAGAGATGAGTAAAATCCAATGCTCGTAGGTTAACCGCTCGCATTTACAATCTAATATCTCGCCAATAAGCAGCATCACAAAATAGAGATAAATGCTTTAAATTCGTCGTCACAACAATAACTTACTTCCTAGCATCTGCAAGCAGTTGGTACAAGTATTCAAATTGTCGATCGCTTCGATCTCGTTCTTCTGGCGTTAACTCGTTCCACATTTGCGCTCGATTATGCCGGGATTTTTCTACCATCGCAACTCTCCGTGCCGTTTCCTCTGGAGTTAACTCCGGAAATTGATATGTTGAATGAGAAGTAGAAATATTCTGCTGTCGTTGGCGGAGCCGCTCCTTTAGAGCATCGTCATCTTTTTCCACCAGAGATGCTTCTGTTTGCCGATCGAGACTTGTTGGCGACATGACCGTGAGCTTCCCATCCTCGGTTAATTCTAAGTAGAGATCGGGATTACTCATTCGCAACCGCTCGAACTGTTCGGGCGAAAGCTGGAGATCGGTATTATTTAGATCGATGAGTAACGGCTGAGGATGATTTTGAGCGATTGTCATAAAACCTCCGAATGGTCGTGGCAATTGATGCGTGCGTCTTAAATATTATATCACGACCCGATCGATCGCCAAATTTTGTCGGATGTTTATCGGATGTATGGAAATGACTATTTTCATGTGTTGAATTTGGTGGGCGATCGATTGAATGCCCGTTCCAGCCCCTTCTACCCACCAAAATTGCATATTCCCTCGAAAAGGGGGATTAGCAGGCGACAGGATACAAGCAAAAACCTGCAAGATGACCCTCAAAGCCTTGTTCTCTCTTGACGAGCCATCGCCAGGATACGTGAAAAATAGTGCCACGAAACCCTGAA
>JBBRVB010000436.1:0-3475 GCA_038247275.1 Chroococcales cyanobacterium
TCAACAGGTATCGATCGATTGCGATCTAACGTCGAGGAGTCGCTAATTGCTTGTTGATTGCTTGAAGCTTGAGTTTTTGTTCGGGAGTGAGAATCGCATTTTGTTGAGCGATAGCTGCTGTTTGGATGGCTTTGAGCTGACCTTCCTGAGCGGAGGTTAGTGTCAAATTGGGGGCTTTACCCTGTTGCATTGCGGATTGAACTTCTTGTCTTTGAATAGGAGTTAATACTGCAATTCTCTTCTTCATCACAGATTTTTGCAGATCTACTAATTTAGTTTGTTGCTCTTTGGTGAGCTTGAGTTGTTGCTCGATGGTAGGTGGTTGTGCGTTGGTGCCACCGGGAGCGGGTTTGGTTGCGGGTGTTTTCGCGGGGGTTTGCTGTGCGAAGCTGGGAGTAGCTTGGCTAACAGCGATTGATAGGGAGCAAATTACGGTAGATACAGCAGTTAAAGTAAGTTTTTTCATAGGATGAGAATGAAAATCTAAGTTGAACATCGATTGACTTAACAGTCGATTTTGATTGTTACACTTTTCTGTTGACTCCGCTAGCTCCTAAAATATTCGTTAGTTGCTAGAGCCGATACAGTGACAGGGATAAGTAAATTCAAATCAACTGTTATTTATCACTTTAGCAGACTTAAAATTTTGCTCTAACAGTAAATTCATAATCGCCGCCCGCTTCTAATTGGTAGTCCCACTGTTTGAGAAATCGACCCAAAGCATCTTGAATTAAAGCACGTCCGAGTGCGGGTTCGACAATTAATTCTAGGTTTCCTTCACGGCAACACCATTGAAAGTCCCAACAAAATTCGCCAGCACTGACTTCGCCGACAACTTTCCCAAATTGCCAAGAGTGCTGGGTGACGCGGACGCGAGCAGTTGTTTCTGGTAAGCGACGTTTGGCCATAGTTGCGATCGAGAGCTGCCAAAAATAGATGTTTAAAAGCATGATAGCTCAACAAACTCACGTTGGGATCGGGAAATCTCCATCGATTTACCAGAAGTATGAGCGGGTTGGGGCGGTGCTATTTATCGATTCTGGCAGCGATTTTTGCTAACTGCTGGGGAGCCTTAATTTCGGTAAATAGTTCGCAGGCACAATCTCGATAAATTTGGCTCTGGGGGAGATCGCCAGCTAGATCCCATCTGAGTCCAGCTTGACGATCGGCTGCGGCAAGATCGCCGTTGGCACCCAGTCTGTCGAGGATTTCGATCGATTGGAAGCAATCTGCTTGTGCGCGCTCTGGGTGACCTTGGAGCCGCGCTAGCTGTGCTCAACCAGTGAGAATTCTACCTTAAGTTTGTAGGTAGTTACCAGTTTGGCAAAATGTCAAGGTTTGCCGATAGATGGTGTTTGCGCGATCGAGATCGCCTAAATTGGCATAGGTTTGACCGATTTTTTGGAGGAAATAAGCACGAATACCAGTCCATTGATGGTGGAGACTTAGGGCTTCGATCTCAAGTGCCGATCTCACTCCAAAAAATGATGGACAAGTCGATCGAGACTACTGCCGACAATCGATCGGTGACATTTAATATCGCAATTAATTATGGCGGTCGGCATGAAATTTTGCAAGCTTGTAAATCGATCGCTAAATTAGCCCAAACTGGCGAACTAAATCCCGATCTACTTGATGAATCACTATTTACTCAATACTTAGACACCCACGGATTGCCAGACCCCGATTTATTAATTCGGACTAGCGGCGAACAATGACTGAGCAACTTTCTCCTCTGGCAACTAGCTTATACTGAAATATACATCACGAATACTCACTGGCCCGCTCTGAGCGAGGGGAAATTCGTCCAGGCGATCGCTGACTATCAGCAACGGCAACGGCGATTTGGGAAGGTGTGACGGACGAGCCAATCTCGATCGGTTCCAGCTACCTACTAGACCCCAGCAGCATACTAATGTAAGATCGATCGTGAACGATTGTTAACAAAATGGTATCTAGTTTGGCTGCAAATTCATAAATCGGCACTTATCTGCTAGTAGGGTAGTGTTCGATCGGCAGTAGCAGCAACTGTACCTTCCTCATAAATCTTGGAGATCCAAATCGCTACATGACTTTATCGATCGATCCGAATCCAGCCACTGAGCTGTCCCCGAATCTCAAACTCAAACACATCGTCCAATCTTTACCAAAAGAAGTTTTTGCCAAAGATAGTGGCAAAGCTTGGCTGACAGTCATCAAAACGATCGTCACCGTAACGCTAGGGATGGTAGCAATCGCCTACTCGCCTTGGTATCTGTTACCGCTAGCATGGGTATTTACCGGTACAGCGATGACTGGTTGCTTTGTGATCGGTCATGACTGCGCGCATCGCTCTTTCGCCAATAGTCGTAAAGTCAACGATATCGTCGGTCATCTATTTATGTTGACCCTGATTTATCCCTTCCACGGCTGGCGTTACGGACACGCCAAGCACCACAAATATACCAATAAGATGGATGTGGACAATGCATGGCAACCGTGGCGACCTGAAGCTTATCAAGATGCACCTGCATGGCTGCAAGTATTCTACCAAGCGATGCGCGGTCGGTTGTGGTGGTTGGCATCATTACCGCACTGGGCAGCCGTTCACTTTGACTGGCGCAAATTTCCCGCTGGTAAAACCAGAGATGATGTCAAATTCTCAGCTTTGTTTGTCATTATTGGTGCTGCGATTATCTTCCCGATTCTAATTGGAACTTTGGGTTTCTGGGGCTTTGTCAAATTTTGGGTCGTCCCCTGGTTGGTATATCACTTCTGGATGAGTACCTTTACGATCGTCCATCATACCGCCGCCGATATCCCATTCACTCCTGACGGCGAATGGAACGAAGCGATCGCGCAATTATCTGGTACAGTTCACTGTGACTACCCCCGCTGGGTAGAGTTCCTCTGCCACGATATCAACGTGCATATTCCCCACCATATTTCCACCGCGATTCCTTCCTACCGCCTCCGGGAAGCTCACGCGATTATTAAAGCGAACTGGGGTGAATACATCAAAGAACGCACGTTCTCATGGGAACTAATGAAGGACATCACGGACAAGTGTCATATCTATGAAGAGCATGAATTTTATCAGAGCTTCAATAAGTTTAATGCTAATAAATAAATGTATTGGATCTAAATAATTAAATTTAAACCAAAGATGAAGGTGGGCAAATGCTCACCTTTTTTCATGTGAGGAAATTATTCTCAATAAATTTAGATCGAACATCTCGATCGATTCAGTTTGTAGGCTTCATCCAATACCTCAGACAAAGTAGGATGAGCGTGAACGTAAGTTGCTAGATTCTGTACCGAATTACGCGACGCGATCGAACCCATTGGCGATTACCTCGCGGCGCGGCTATGCCAACGCGATATAATTGAATAAACCAAAGCTAATTGCTGTAAGCATTCGAGGTGATATGACGCTCTCGACTTTTACCCCCACGATCGACTCATTGTTACTCGATGTTAGCGATACGACTCTTCA
>JBBRVB010000437.1:0-3430 GCA_038247275.1 Chroococcales cyanobacterium
CGCCAACGCCGGAGTGCAAAGGTTCCATCCGCGATTTCAATCGTGCGGAATGTGGATGAGAAAGACTTATTCTCGCTTTTCCACAACTATCGTCAGATGAGCAACCATCGCCCCAATCGATCCCACCGCAGCTAGAATCGGGAAGAAAGCCGCACTGATGGCACCACCAACCACACCAACAGTTAAGGGAATTTCAATTAATGTATGCCCCTCTTCATTTTTGAGGATAATCCGCCGAATGTTGCCTTGATGAACGAGTTCCTTGATTTTGGCTCCGAGGGCATCACCATTAATACTAAATTCTTCTACGCCAATCTTTTCTGTTGTTTTTACTTCATGCTCCCCAGTTACTAACTCAGTTTGAATTATTTCGACATTTTCTTGAAAGTTTTCATTTTGCATATTCATGTTATTAAGTCCTGTCCTTAGCTATGTTTACAAATCAGATGAAAATCTAGAGAAAATCAGCAGCAAACTGAGAACGGGTAGTCGGCTGCCTCAAAATTAATCCCTCCCCGCCTAATGGATGGTTACGATCGAGCGATTGTCCTCCAACAGAGATAAAAACTTTTTGATTGGGATCGAGGCTGGTAGATGTATAAATCACCTGTGCGACTCGATAAATCATTGAGGTGCTACCACCTCCAGATCCAAATTCTGGCGATAAGTCAATATGCACTCCATCAGCGCGCAATTGTAAATTCAGAAGTTTAGTCCCTTTGGGAATCGTACTACTCAAATCATCGCTGGGTTTGGCTGATAGTAACTTTTGGACGGCAATTGTTAAAACTTGCTGTGGTGTGGAACCGGATGTGTTTGGTGGTAGTGATTTCGCAACTAGAGTTAGTTGATTGCGATCGGATCGTAACCAGTAAACTTGCGGTTGAATTTTTTGGGACAAATTATTGGGAATAGTCGGAGAAGTTATAACTGGAACTGATAATTTTTGATGCTGAAGAAACATAGGATTACTTCTCACCCAAATACTCAAAGCGACTACTGTGACGAACAATAAAGATTGCTTGACAGCAGGGTTATCAATTAACTGTCTTTTCATTTTATTTTCCCCTAATTAGTGGTTGAATCTTCCACTATCGATGCGGGATCGAAAATTTCTTTGCTGATGGGAGCTGATTCCCACAATTCATCGATCGAAACTTCTTTGGTTTTATTAATAGTTGTATTCATCGTGATTTTTCTCGTTAATAGTTCGGAGATCTAGAGTGTCCTAACTAGCCATCTGCGGTTTTTCTTTACCAAATTGGCACAGCAAGATGACTCCTAAGCCAAATAGATTAATTAGGAAAACTACTAAGCCTCCCAAAAACGGAATTAGTGTCAGAACCGTCAAGATCGCCAAACCAATTAAGAACTGCTGTAATACTGACTGCCGAATATTTCTATCGATGCGTTGACCGACAAACAAAGCTACTCCTAGCGAACCGACTAAAGAAGTGATAACCGCGCCCAAACTCAGGATTGGAATCAAGGGAATGCCGATTAACGTAATCGCCAGAAACACAGTGCCAAAGATAATTAATAAAATCGCCCCCAGCCCCCACAGAGCAGCTAAACCAGGATATTGACGCAACTTTGTAGCCAAATTCGGTAAAAATTGCGGACTGGTTTGCAAGATAATCAGTCCGAGGATCGCAGCGACTATAGCGGCACTAATTCTGAAAATCGCATTAAAGAAATACCAAGGAAAGAAACTGCGTCTCCCATAAGAGTCAGACATCATCCCATGTCTATCGCTGAATGTCGCGCGTTCGCCACTAATAATCGCGCCTGGTTCCTGAACGATTTTGCCACCAAAGGAGTAGGCATCACCATCTACCCGCGCGCCTTTTTTGAGGATGACATCGCCGCCAAAAGCAATGGCTGTGTCCAAAACTCTGGCATTAGGCGATACCGTTACACTCCCTCCAAAAGCATGAGCATTTTCGACAATTTGGTTCTCTGCTACAGTGACACTCCCACCAAAGCGAATCAGGTTGGTATTGTTAATATTGATATCAGTCTGTGCCAAAGCCTTTCCAGCAAAGATTAAGCAAATAGTAGCTATGAAAGCTAGGATTAATTGTTGCCATTTCATGAATTTTGTCCTCGTTAATAACAAGAGAATTGACTGTCTCTCATAATATCAAAACAAGATGAGGAAGCTATGAGGGAATTTTGGAGAAGGTCTAATATTACAGTGCTAGAATTATCTGCGATTACCTTGACTCTGCTTGTGATGATTTTCTCTGACAAGTTACATCAATGCACTAATTAAGGAGTCTTGGTAATTCTCCAGCTTTGCCCAGCGGTGTTACTACATTTAGCCATCGTCAGTTTATTACTTCTACCGTCATTGATAATTTTCAAACACTTATCCGCGCCTGCAAGCTCATTTCGTAAACTAGAATAGCCAGAGTAGCCAGGATTAGCTTTGCTAGATATAATGCTCCAACGTTGTCCGGGCGCATCGCTACATTTAGCGATCGTTAGTTGATTATTTTTACCATCATCGATCGTCGCTAAACAATTGTCCGTACCTGTAAGCGGAGTCTGTAACCGATAAGCTTGAGGATTTGTCTCACTAGCTGTTAGACTCCAACGTTGCCCAGCAACGTTACCACACCTAGCCATAGTCAGTTTGTTATTATTGCCATCATTGATAATATCTAAACAATAGCTTGAACCTGTCAACGTATTTCGCAACCGATTTTGATTGACTTGAGCGTTAACTGCTTGAGCTAGCAGACTAACTAAAGCTATTGGTAAAACTATCGCAAGTTCCTTGAATTGCATAATGAAGATTTATAGCTGTAATTTTTCTATTCTATCAGCAGCGATCGAGAAATCTGCTCTCTCAAGATAGCGAATTTTTAGCTGTCGATCGAGTCAATATATATAGAAAGTCTGGAATTGGGAAAGTTAGATCGAAAAGTAGGTATACTCACAGCTTGCATCAAAACAAAGTTACTAGTTTTTTAGTGAATAGTGGATAGTGGATAATCGGTCTAGATCTCAATTTAAAATAACTTTGTTAGCGACCCGACCGCGCTCGTCAAGATCGTAAATAATGGGAATGGCGGTGCCTAGCTCGATGCTAACAATCTCTGTTTCGGATAAATTTTCTAAGTGTTTAACGATCGCGCGAAGTGAGTTGCCATGCGCGGCAATTAACACATTTTCTTTCGCGATCGAATGCGATAAAATCCGATCCTCATCATCTGCTTCATGCTCGATCGTGGGAATTCTGCCGTCGCAGATCTCATCTCGTTCGGTGAGGATAACGATTGCGGTGGCGATCGCCTTAGAGTGCCAGCGTGTCAAAAATGTCCCGGAGAATCCGTGCAGAATGAATGAGCTGTTGTTGCTCTGGATCATTGAGGGTGAGGTTAACCTTTTTAATCACACCTTTTTCATTCACAACCGAAGGCAA
>JBBRVB010000438.1:0-3427 GCA_038247275.1 Chroococcales cyanobacterium
CTAAATCCCCCTTGGAAAGGGGGACTTTCGGACTCTGAGCAAGCCTTATTAAGGGGGGATTAGATCTATTTCTAAACCTTCTTAATCTTCAGTGCATCCAAATAAGCCTGCGGATTGTCTGGATCGAACTCCACCCCGTCGAAGAACTTCTCCACCCCTCGGGAAGTACTCGTCGGAATATCCGCCGCCGGAACACCCAACGAGAGAGCCGCCTTCTTCCAGAGATCCTCACGATTCACCCCATCAATCAGCGTTTTCGCATTCGCTAACGTCTCCTTGGGTAAGAAGCCCCAGCGCACACTCTCAGTCAAAAACCACAGATCGTGGCTCTTGTAAGGATAGGAAACACTTCCCTTCGAGTCCTTCCAGTAGAGAACAGCCAGAGACTTGTCATCCACCTTGCGTTCGCCCAAATCGTATTTACCCATTAATGGGCCTGTTAGTACAGTTTCTGGCACCCCAAAATACTCTCGTGCTGCTAGAATAGTGGCTAACTCCTTCCGGTTATCCAAGTTATCGCACCATTGTTGCGCTTCGATCACTGCCTTCAGAATCGCCTGTGTCGCTAATGGATTCTTGTCTACCCAATCTTTCCGCATACCCAAATATTCCTCTGGGTGGTCTTTCCAGATTTCCCCAGTCAAGGCAGGGGTAAAGCCAAACCCCTCAGATACAATTCGGTTCGGCCATGGGTCGCCCGTACTAAAGGCATCCATCGCGCCTCTTTTCATATCGGCGACAGTCTGAGCCGTGGGTACTGTGAGTAGATCGACCTCAGTATCGGGATTGACTCCGCCTGCTGCTAACCAATAGCGAATCCAAAATTCCTGATTGGCTTTGGGGAAAGTATAAGCAGCCTTAAATTTCTGCCCACTAGCTGCAAGTCCTTTAATATAACTCGCACCTTTGCCAGTGATGTTGATACCCAAGTCTTTGCCCTTGTGCTTATTGGCAAGTGCGATCGCATTTCCGTGAGTATTAAGCTGACACAGGATATACATCGGTACTTTCACCTTGTCAGTAATAATCCCTTCCGAGATCAGATACGGCATTGGCATCTGCCACTGACTGCCATCTAAACCACCACCAGCAGAGCCAATCTTGATATTGTCCCTAGCCGCACCCCAGTTGGCTTGCTTCTCGATTTTGACATCGGGCATCCCATGCTTGGTAAAGAAGCCTTTGCTAAATGCCACGATCAGCGGTGCAGCTTCCACGATCGGTAAATAACCAATTTTCGCGGTCTTTACTTCTGGCTCTTCACCAGCTTTGACAGCCGATTTCACATCAGTAGGTGTAGTGGTTGCAGATTTATTGTCTGCGGGTGGATTGCCCAAGCAGCCTTTGAGCAAAGGTACAGTGGCGGCAATTCCGGCGGCGGTGAGGAAATAACGACGAGAAAATTGAGTCATGATGTTTATTCCTGGGATGTTGGCACGATCGACAATCGCCGATCGAGGTGTTTTGATATCGATATTTTCTATGCAATGAAAGTTAATCCAAGAAAAGTACTGTAAATTACTTGACAACATTCATTGATAAAATCTATGAACAGACGAATATTTATCGATAAAACTAAATTGAATTAGATCGAACGATATTGAGCCTTTAAATCGCCTCCTTCTGTGGGTCTGGACTTAGTGTACCGAGTATACAGGTAAAAATCCATAGAGTAAAGCACAAAATATTTATTTCAATCATAGGTTTTCTCAATCTAAGGATCTGTACCTCGATCGGGGGATCGATGTACTTATGGCATAGTTCATGCTAAATTGATAGCAATTGTCTATCGATCGAGATTGGGCGAAGTCAGGTAAAGATTATGAAACAAGCGACGCTACATCAATTACAAATTCTCGAAGCGATCGCCAAGCACGGCAGTTTTACCCGCGCAGCCGAAGAACTCGAACTCACTCAACCCACAGTTTCCCAACAAATTAAGCGGCTCACCCAGATCATCGGGATGCCGCTATTCGAGCAACTGGGCAAACAAGTTTATCTCACGGCGGCTGGCGATCGAGTCTTAGCCGCGAGTGTAATTATTTCGGAAAAGTTTGCGGAGTTAGAAGTTGCCATCGATGAACTCAAAGGGTTGAAACAAGGACGAATTAACTTAGTCGCTAGCACCACCGCCAAATATTTTGTCCCTCGCCTGCTGGGTACCTTTCGGCGCAAACACGCTGATATTGAATTGGCTTTGCACATTACCAATCAAGAAGGTGTCCTCGCCAGATTAGCTAAGAATCAAGACGATCTCTACTTCACCGGAAGACCGCCTAGTGACTTGGACATCGAGCTGCGACCGATTCTGGAAAATCCCCTGGTGGTTGTCGCTCCCTCAAATCATCCATTGGCGGGGAAGACAAATATTGCACTCAAAGAGCTAACAACCGAACCCTTTATTTTTCGAGAAGCAGGTTCGGGTACGCGCTCAGTCGTCGAGCATTTTTTGGCTGAAAATCGGGTTGCGGTTGATGTGGCGATCGAACTCAGTAGTAATGAAGCCATCAAACAAGCGATTGCTGGGGGTTTGGGTATTTCTGTCCTCTCCCAACATTCCCTCGATTTGGAAACCCAGAATGGACTGCTGACCATTCTCAATGTCGAAGGCTTTCCGATTCAACGTCATTGGTATGTAATTTATCCCACTGGGAAACAGCTATCGGTTGCGGCGCAAACTTTCTTGGATTTTTCGATCGCCGAAGGCAGACAAATTATCGAACGATTCAGCGCGGATCTAATTCCGCGTTGAGTTTTTGCTAACAATGTAGTCATGGCGAGTAAGTTACAATTACTTCCGAAATAAGTTTTCCAACGCTGCTCCAACCTATCGCTCGTTATCTTGCCTAAGTTCGAGCAAAGCTTCTTAGCTTGAGGTTCGTCAAATTTCTGAGTCGCGAAGTTTACCAATTAAAATCGGGGTCGTCACTGGATTGTTCAGTATTATTAATACTTTCTATAAAAAACTTTTAATATGATAAGAAAACATAATTCAATCTTGAAGATGTTCATTAATAAAATCTATGGAATACAAAATATTTTGCGAGCTTCAGAAAATGACGTTTTGTTATTTTCAAACTATTTAGTAATATTTTCCCAAGAAAATAAGCTATTCTTGTCATCATCAGAATAATTTAATATTGCGTCATCACTTACGTACTACGAAAATGGTGTGAGAAGTATATTTTGAGGTGGCTTCAGTATTAGAAATTTCCAATTCGATCGACATGCCTGTTTAACCCAGGAGCTTGACCGAAAGCCAAGCTCACTTTACAATTCCATCGACCATTTATGAAAATTACCAATTTAATTCGATTTAATAACTTGCGGGGCGATATCTTGGGCAGTGTTACGGCTGCCGTTATCTCCTTACCCTTCGGGGTTGCCGGCACAGGTTCTCGCAGAACACCTGTGCTGCACAGGCGAA
>JBBRVB010000439.1:0-3412 GCA_038247275.1 Chroococcales cyanobacterium
AAAGCTCATTAATAGAAGTAGTAGATTCTCATAAAAGTGATGATATTATTATATCCTTAAAGCAGCAGCCTGAGAGCATTAGAGTGCAAGTTGAAGAAGTTTGTGTTGATATGTGGGGAGGTTTTCAAAAAGTAATTCGGGTAGTTTTTCCAAATGCAAAAATTGTGATAGATCGTTTTCATGTTCAAAAGTTAGTTAATAAAGATTTGAACAAGATTAAACTTATTTTGAGAATAAAAGGGTTGGAAAATAGATACTTATTAATGAGTAACCGAATAAATTTAAGCATTGAAGAAGATTTAAAACTAGAATCACTCTTTCAATCATCTCCGCTCTTGAGAATTGCGCACGAACTAAAAGAAGAACTTATCACCATTTATCATGGTGGCATTACGCCATCTGGAGGGATGAGACGAATTCAAAAATGGCTAATATCTGCCAGAATTATATTTGGGAATGCGGCAGCAACCTTAACCCATCATCTAGAAGAAATTTATAATTACTTCACAAATAGAACAACTAGTGGAGTTATCGAAGGTATCAATACAAAAATTAAATTAATAATTCGTCAAATTTATGGATTCAAGAATTTTGATCTGATGAAAGAGAAGTTGTTGGCTTGCTTATTTAAATAATTGGAGCAGTGCGGAAATTATTTAAATAAGCAATAGTTATCCCCATAAGTACGGGAGAGCCGGATTCACTTGCAAAGCGTGGGGAAAATCGAGCGCTGGCTGACAGCCAAACTGAGTTCTCACAGTAAAAGCGGCTTGGCAAATGCGCTGCAAGTTCCGGTGGAATATTTAGAGGCGGTCTGTCGCGGTACTCCGATTGTAGCTGTCTCTCAACTCAAATTTTGTGCGCCGTGCTGGACTCCTGGAACGCCACCAGATCCGCTCTGGATGGAAGTGAGGGCTAAAGCTTCCTATGTGGTTCTGAACTCAGAGATCGCTGTAGTCATTGCCAGGAAACGATTACTTCTCTCAAGCATCGCTTCTGTCCTTTTTGTGGGACTGCTTACAAGGCTGAAACTGATTTTCAAAGCTAGTCTAGGCAATGCTTAAAGGTCTATCTTGCAGATTTTTACACGTATCCTGTAGCTATGCCATTAAGACTAAACTATCGAATAACCGCCACGCATTAGCAGGCGATCGCAACAGATATACAGTTTCGATCGGACTATTGAGATCTGACTCGGCAATTAGTGCCACGTTCTCACCATCGCGACGATTGATGATACAAACTTGATGATTCTGTGCCACGCGATCGAGTAATTGAAAAAATCCGGCTCTGGCTTCCGTTAGCGAGGTAATTTCCGAAGAAAACATAGACTTGTGTAGGCAACTATATACATATTGTCAGATCGATCGCAAAATGAGAACATCTCAAAACCTTGTCAGTCAAAATGGTCAAGTGACTTTGCTGGAGCCTTTTTCGTTGGAAATAGCCATAATGACGAGTTGCTCTACGCAAATACAATAATGACATATCAGTGAAATCAAACATGTTTTTCCAGATAGTCACGTAACTATCAAAAATTCAGATCGATCGGGTGACTGTTCCCGTTGATTGCACTCATTTAGTCGATCTAAATGGTAAATGGTGGCAAGATCCAGAATTGCCCCGATCCGCTGGTACGGAATATGGATAAAATATAATTAGATTGAGTCCTCAACCAGAGACCGTAATTAATTAGCGAGTGTCGCAGATCTCATCACGATCGTAAGTATTGAGATTTTCAAGATTAGTTGTGAGCCGCTCGCTGGTTGGGATCTGAGATCGTTATCCCTTCATGACTATAGAATAATCTGTGTTTGTCCTCAACGGTTATGAATATCTTCTCGGCTTCATACTGACATGCAGCCTGGTGCCGATTCTAGCACTATCAGCATCGAAATTATTACGTCCTAGCGGTGGTGGGCCAGAACGACGCACCACTTACGAATCGGGGATGGAACCGATCGGTGGCGCGTGGATTCAGTTTAATATTCGGTACTATATGTTTGCCTTAGTCTTCGTTGTCTTTGACGTAGAGACGGTATTCCTATACCCGTGGGCAGTGGCATTTAGTCAGCTAGGTTTACTTGCTTTTATTGAAGCTCTCATTTTCATCACAATTCTTGTAATCGCACTAGTTTATGCTTGGCGCAAAGGAGCCTTAGAATGGTCATGATCCCTAATGATGTCAGTAATTTAGATCGGATCTCCAATCCGATCGAGCGTCCGCAAGTAACTACCGATTTGTCGGAAAATGTGATTTTGACGACGGTAGACGATCTCTACAACTGGTCGCGGTTATCGAGCCTGTGGCCGCTGTTATTTGGCACCGCCTGCTGTTTTATCGAAATGGCTGCCATGATCGGTTCTAGATTTGATTTTGACAGGTTTGGACTAATCCCGCGTGCGAGTACCCGGCAAGCAGATTTGTTGATTACTGCTGGGACGATCACGATGAAGATGGCTCCAGCCTTGGTACGCCTCTACGAACAGATGCCCGAACCCAAGTATGTGATCGCAATGGGTGCGTGTACGATCACGGGTGGGATGTTTAGTGCTGACTCGCCGACAGCGGTTCGTGGTGTTGATAAACTCATCCCAGTTGATATCTATCTCCCTGGTTGCCCACCACGTCCAGAAGCAGTCATGGATGCGATCATCAAACTGCGGAAGAAAATCGCCAATGAGTCGATGCAGGAGCGGAGTTTATTAAATCAAACTCACCGCTACTACAGTACGACCCATAACATGAAAATTGTATCGCCAATCTTGACTGGAGCATATCTCCAGACGGGTACTCACGACCATCCCCCTGCGGAAATCGCCGCCGCAATGGGAATGCCAGTATCGCCGGCACTAGTTACCGCTCAAAAACAGGAGGTCGAACGTGGCTGAGGAAGAAATTACGCCAACGGCAGAAATTACACCAACCGCAGCCCCCATCATACCTGCGGGTAAAGTCTCGCAATGGTTGACGCAAAATGGCTTTGTAGATCATCAGGAGCTAGCTATCGACGCACAAGGTGTCGAAATCATTCGCGTCGAAGCCCAGTTTTTATTACCTGTGGCGACGGCTCTGTATGCTTATGGGTTTAACTATATGCAGTGTCAGGGTGGCTATGATGCTGGCCCTGGTGACGATCTGGTGAGTTTTTATCACTTAATTAAGATGAGTGATAATGCCGTCAAACCTGAAGAAGTCAGAGTCAAAGTGTTCTTATCTCGCGAAAACCCGGTAGTACCCTCGGTATATTGGATCTGGCGGACTGCTGACTGGCAAGAACGGGAAACTTTTGATATGTATGGGATTGTCTATCAGGGACACCCCAATCTCAAGCGGTTATTAATGCCGGAGGATTGGGTTGGGTACCCACTCCGCAAGGATTATGTTTCTCCTGATTTTTACGAGTTGCAA
>JBBRVB010000440.1:0-3408 GCA_038247275.1 Chroococcales cyanobacterium
ACCCACTACCCATTACCCATTACCCATTACCCATTACCCACTACCCTCTACCCACTACCCTCTACCCTCTACCCTCTACCCTCTACCCTCTACTCACTATCGATCGATTCTCCGGCAAATTCTGGCTGTGGTACTAAGTTGTGCGGCTGTTTGCGGATTAGATCGAGTGTTCCTTTCACCGTCCCGGCAATCGGCACAGAGACAACTACGCCGAGCAATCCAGCGATTTGCCCGCCGGTGAGCAGACAGATTAAAATCGCGATCGGGTTTAAGCCGATAAACTCACCCATCAATCTGGGAGCCAGTAAATTGTCTTTGATTTGTTGCATGAATACCGAGGCAATTAATACAGACACCCCCAAGCCAAAGTTTTTCAACATAATCAGGATCGTCACTAGTCCGATTCCCAAACTTGCCCCAATAAATGGAATTAACTCAGCAGCACCGATAAAAATTGCAAATGACAACCCAAATGGTACTTGTAAGAAAAAGAAAATTGTGGTCAGTGTTGATGCCATGAAGATACCCAAAAACAACTGGCTGATAAAAAAGTTCTGAAAATTCAGGCGTAATGATTCACTCAGTGGCATTCTAATTTTGTCGGGTAGAATTGCCACAATCCCCAGCCATAGTTTATCGCCATACAGCAGCATATAAACCGATAAAACAATAATTGAGAGCGCATCGAGAGCACCAGAGAGCGTCCCAACTGCCAATCCAAGCACCTCCGTGCCAATAATCTGAAGTTGGGCATTGATTTTATCATTAATCTGATTTCTGAGCACATTAAAATCGAGTAATAATCCCTTACTCTTACCCCATTCTTCCCACGAATTGATATTTTCATTACTTGCCCGAATCCATTCGGGAATCTGTTGGACTAATTCGGTAGTTTGCTCGATCGCACTAGGCACGACCGTCACACCTAAAATAGTGAGGAGCGCGACTGTTACCAATAAAACACCAACGATCGCCGGTAGCCGCCGAAAATAAATCCGTTCGAGAATTTTAACAGGATAATTGAGTAAAAATGCGATCAGTGCCGCGATCGTCAAAATCGTAATCAGGTGCTCGAAATATCTAAAAAACTGCGATAGCACCCATACATTGAGTCCAATAACTGGGAATCCTAACCCGATGATTGCTAAATTCTGGAGATTGGTTGGGAGACGACGCATTGGGGATCGATTTTCGTTCTCGAAGAGGCTATGCCAACGATGAGCGATGGCTTATTCATTAGTTTAAGCGACGATCGACCTCTAAATCCAACCAGCTAAGTGTGACTCGATCGCAACTCGATCTAAGATAGGTGAGTATTTAACAGTTGACCGAGCAGAGAGGATTTAGAGCCTCCACACGTCATTTTACCCAACACGACACCTTGAGGCGGATTGTGATATGGTACGGAGTCTGCTTGGTACATTTTCATGGACGGGAGTATCATTCGCTGTCTTGTCACAGCGAGATCTGGAGGGAACCTCCACAGGCGCAAGCCGCTGTCAACTGTTAACTGTCAACTGTCTAAACTGGTTTCTAATCCCTCACCCTTCATCGATCTGTGACTGAATCGCAAAAAACCACCAAATCGATCGCGAGTATTGCCGGAATCGTCGCGGCTGCCACTCTGATTAGCAAAGTATTCGGATTAGTCCGCCAGGTGGCTCTAGCTGCTGCCTTTGGGAATGGAGTAGCAACAGAGGCATTTACTTATGCCTATGCGATTCCAGGATTTTTACTGATCTTACTCGGTGGTATTAATGGACCATTTCACAGTGCGATCCTGAGCGTCTTGACCAAAGAAAAAGACAAGTCTCAAGTCGCACCGATTGTCGAAACAATTACCACAATTGTGGGGATTATTTTACTGGGTGTGAGTATCTTAATTTTCTGCTTTGCCAGTACCGCCATCGATTTGACAGCACCACAGTTGATTCACCGCAGTGATGCGATTGCTGGTGCCTTGGTGCGTCAAAGTGCGATCGAGCAATTGCAAATCATGTCAGGAATGGCGGTGCTAGCTGGCTTTATTGGGATTGGGTTTGGGACGCTAAGTTCGGCTAATTTTTACTGGTTACCTTCCATCAGTCCCTTACTAACTAGTTCTGCGACAATTGTCGGGATCGGAGTCCTCGCTCTGTATTTGAAGTCCGGGATCGGACTCCGCGAAAATGCGTTATTGGGCGGTCGGGTGTTGGCAGGGACAGTCCTGATTGGGGCGATCTTACAATGGCTGATGCAGGTGATTACCCAGTGGAAGGCAGGATTGGGTACGATTAAACCTCGATTTGAGTGGCGACGACAAAGCGTCAAAGATGTCTTCAAAGTCCTCGGACCAGCGACATTCTCATCGAGTACTTATCAAATCAACCTATTTATCGATAATGCATTCGCGTCTGGGATTGCCGGTGCAGCTTCGGCAATGTCCTATTCGGGATTATTAGTATTGACACCCTTGGGAATTATTTCTAATGTCGTGTTGTTATCCTTACTGCCAGAATTTTCACGCTTGGCAGATCCCCAAAATTGGGTGCAGCTCAAGGATCGGATTCGCCAAGGGCTGGTGCTGTCCGCAATCGCCGTGATGCCATTGAGTGCCATGATGATGGCGTTATCATTCCCGATCGTCAAAACAGTTTATCAAAATGGTGCCTTCAAAACCCAAGATTCTCAGTTAGTTGGCTCGATCTTAATTGCATCGAGTTTGGGGATGTTTATCTTCTTAGCACGGGATATTTTGGTGAGAGTATTTTATGGACTGGGTGATGGTGACACACCATTCAAGATCAGCTTAGTCAATATCTTTTTCAATCTTCTCTTTGACTATTTATTATGGAAACCCTTTGGTGCAGCGGGGATTACGTTATCAACGGTCTGTATCAATACTATCTCCTTCTTGACGATGTTATTCTTATTGGATCGACGCTTGAATGGTCTGCCGTGGCGGGGCTTTTTGCCATTGCTGAGTGTATTTATGGCAAGTGTCGTGACCGGGTGTGTTACCTGGGGTGTTAGCTATGGCTGGGAGCAATTTATCCCGGTTGGGAATAAGCTAACTCTGCTACTACAATTGGCTCTAGCTGGAGGGATTGGTTATACTGTCTTTATCGCGATCGTCTCGCAACTAAAGTTACCGGAATTTGACAAATTTGTCGGTCAGATTCGTCAGAAATTATTTCGCAAATAATTCACGCCTAAGTAGGTAAGCTGTCACTCATTTAAATTACTAGTTGGAAAAAGGCAGAAGGCAGAAGGCAGAAGGTAGCAGGAATGCCCGATAATGTGTTTTAGATGTTCGACAGCTTACCGATTATTTGCAATGCAGATTGGATCTAAAAAATAGCTGATAAATTAGGCGAATAACCCGATCGCCCCGCACTACCCAACCCATTCAACTAAAATATACTTAAT
>JBBRVB010000441.1:0-3397 GCA_038247275.1 Chroococcales cyanobacterium
CCTCATCTTCACTATCAAAGGGTAGTTTGAAACTTTTGATTGTGGTTTTGTGTTTGGACTCGTTCGTGTATGGCTTTAGGTGCATCTCATCTTTGTTATTGCCTGAAATAACAACATCAGTTTTGAGTTTTTTAAGGCGATCAAGATTGAGATTATGAGGATTAGATTGCTCTAATTTGATAATTGCATC
Source organism: Chroococcales cyanobacterium (assembly GCA_038247275.1). Lineage (GTDB taxonomy): Bacteria > Cyanobacteriota > Cyanobacteriia > Cyanobacteriales > Chamaesiphonaceae > Chamaesiphon. The sequence continues at coordinate 191 of JBBRVB010000441.1, forward strand.
GGCAAGAGCAAGGTCAATCTGTTTTTTGTAGCGAACGGCGGCTTCGCGAGAGGTTGCCACAACTTGGGCTTTGTAGCCATTGGGAAAGATCGATTGCAGGTAATGCTCGATCATGTCCTTGGCTTTGGCAGCGATGGTGGATTCTGCTTCGAGGTAAGCATCGCGGGAGCCATAACCTAGAATTTGCAAGCGTTCGGTGAGTGTATATTCACTAAAGACATCCTGAAAAGCACTATCCATTACTGTTTTGTCTGGTACTTCAGCATTATGGGTGCGTCCTTCGTAGACAATCTCTAGGGTTACTTTATCGATAATTGCTTGGCGCATGGTGTATGTGTCGATGTAGTCACCGAAGACGCGCTCTGTTTTATCGATTGGGGTTCCCGTGTAGCCGAGGCGCGTGGCAAATGGTATAGCTTTATCGAGATTTGCTCCGAGAAGGCTGTATTGCGATCGGTGTGCTTCATCAGTCATTACCAGAATATTGGTGCTGGTGTTGAGTTCGGGAAAAGCTTCTTGTAGGTCGCGCTCTTGGAATTTATGGATCATTGCCATGACTAGATCTGAGGAGTCGCTACGCAATAACTCTTTGAGCTTGGCAATACTATCGGCGGGTTTGACGGTGAAGCCGATGTTCTGTCCTGTTTCTGCTAGTTGTTGCTCTAGTTGGGTGCGATCGGTGACAAAGATAACTTTCCACTGGGAGAGGTTGGGATGGCGATACATAGCCCGCACCATAAACATCATGAGTTGATTGATCGCTTCTGCGATCGCATCCTGTACTTTGGGCGATTTGCACTCAATGACGACGACGGGTAAGCCGTTGAGAAAAAGGACGATATCGGGAATGATGTGGTGGTCTGTGCCAAGAATCCGAATTTTGAACTGGCAAACGGCGATAAAGGAATTATTGCTACTATTCGCAAAGTCTACAAATTTGACAGTGGGGCTTTTCTCGCCTGTCTTGCGATTTTCTGAGACGCTGGTATTTTCTTGGAGCAGGGTGAAGAGATGGCGATTATTTTCGAGGAGGTTATTACTGGGGAAGTTGGCGGTGAGTTGTTTGATGACTTCTTCGATCTGGTTAGGTTCGAGCCAAGGATTAATTACCTTTAGCTGTTGGCGCAAAACTTGCCCCATCACGACCTCGGTAAAGCTTTCGCGATCGCTATCTTTTGGTTTTTGATTTTTATCGAGATCGATTATTTGCCAGCCCAAACCATGCAGTTGATCGAGAAATGGCTTTTCGACGTGGTTACGCTCGTCAATTTTGAGGTTTTGGGCTGATTGATTCATGTCTGTTTCAAAAAGGGGTTTGTAATGGTCAGTTGATTGTTGATCTGTTGACCGTCTTGCATATCTTCGCTGTAAAGGCGATCGCATCCAACCTCTAGAGCACTCGCAACAATGAGGCTGTCAAAGTAACTATATTGATATTTTTGGGCGATCGCTAAAGCAAGCTGAATAGTACTGGTGGAAACCACGGCAATTTGAAGCTGTTGCTTTAGTTCGTCAACGACAGCACCAATTTGAATGTAGTCCAGTGAAAATTTACGTTTCAACGTGTTAATTGTTTCATTGAGGACTTGGGTGCTGATCCAAGGGCTACCCGCTTGCACGCAGTCGATCGCGATTTGTTGCTTATCTGGCTCAGATTGAGAGTAGCAATAGATAATGATGTTAGTGTCGAGGAAAACTTTAGCGGGCATTGGCTTCTTCTCGATTAAATTTAAATCCCTGTGTATTTAAGGAAATTGCATTAAATTGGATTTTTTTGGGTTGCTCGATTGCTTGACCTATATCTTCTAGCACGATAACGCGGATAACTTTGCCTTCCCATGCTGGGCTGTACTGCAAGGGAATTGTAACAATGCCGTTGTGGATAGTGGTTTTAAATTCGATCGCTTGCATAATGTACCTCTAGGCAATGGGGTTATGTTTAGTTTAGAGAGTCGGCTGGCTATGGTCTTGTAACCAGTTGACAAGTTTTTGTATATCAATTTCTTGGCTTGATTGACTGGCGGCGAGTTCCCAGAAATAACGGGCTGCTTCAATTTCTGAAGCGATTAGTTCAATGCCATTGATCGCCAGAAAAGTATAAACAGCGATTAGGGCGATGCGTTTGTTGCCATCGACAAAGCAATGATTTTTGATTAGTCCGTAACCATAGGCGGCAGCAAGTTGGTATAGGGTAGCGGTTTGTTCGGTGTAGTGATAGAGATTTTTTGGTTTGTTTAGGGTTGAGTCTAGTGCGCCTTCGTTGAGGATGCCTAACATTCCACCCGATTCCGCTAAGATTTCGCCATGAATTGCGACTATATCCTTTTGGTCAAGCCAATTGGGTTCTGTCATTGGGCTAGGTCAATCAGGGCGTTGCGATATTTTCTGATGCCGCGCCGTGCTATTTCCATTTTTTTCGCAAAGTCTGGATCGAGGGCTGAGATTTCGTAGCCGTTGGGTGTTTTAGTGAGATAGAGAGTGTCACCATCATCAATGTTGAGGTTAGCGGCGATTTCTTTGGGAATGATGACGCTGAGAGAGTTGCCGCGTTTTTTGACGTTGAGCAGCATGGTGGTTTTCTCTATTGGCTTGATTTGTTTAATACTAACATCTGTTACTACAAATGTTGCTACATTTAATCATTATATTTTTAGATGTTAGGGGCAAGTTATGGGCTGGCTGGCTCTTTTTCTTTGAGTAGTTCGGTAACGCGGATTTTGCCAGTTAGAAGGTCTTGCATTAGTCCTGTTTTTTTGGTTTTTAGTTTATCTAAGACGATGCAGTATTGATTAATGATCGTATTTTGTTTAGATAGACATCGCACTATTTTTGTTTGTTCGTCTTTATTAGGAATGAATAAAGGAAACTGACGAAGCTCACCTAATGTAATAGTTTTTTGGGCATTTCCTAAAGCAGATTGTAAGCAATCAGGTGAGAATGGGAATGAGGGAAAGAGAAGACGGATCGATCAAAGCTTGGCAGAAAAAGTCCAACACGGAGCGTCCTTGTGCTTTACAAGTTTGAATAACAGTCAATAGAGCGGCGGTATTATCTAAGCTAGCCATCGAACGAGAGCCACCACAAACTTTGCGTTTGGTAACGGCTAACCTAAGAGTGCGTTCGGCCCGATTGTTATCTGGCGGGACATGAGGATGATCGAGAAAATACCACCACTGAGCACTTTTCTCTTTGAGAGATTTAAGAAAC
>JBBRVB010000442.1:0-3396 GCA_038247275.1 Chroococcales cyanobacterium
AATGATACTTATATTGCTGTCAAACTACAAGATGTGGAACCAGCAGATCTGACTGTGCAGGTGCGCGTTTCACCGGATAAAGTAGTTGCAGTCGGTGAAGAGGTGTGGCTATCAGTCGCGATCGATAAAATTCATCTATTCGATCGCGAAACTAGTTTAGCACTACAGGTTGAAGATTAAATCTGTCTCCACCTCAACTGCTAGCGATCGAATGGCGACGATTGTGCGGGTTGTTATATATGGTAAAAATTACTATAATTAGCTTATAGAGCGATCTTTATTTTACTATATATGACCCAATTACCTATCCCTCAGCACTTCCAACCCACCAGCGTCGGGGAGATCTGGCGCGTACCCTATCAGGATCGATCGAGTGAGGCAAAACTCTGGGCAGACAAGCATCAACTTATCCCCACAGCCCAGACTCAAAGCAACGTGAAGCTGTTGCTAATCGATGTTCAGAATACCTTTTGCTTGCCAGACTTCGAGCTATTCGTCGGCGGTCGCAGCGGACGAGGAGCGATCGAGGATAACATGAGACTTTGTGAGTTTATCTACCGTAATTTAGGTGAAATCGACCAAATCATTGCCACTATGGATACTCATCATCTGCACCAGATTTTCCACCCGGCGTTTTGGATCGATGAACATGGCGCACATCCGACTCCCGCCGTAACGACGATCGAGCCTGCGGATGTCATCTCAGGAAAATGGCGAGCTAATCCAGCATTTGGAAATGAGCAACCCGAGCAGCTTCAAGCCTACGCGCTGCACTATGTCCAGCAGTTGAGCGATGGTGGCAAATATCCGCTCTTAATTTGGCCGTATCATGCCATGCTGGGTGGGATCGGTCATGCGTTGGTACCGGCGGTAGAGGAGGCGATCTTTTTTCATGGGATTGCGCGTACCAGTCAAGCGACGTTCTCAATGAAGGGCGATCGCACTTTAACCGAAAATTACTCAGCTTTAGCTCCAGAGGTTTTTACAAACCAACTGGGGGAAACAATTGCCAGTAAAAATGATCGTTTAATCGCGCAATTATTAACAGCAGATAAACTAATGATCGCCGGACAAGCGCAGAGTCATTGTGTGGCTTGGACAGTTAACGATCTGTTGACAGAAATTCAAGCGATCGATCCTCAATTGGCGCAGAAGGTTTATTTACTCGTAGACTGTACTTCGCCCGTGGTAATCCCTGGAGTGGTAGACTATACCGCCCAAGCTGATGCTGCTTACCAACGATTTGCTGAGGCGGGGATGCATATCGTCAAATCGACAGCCGATCGAGATTTTCTATAGTTGCTATTTTAAATCCAAACACTGCTCGATCGTCGCGACTACTGAGGCACCTAACGAATCAAGATCGTACCCACCTTCTAATCCAAAGACAATCTTGCGAGTAACTTGCAAACAGTAATTAGTAAAGATCCCAAAATCTTCAGGCTGGAGTGAAATATGCGCTAGTGGATCGTCATGATTTGCATCATAGCCAGCACTGACAATCAGTAAATCTGGACGAAAATCAGTCAGAAAAGGGATGACTTTGCTTTCAAATAACGGCTGATACTCGGCGATCGTACTGCCCGCCCGCATCGGTAAATTCAAGATATTATGATATTCACCATGCTCTGTCGCTTTACCTGTACCTGGATAGTGAGGCGATTCATGGAGCGAACAGTAAGCAATCTGCGGATTAGTTTCAGCTACCGCTTGGGTGCCATTACCGTGATGGACATCCCAGTCTAGGATCGCCACTCGATCGACACCACGATCCAAAGCATAAGTCGCCGCGATCGCCGCATTACTAAAGATGCAAAATCCCATCCCCCCAGATGGCTCTGCATGGTGCCCAGGCGGACGCGCCAGTACAAATGTTGGTTCACTGGCGAGGGCAAGATCGACCCCATCCAGCCACGCATTGACGGCGAGTAGTGCCACATCATAAGTTTTGGTAGAGACGGGTGTATCGGGATCGATTCTCGTTTCGAGCGGCTTCGCCAACGCTCCACCTTGCTGACTGAGCTGTTGTACCGACTGGATATATTCTGTCGGGTGGATTTTCTCGATCCAAGGTAATGGCGATCTTGCCAGTACGGGTGTCGGCTCTCGCCAATCGAGTCGATCTGCCGATTTCGACTTTACCAGTGCTGACTTAATTGCTGTCAGTCGAGCTGGCTTTTCAGGATGAAATGCTCCGGTTTCGTGTAGTAAGAAGTCGTCTGAATATATAACTGGAAACATGATATTTACCAAACTTGGCTACTTGTCTCTAATCGGAGATCGGTTCACTGTTGATTTCTAGCCAATTTGTTAATTTGCCCATTACGTCTTCCTGCATTTCAAGACTTGCGGCTAAGTCTAGGAAAAAGCTTGCGGCATCAACTTCTGACGCGATAAGTTCAATTCCATTAATCGCTAAAAATGTGTAAACGGTAATCAGAGCTACTCTTTTATTTCCATCTATAAAACAATGATTTTTTACAAGCCCATAGCCATAAGCTGCGGCTAATGTATGTAGGCTGACACCATCGCTATAATGGTACAGATTTTTGGGCTTGTTTAAAGTTGACTCTAAAGCACCCCGATCTAAGATTCCAGGTTCACCGCCAGACTCCGCCAAGATCTCACCGTGGATCGCACAAACGTCACGATCGTCCAACCAACAAGGCTCGATCATTTAGCCAGCTCAACCAACGCATTGCGATATTTCTTCATGCCCCGTCTGGCTGCGTCGATCTTTTGCTTAAAACTAGGATCGTATGCTGAGATCTCGTATCCTGATGGAGTTTTTGTTGCAAATAGATTATCGCCATCCTGAACGTTCATACTATCTGCCATTTCTTTTGGCACAATGACGCTGAGTGAGTTACCCCGTTTTTTAACGTTTAACAGCATAATGGTTTCTTCGATCGATAACATCCACTGTCAATGTTACCACAAATGTTGTTACTTGCGAACTCGATCGTTATATCAAAGTACGATCGTCCGTCACCTTAAACCCAATAGATCCGGCAGGTGTTGAGTCGGGCGCAGATTAACAATCGAGGGTGCAATATTTCAGACATTCAGGTATCATCACCTAAAACGATCGCGGCAATAGTATTCTAAGACTATTAACTCCCGATCGATAATTCTTAATTTCTGCCTGATGGTCATTTATTTTGTCTTCTTGACGATTTCTGCTGCTACCTACGCAATCTTTAGTTTGGGCTTAAATCTCCAGTGGGGAGTCACCGGGCTGATTAATTTTGGGCATGTAGCATTTATGGCGATCGGTGCCTATTCTACCGTGTTACTGTCTTTGCAAGGCGTACCGATTCCAATTGCCGTTGCGGTTGGAGCTGGTTTATCAGCATTATTGGGATTACTGATTGGGATGTCTACGTTGAGACTTCG
>JBBRVB010000443.1:0-3395 GCA_038247275.1 Chroococcales cyanobacterium
CAGCCGTCGCCACCCAAATCATCGAAGGCAAAGTTGTCCTTGCTGGGTTTACCATTCGCGAAGGGTGGAATATCAAGCAGATGGGCGACTACTTTGAAAAGCAAGGTTTATTTAGAGCCGCTGATTTTATTGCGGCGACTAAAGACATCCCCAAAGACAAGTTTCCCTGGCTACCCGACGGATTGCCACATCTAGAAGGATTTCTGTTTCCTGAAACCTACAAAGTCCCCACCGAAATGATTACGCCCAAAGGTGTCGTCACCCAAATGCTCCAGCAATTCGAGCAAGTTGCACTACCCGAATATCAACAAGCCGCAACTACCAAACTCAGTCTCTTGGAATGGGTGAGTTTGTCTAGTGTGGTCGAAAAAGAAGCGGTAGTCGAGATCGAACGTCCGAAAATTGCTGGCGTATTCACGACGAGATTGGCAAAAAATATGCGCCTAGAATCCGATCCCACCGTAGAATACGGTTTAGGGATCAAGCAAACTGCCGATCGACCCCTCACTTTTGCCCAAGTCAAACTGCCCAATCCCTATAATACTTACATGAATCCGGGCATTCCCCCCGGTCCGATCGCCAGTCCTGGCATTGGTAGTCTTAAGGCTGTCCTCAATCCAGAGCGTACTGATTTATTGTTTTTTGTAGCTAAATATGATGGTACGCACATCTTTAGCAAAACCCTTTTCGAGCATGTTGTCGCAACTAAAGCAATTCGGCAACAGCGTCAATCTGGTAAAAATAAGCGATCGTCGTAAATGGCACTATTTCCCCTCTTACAACCAGACCTAGTATTGGGCAGTTCGGTGTTGAACTTGACACCCGATCTACTGACGCAATACCAGATCGATGGGCTGGTGCTGGATGTCGATGATACAATCGTCCCGATCGGGATCGGGATCGCCCCGCCAGAACTGATCCTCTGGATTCAACAAATCAAGGAAATCGTCCCAGTGTGGCTGGTGACAAATAACCCCAACCAAGTCAGGATTGGCGCAATCGCCGATAGCTTATCGCTACCTTATTTTTTGAGTGCTGGCAAACCCTCACGGCGCAAACTTCGCGAAGCGATCGCGGCGATGAAGATGGAACCCGCACGGGTGGCAATGGTGGGCGATCGAGTGTTTACCGATGTCTTGGCGGGGAACCGGATGGGGATGTTTACCATCTTGATCGAGCCGATCGTTAGTGCTGATTCTTCTGTGAGTTTTAACCTGCTTCGGAACGTCGAATTTGCGATCGCTAGGCGATTAGGCGTTTCTTTGATGACAAAAAAATAAATCTTCACGTTACTTCACAAATTACGATTGGGCTTTGCCCACACTTTGTGAACGAGTCGAAATCTAGATAAATAATTAAGAAAATCGAGATGCCGAAAAAGATCTGGCATCATAGTCTTATTGGAAATGGAGCCAGCCCAGATAAAGGCTCTAAACATAACATTAAACATAAAATACTTCAGAGCGTTAGCTGCCAAAAATAGGCAGGTGACGCTCTGAAACTTTTTAGATAGGTATTTTTACTCATTACAAGATTTACTCAGTCCATCGCCGAAAGCCTCGATCCCTAATTAGTCTGCCCCGATCCCCGCTATGTCTGAGACTCTAGTTATAAAAGTTGGTACCTCAAGTCTAACCCGTAGTGATGGCAGATTAGCATTAGCAGCGATCGCCGCTTTGGTTGAGACAATTGTCGATCTCCGCGATCGAGGTTATCAAATTGTTTTAGTATCTTCAGGTGCGGTTGGAGTTGGTGCCGCCCGACTAGGGATGACCGAACGCCCAAAAACGATCGCGCTCAAGCAAGCCGCAGCCGCTGTCGGGCAAGGGATTATCATGCGAGTGTATGACGATCTGTTTCGCGAACATCAGCAGCCAGTCGCCCAAATATTGTTGACGCGGGGCGATCTCGACCGGCGCAGTAGTTATATCAATGCTTACAATACCTTCCAAGAACTATTCCGCCTGGGCGTAATGCCGATCGTGAATGAAAATGATACCGTCGCTGTAGATGAGCTAAAATTTGGCGATAATGATACTCTCTCCGCGCGGGTAGCTAGCCTGGTCGATGCCGACTGGTTATTTTTACTGACAGATGTCGATCGGTTGTACTCCGCCGACCCGCGTAAATTTCCCGACGCTCAACCGATCGTCCAGATCGATCGATTAGAGGATTTAACAGCTCTGCAAATCCAAATTGGTAATCAGGGTTCGGAATGGGGAACAGGCGGCATGGTGACCAAAATAGCCGCTGCTGGGATTGCAACTGGAGCTGGTGTCAAAACAGTAATTACCCACGGGCAATTTCCCCAGTATATCGAGCGCATCTTGGCTGGCGAACCGTTGGGGACGCAATTTACCCCCCAACTGTGCGCTGACAGTGCCCGAAAACGCTGGATCGCCCACGGCTTAGTCACTGTCGGTAAAATTTATCTCGATCCTGGTGCGGTAATAGCGATCGTCGCTAATGGCAAATCGCTATTACCCGCCGGTATTACGCGGATTGAAGGTGAATTTGAAGCAACGGATGCCGTGCAGTTGTGCGAGGCTGGCGGGAGAGAAATCGGGCGGGGCATTGCCAACTATAGTCGGAGCGAACTCGATCGGATTCAGGGACATCAATCGACTGAGATTATCGATTTGCTCGGCTATGTGGGCGAAGAAACTGTCATCCATCGGGATAATTTGGTACTGAGCTAATCGAAATACTCACTGGCGATGATGTCGATCGCTTGTGGTAAAATTCGATGCTCCTGAATCTGGATGCGGGCGTGGAGAGTTTCCGCCGTGTCATCGGGTAAAACTGGCACGGCGGCTTGAATCAAAATCGGCCCAGCATCTACCTCCAACCGCACTAAATGCACCGTACAGCCAGTGATTTTGACCTTGGCGGCTAGAGCTTGTTCGATCGCGTGAATGCCTGGGAAACTTGGTAGTAAACTCGGATGAATATTGATGAGTCGATTTCCATACGCATCGATGAGTACTTGGGTGATTACCCGCATCCAACCTGCCATCACCACACATTCCACCCGAGCTGCTTGCAACTGAGTGACGATCGATCGATCGAGTTCTGCCCGGGTGGGATAATCGCGGTGATCTATAAATACAGTGGGGATACTGCGCTGCTGCGCTCGATCGATCGCCTTAATATTTTGCTTATTATGAATGAGTACGGCAATCTTGGCATTGAGATCGCCACGCTCGATCGCATTAGCAACTGCTTCAAAGTTACTACCACTTCCTGATGCCATCACTCCCAGGATTAATGGGGGACGATCTCGATCGCTGGTGACAGGTGGGGGCGAAATGAGGCTGAGTGTATCGGTCATGGCAAGTGCGTATATTGAAGATCGAGCAAAGTGCCCCAGTTTGTTATAGCATTTCTTGCCACTG
>JBBRVB010000444.1:0-3392 GCA_038247275.1 Chroococcales cyanobacterium
CTTATTGTTCGATGTGCCAATGCGGAGTGCAGTTGCTTCAGGGGCGGGAGGTTCAGAGCCAGGGAGTCTTGTCCCGATACTAGAAACCCAACAACGTCCCCCCCCATTGACAAACCAGCCATTAACCGCAAATGGTAAGTATGCATCAAAGTCAGTGTATCCATCTGAACCAGGTGCAGCAAAATATTCACGATACTGATCCCATGATGTCACCATCATTGGCTTGAAAAGCTCAGCATCACCGCGTACATCTTCAGTAAATCCAACAAAGCCTGCCACACTAAGGCTGATGCCTTCGATGGGACGACTGCCTTTATCAACCTCTTCGACGTATACGCCTGGGGCGAAGTAGTCTAATGCCATATGCCACCCGTTAAACGATATCTATAGACGTATACAGTAAGGACGATTAAAATTAAGGGTTATTAGACTTTAGTCTATAATTCTTAGATGACAACAACGGCTCAAATAGTATCGGTTCTGTTAGTTGAAGACGACTCCAATTTCCGTCGGGGGTTACATACGTTACTGAGTTTTTATAGTGATGATTGTTATCTCCAGTTTAAGATTGTCGGGGAAGCGACCTCTTGCGTCCAAGCAGTCAAACTTGTAGTTGAGCAAAAGCCTTCTCTAATTCTTTTGGATGTCAAACTGGATCTAAAATCACCTGAAGAGAGTGGGCTAAAAGTGCTAATGGATCTCAAGAAATTAGATTATCATGGCAAAGTTTTAATTTTGTCCGCTCATCGCGAAGATGAATTAGTATTTAGAGCGATGCAGTTGGGAGCAAGAGGTTATGTGGCAAAGGATCGCATTGGCAGTCAACTTTATGAGGCAATTTCGACGGTTATGAACGATGAAATCTTTTTGCCGCCAGATATTGCGACTAGTTTCTTTCGGATTTTTCATTTTTATGCAGGGCGCTCGCTTCAGGGGCATTCCACAATTCATCTCACCGATCGCGAACAGGAGGTACTGAATTGGCTGATTAAGGGAGCCTCCAATGAAGATATTTCTCGCTATTTGCATGTGACGATCGCTACTGTTAAAGCGCATCTCACTAGTGTATTTGAGAAGTTGGGTGTAGCTAGCCGCACCCAAGCAATCGTCAGGGCGTTGAAATTAGGTTTAGTGAGTGCAGATGAGTAATTATTTAGCGATCGCAACGGTAACGGCAACTCTGCAAAGAATCTTACAAGCAGTGATCCAACAGGATATTGAAGGGGCGCGGGCAACAACTTTATCACCAAGTGCAATTTCTACAGGTGCGCCAGAAGTGGGGGTAAATATTTTTTTATATCAGGTGACGAGTAATCCTGCTTTAGCTAACTATGACTCTACGCCCAATCGCACTAAGGGCAATCCGCTCAATCGGCAAGTGGCGATCGATCTATTTTACATGATGAGTTGCTATGGCAATGATGCGGAACTGCAACCGCAACGGGTATTGGGAAGTGTGGTCAGTACTCTTGTGGATAAGCGAATTCTCACAACGGAATTAATTCGTTCTACTTGTAATGACTCGACATTTCCCTTTTTGGTGGATTCCGATCTTGTCGATCAAATTCAACAGATTAATATTGTACCTGTGGATATTTCACTAGAAGATCTGTCTAAGGCATGGTCAGTTTTTTATCAAGTTCCCTATGTACTATCGATCGCCTATCGAGCTTGTCTAGTAATTGTCGAAGGTAGAGAAAACTTCCAAAGAGCCTTACCAATTCGCGATGCTTCTCCCGCAGGTATCGTTCCTTTCCCTGCATCGCCATATATTGAGCAAGTGGTAGCTCAGGGTAGTCGATTTGAGCCGATTGTAATTGGCAGTGTGATGATTATTCGTGGGCGCAGTTTGTTAAGTGAGATAGTAGAAGTCCATGTTGGAGATTTAGTGATTACGCCAATATCGGTGCAAGATCGCGAAATTGCTTTTTCTCTTGCAGATATGTCTCTACCACAAATCCAAGCTGGGGTGCAGAGTTTGCAAGTAATCCATCGCATCGCTAGCACTTCACCGCTAATTACTAATTCGATCGCCTCGAATGTGATGCCGTTTGTCCTCTGTCCGACGATTATCGGTGTGGCTGTAAATCATCTAGAAATAATTGAAGATAATTTGCGATCGGCGGTGGTTGTAGTTCAGTTAGATGTGCTAGTTCGTGAAAAGCAGAAGGTGGTCTTATCTCTAAATGAATGGACGACTGATAGTCCCAATGTCTATATGTTTGATCGTCCTCCTTTGCCAGATACTAGTTCCACGATTGAGATTCCGATTGTCAATATTAAGGCAGGTGAGTATTTAGTACGGATTCAGATTGATGGTGCTGAGAGTAAGTTGGGTGTGGATGATGATCCTGATAGTCCGACTTACAATTGGTATAACAGTCCTAAAATAACGATTCCATAAAATAGCGATGGCAATTACGATAAAATCCCAAAAAGCTGAGGCGCACGCGCAGCATGCGCCTCAGCTTTTTGGGGTTTTACAACAAATAGCGCGATTTGGTTATGCAAATCGATATAATATTCAAAAATATATTGAATTAATTCATGTCGATCGCATTTCGTAAATATCATGGCTTAGGTAACGATTTTATCCTGATCGATAACCGTCACAGCGCTGAACCAATTCTCACCTCTGAACAGGCTGTCAAATGGTGCGATCGCAATTTTGGCATTGGTGCGGATGGTGTTATCTTTTTGATGAGCGAGGCAAACAGCGAACATCGGATGCTGATCTTTAATTCCGATGGTTCTGAACCAGAGATGTGTGGTAACGGAATTCGCTGCCTAGCCAAATTCATGCAGGACTTAGATATCCCAACTACTGATGGCAAGTATCAGATTCAAACTGGGGCAGGTTTGATCGTGCCGCAAATAGATGAGGATGGACAGGTAACTGTGGATATGGGCAAGCCATTTTTGACCGCAGCTGAGATTCCTACGACTTTGGGGGAAAGCGATCGCAAAGTTGTCAATCATCCTCTCGAAGTTGGTGGTAAAACTTGGAATGTCACGACAGTTAGCATGGGCAATCCCCACTGCATGATCTTTGTTAATGATGTCGATGCAATTCCTTTAGCGGAAATTGGCGTTCTCTTTGAACATCATCCTGTATTCCCCAAACGCACAAATACGGAGTTTGTGGAAGTAGTTAATCGCGGCTATGTGAAAATGCGTGTATGGGAACGTGGCGCAGGAGCGACTCTCGCTTGCGGTACAGGTGCTTGTGCGACGGTCGTGGCTGCTGTGTTAAACGATCTTTGCGATCGCACCTGTACGGTAAATCTGCCTGGAGGCGATCTCAAAATCCATTGGTCAGCCGAAAGCGATCGCATTTTGATGACTGGCCCCGCAACGTTAGTATTTACTGGCGAATTATAAACAAGTTTAGC
>JBBRVB010000445.1:0-3356 GCA_038247275.1 Chroococcales cyanobacterium
GGCGCGGATGGGGATTTTGCGCGAACTGGAGCTAGCTGAGGATCACAAACATTATGAAATCAATCAGCCCTACCACCACCACCACCATCTGATCTGCGTCAAATGTAATCAAACGATCGAGTTTAAGAATGAATCAGTCTTGAAAATCGGCGACAAAACTTCTAAGAAAGAAGGTTATCATCTGCTCGATTGCCAGTTAACAATTCATGCTGTTTGCCCAAGTTGTCAGCGATCGCTTCTGCCTGCTTAGGTATTGTATTAGATAAGTCAGAAGTAGGGTGGGCACTGCCCACCATCTACAATTGAGGCTGTACTAATTGCTCAGATACATTTATCTTCATCTACTTAGAACGGCGTTTTGGTACAGATCGATCGCTAGAAATAGTCGGCATATTAAAAGCCATATTATAGATCAGTTCATTCGTGCGGGCAGACTTAAACAAATCGACCACTGGCTGAGGATAATCGACACCAATATTAACACCAAAACGTTGTTGTTCGATCGGTAAAAGTTTCCAAGGCTCGTGAACTTTGGCGGCGGGAACTCCTTCTAGTTCTGGCAGCCAGTGTTTGACGTACTTACCTTCGCGATCGTAGTCATTGGACTGTTTGATAATATTGAAAAAGCGGAAACCGCGTGCATCATTACCTACACCAGCCGTATAGTTCCAATTTCCCCAATTACTACAAACATTATAGTCAATTAGTACAGATTCAAACCATTCGGCACCCATCCGCCAATCGATACCAAGATTTTTAGTCAAGAAACTCGCTACATTTTGACGACCGCGATTGGACATGTAGCCAGTCGCCGCCAGCTCTCGCATATTCGCATCTACCAGCGGAAATCCCGTTTTCCCCTCCCGCCACAGATCGAATCGCTCCCAGTCTTGTTTCCAACTCAGATCGACACCTTGAAGTCCCGATAATTTGAACATACTGACACCATGTTTGGCGCAAATAAACCGAAAATAATCCCGCCACAATAGCTCGAAAATCAACCAATAAGTTGAATCATTTTCAATCCGCTCATCCTCATATTTCCCGACTTGCGCGGCAATATAGCGCGGCGAAAGACAGCCCAAAGCCAGCCAAGCCGAAAATTTAGAAGAATAATCAGCACCTAACATCCCATTGCGAGTCTCCTTATAGATGCGTAACCGGTCATGTTGCCAGATATACTCATCTAATCGGGCGATTCCTGCCATTTCTCCGCCATGATATGCCAATACACCCCGCGAGTCAGATTCGGGTGCTGCTAGCCCCAAATCGGCCAAGCTAGGCAACTTGTGCAGGTCGAGATCTGCTGGAAGTGGGGGCAAAGTAGTCGGGGTGGGCAAACAAGATCGAATCTGACTATCTCGCTCGACATCCTTACGGAACTTGGTAAAGAGTTCTGGGATATTTGGTAAGCCAAACGGTAGATCCTGGATGTGATAGAGGGTGTGACCCCAAAAAGATCGATGGTTGACATTCATCGCCTTGAGCTGGGCTTCGAGCGGCTTGGTAACGGCTAATTCCTCGGCGGTGACTTCCTGATGATAATAAACATCAGTAATTCCCAATTGAGTAACTAATTCGGGAATGACGACTTCAGCCGCACCACGTCTAATCACGAGATCGCTACCGCAAGTTTGGAGCGAATGCTGCAAATCGGCAAGACTTTCGAGCAAAAACTGCGCTCTAAATGCACCAGTTTTGGGAAACCCAAACCGTGTCTGTCCAAAATGGCGATCGTCAAAGCAATAGAATGGAATTATGCTAGCACCCTCATTGAGAGCCTGCGTTAGCGGTTGATGGTCGTGCAAACGCAAATCGTTACGATACCAGAGTAAAATCCGTTTGGTAGCCATTATTAATTCAGTTGACAGCTCGCACTGAGCATAATTGTAGTGTAGTATCTCGATCGGCAGCAGTATTGACAGTTACATCGAGCGTTCATTTACCAGTAGCGAGACCGCAGTAAATTTATCCGCTAAGTTAGCATCAGATGTCAGCTTACTGACGATCTAGACCGTCAATTCGGCAATTTTAAGCTAACACATTCGACCAATAAAAAAGCAGGCACAGCACCTGCAAATCGACTTTCTAGTGGACGAGCTACTACCTGACGGTAGGATCTGCCAACGCCAGCGACTACGCACAGATCGCAAGTGCGCCAACGAGTAGCAGTGACTTTTCACCATCCTGATTCTTTAATTGCTAACTACCGATCGATAGTCGCGCACTATCGAAAGATGTGGTGTCAGAGGGGATAGAATGAGTATCAGCATACCGTTTCCAAAAATACGCGAGTTCCTTGGCTTTAGCTGTCCATTCAGCATCAATCTGATACATCCGGCGCGGACGGCCGCGACCTTCAACTTTTTTCCAGTAGCCAACAATAGTACCATTGGCTTCCAAGAACTTAATCGCACTATATAAAACGGTATCTGAGAGCCGATAGGTTGAAGATTCATGCTCCAATCTAGCAATCAATTCAGTACCATAAGAATCACCCTGGAGCAAAATATCGAGAATATAGCAAACCGCTAACTCCTGATTTAGATACAGTGGTGGCGGATTGCGGAAAAAGCAATAGATATCTTCAAAGTTCATAGCTGTTACCACCTTATAATATTGGTGTTCGATCTAATCCTTATCCAGCTCTAAAGCCAGATGCAACGTCGATAGCGTCAGCACTGAGGAAAACAGACCGAGATCGGTCGCTCTAAGCAAGACAGGAAAACAATTTCTGTGGGTAACGGGGTTGAAAAATTGTTTGAGCAAATTTTAGATACTCAGTTTTTAGCTTAACTCATTCAATTTACGCCAAGGGATAATTATTCGACTTTCTTACTAATTTCTTAATTATTATTTATGTCCGACCTCGAAATTAACAGTAATACATCACAGGCTGTCAGAAAAATTGCCGCTCAACTCCGGCGAGTCGGCTGGACGGGTTTTTGGCTGCAACTCGTGCTGGCGGTGATATCTAGTTTGATTTTTTTATTTTCCCTACCGGTTGCTAGTACGGGCGCGAGCAATCCCGGTACGGGTGGTAGTTTGCTGTTTGCCATCGGTGGCTTGCTGATCCTCTACGGCAGCACTTACTGGTCATTTCGGTATGTGATCGTCTCCCGCAAGCTTAAAAACCCCGATCTCCGCCCCACAAAAGCTGAGACGATCCAAATTGTGCGTTGGGGGTTACTATGTTCGATCCTGGGGATGGGATCGAGTGTGATGGGTGCCGAATCCATTGCGGGAACGCTGCTCGGTAAATCCTTATCTACGGCAGTACCTGGGGCAATATTTAGCCCTGATGCTTTGAGTAAAATTATTCAGCCTTTAGATATTTTTATCGTGTTGGCAAATAC
>JBBRVB010000446.1:0-3326 GCA_038247275.1 Chroococcales cyanobacterium
TGGCGTATTCGCTAGTTTTGGTACCGATGAAGTCCAGGAATTTTTGGGTGTCTTCTAGCCCGATTTGCTGGCGGGCGAGGCTCCGGGAAAAGGATGCTTGAGTTTGCTCGCGCAAGCCTTGGATAAAGTTGGAGTAAACTACCCCACCCTATTCAATCGCGCTACGCGCTCATGAATGAGGGTGGGGCTTTCAATAGCCCTGAGACATGACTGCTCAAAGAACAGCAAAGCCCCGAACCTTCAGGCGCGTTTACAAGCACCCCAAGAGCAGCAATATTTTTGCTGCCGTTATAATCCGCATCACCAATCCAGCCACAATGTCCACAAATAAACTTCTTCCCTTGCCGATAAGATTCACCGCGAACAGGGTGGATATGATTGCAATTGTGGCAAGTTTGGCTGGTGTATCTAGGATCGACAAATACGAGATGTACGCCATGCTTAATTGCTTTGTAGATCAGGAATTGCCGCAACTGGAAAAACGCCCAACTATTACTCAGTCGCCGCTCTTTCTTACTGCGGGGAAGTTGGTTGGTACGCTCTCTAATTCCGGTCAAGTCTTCCAAAGCAATAGCTTGGCTGCTCGATTTAGCCCTAGCTACCAATCTGTGGCTGATGGTGTGGTTTACCAATTCCTGAAAGAGTTTTTCCTTGCCCGACAACCGTTTCAACAATTCTCGACATCTGCGTCGAGTACTTCTGGTGCCTCTCGTGGCCTTTTGTTGGATGTTCGCTCTCAAACTGGCGTAACACTCCCTAATTCTGGTAATTTCTTTACCGCTAAATTTGTCTCCTTCGGAAGTAACAACAATATCGGTTCTGCCCAAATCACACCCCAAAACTTTAGAGGTTTTCTCTGGCTCTGGTGGCGTAGATTCGAGCTGAATATTCAGGTAGTAACTACCATCTTTGCGCTTGCACAAAGTCGCTGTTTTAGGTTTTTGTCCCTTCAACAATCCGATCTGATAGTTGCCGATAGCCAGCGCGAATCGCTCTCTACCATCGATAGTTGTCAAGCTTACAGTCCAGTCCTTTTCCCTGAAAGAGAAAGTACGGGGGTCGTAGGTGGCACTAGTAGGGGCAAAGCTCCCAACTGGTTTACCATCTTTTTTAGCCGTCTTCCTGTTACCAGAAACTCGTCTAATTGCGTGGATTGCCAACTGAGCCGAAAGCCCAAACTTAGCCCTGACATCGTGATAAACCAAGGACTGAATCGCCAACTCATTTGTGAGATTTGGCTGCACAGTTTCGTTCACATAGCCACAAGCAGCAGCAAACGCCTGAAGAGTTCCGTCAATCTTGGCGGACTGTTCAGGCGTTGCTTGGAGCTTGCAGGATACTGTCAGGACTTGTTTCATAGCTACATAATATCTCATGTATTGAGATATTTGCTCCGTACAATGGCGTATTTGTTCGCTCCTCGCCCATCCCCTTCACTACCAAGAGCTGCGCTTGTTGGTTTCGCTTCGGGGATGGGACTCGTCTCTCACTCGCTTGTCCGACCCACCCCGCTACATTACACGCCTTGCTATCGCGCGTCGTTCCATTCCACTGAGGGTGGGGACTCCTGCTGTTCCCGTTGAAGCTTAATCGTATCGATTTGGGATTGAAGACGGCGGTTGTCGGCTCCTAAACGATCGAGTTGCGCTGTCAGTTGGGCGATTCGATCGGCGACGGGTTCGGTGGTATATTGACGATCGACTGTCACACCTCGCAACTTGACAGCAATACTACCTTTACCACTAACGCGCACGGAGGCAGGATCGAGGGTAATTGGTAAGTTACTCACTCTCAATTCGCGCTCGGTGCCAGTCAGCTCAATCGTGCCTTGACGAGTCACTAATGCTCGATCGGTATAAACCGTTACCGCCGTAATTTGAGTCTCGATCGATATTGACATCATGGTGGTAATTTGGTGGCTCATTTTGGGTTTGATATAATCAGGAGCTAGACATCGATCGTCTTAGTGTTGCTAACTTAAAATACGATCCGATATTTTTAAAATCGACCAGTCCTATCAATCCGCAAATCCATAGTAATTGAACTAGGGCGATCTGCGATCGACTCGCTAGCAAAGTATCTTCTGTAGAAAATCGATGGCAAATTTCCAACCTGAATATATTGATGTCAATAATCGCCCCGACGATCGAGTGGTAATCTTATCAGACTCACTTACCAGTATCGCCGCCGAACGGAACACGATCGCCCAATTACTCGCGATTGGGACGGCACTGTCCGATTGTCTCAATCTCACTGAATTACTCGACCTGATCTTAACTAAAAGTCGCGAAATTACCTGTAGCGACGCAGGTAGCGTATATCTAATCGATCGCAGCCACGGCGAACCTAAGTTAATCTTTAAAGTTGCACAAACTGACTCCCTCCCCAATCTTTCCTTACAATTTGCGAGCATTCCCCTCAATCCTGAAAGTCTGGCTGGATATGTAGCAACTACCGGAGAAAGTCTCAATATTCCCGACGCTTACGCACTGACAGATGACGTTCCCTACAAATTCGATCGACATTTCGATCTAGAGTTCGCCTACCGCACCGTTTCTGTGCTGGTATTACCGATGCAAAATCGTGACGGCGAAACAATTGGTGTCCTCCAACTGATCGATCGCAAACTCAACGCCGCTCTCCAGATTACGCCAGATAATGCCCTCTCGATTACCCAACCTTATTCCGACTGGGAACAGCAAATCGTCCGCTCCCTCGCTTCCCAAGCCGCAATTTCGATCGAGCGCAACCACCTCTTAGACAGCATCGAAGAACTCTTCGCTGGATTTATCACCGCCTCCGTACAAGTCATCGAAAACCGCGATCCCACTACCGCCGGACATTCCGAGCGCGTCGCCAAATTGAGCGTGCGCCTAAGTCAAGAAGTCAATAGCGTCGAATCGGGCATCCTCGCATCGCTGCGATTTACAGATCGTCAAATTCAAGAAATCCGCTACGCCGCATTACTCCACGACTTTGGTAAAATCAGCGTTCCCGAAACGATCGTCCACAAAAGTAAAAAACTCTATCCCCATCAACTCACTGAACTCAGTCACCGCTTCAATTTACTCCGCCGTACCTGGGAATTGGCGTGTGCCGAACAAAAATTTAGCTACTTACTAAATCCACCCCTGGGATCTGAGCATCAACCCGGCGATAATTGTCGCCACTGCGGCTATATCCAGCAGCTAGAACAAGACTTACAGACCAAACTCGATCGGTTACAATCCTACTGGGAGTTATTAAATAAACTCAACCAACCCAATGTTATTTTTACGCCAGAATTTGCCAATAAATTAGATACGATCGTCACCGATCTTCAGCAA
>JBBRVB010000447.1:0-3304 GCA_038247275.1 Chroococcales cyanobacterium
AGAAATCCCTCGCCGAATTTGATATCCTTGGTTTTAGTCTCATCTATGAATTGGGCGCGACGAATAAGCTGTTTTACATCTAAAACTTTTGGCTGAATCGCTCACAGCAAGCGATATAGACTGCAAATAGTGTGATTTAAATGTTTGACAGCTTAAGTCGAGTTAGGAAGGTTCTCGATCGACTACCGTTGATGTTTATAGGTGCTGCGATTGAATCCGCGATGTCAATCGAAATATTTTCTCAGTATCCAAGCGGAGATCTGGCAAAGTGTGCCAATTTAACCAGCAATGAACAAATTGCCTCATTATGTGAATGGTTAGTAGCTAAGTAAGTGGGCACAATTAAATATCGATCGAGTCCCTAAATCCCAACCCCGATCTCAAGTTGATTTATAATCTATAAATTAGTAAAGTTTATAGATAACAGTTCCCTCTTCATTGTTATCGACTACGATTAGCTCGTCTTTTTGCAGTTGCTCAAGAATAGGAATAATCTTAATTCTAGGTGCTCTTGTTGCAGTAATTATGTCTACAATTGAAGCTCCATCCTCTTTATTTGCACAAATAGTTAATATTTTTCTTTCAATCTTGTCAATACTATTATCCTCTTCTATTGGTTTTGGCAAGTGATAGTTATTATTAATGTTTGTTATTTTTTCTGCCTTGATGTGCTGATGAAGCTGAGTTCGAGTTAAAGCGTTCAGCTCATTTGTTACAATCATCTCATTTTTCATTTCATTGGCTGCACCAGGATTTCTAGCTTGATAATAAGCTCGTGCATCTCTTAAAAAAGCTTCTCTTCGGATAACATCATCTAGATTTTCTCTTAATAACGTCTTACTTTTCACATATTGTTCAAATAATATTTTCTGCTTTGCAACTAAGCTATTACCCCAGATTATAATTGCAGTCATAATACATATAAATAGAAGAAAATTCATACTTGCTAATCGTACACTTGTAATCGTCGATCTACCTTACTAAAATACCCATTTCTGGTGTGAAAGTAACAATGTTAGATTAAAAAACTAAGATACTCAGTGCCTCTGGTGATAATTACAGATTTTCAACCCAATCCCACATCATCAGATCCGCGCTACGATAGATAATCGCCCAGTCAAACGTAAAACAGAGGCAAAATCGTGGCAGTTGCAGTAGATAGTCTCATTACTCCTGAAATCCTCAAACCCGCGCGTTATCTCGGTAACGAACTCGGTGCGGTGCATAAACCGTGGGAGAGTGCGACAGTCCGGTGGGCACTGACATATCCAGAGATCTACGAAGTAGGGGCGAGCAATCTGGGGCATATTATCCTCTACAGTATTATCAATGCCCAGCCGCGCCAATTGTGCGATCGAGCCTATCTACCCGCAGCAGATTTAGCGCAGAAATTACGCGATACTCAGACTCCATTATTTGGGGTGGAGTCGCAGAAGTCCCTCGCGGAATTCGATATCCTCGGTTTTAGTCTCAGCTACGAATTGGGCGCGACGAATATCTTAGAAATGTTGAGTCTGGCGGGAATTCCCCTGACGTGGCGCGAACGGGGGTTGGGTAATTACCCGCTGATTTTTGCAGGCGGACAAACGGCAACATCGAATCCCGAACCATACGCGGATTTCTTTGATTTTATCGCCTTGGGGGATGGGGAAGAGTTATTACCAGAAATTGGGTTGGTAGTTGAAGATGGCAAAAATGCAGGGCTGAGTCGGCGCGATTTATTATTAGATCTGGCGCAGGTTCCTGGCGTATATGTGCCCCAATTTTACGATTTGCATCCTGATGGGAGCGTCAAGCCCAATCATCCCGATGTACCCGAACGTATCCTCAGACGAGTAGCTACCCCGATTCCAGCATACTCGATCGGGTTGGTGCCTTATGTCGAAACCGTACACGACAGGCTTACGATTGAAATTCGGCGTGGGTGTACCCGTGGTTGTCGCTTTTGTCAGCCTGGGATGTTGACTCGCCCTGCGCGGGATGTGGAGCCGGAAGCAGTAATTAATGCGATCGAGACTGGAATGCGATCGACGGGTTATGATGAGTTCTCGCTGCTCTCGCTCAGTTGCTCGGATTATCTCGCGCTTCCCGCTGTGGGATTGGAAATCAAAAATCGGCTCAAGGATGAGAATATTTCGCTCTCCCTCCCCAGTCAGCGGGTAGATAGATTTGATGAAGATATTGCCAACATCATCGGTGGTACGCGCAAGGGTGGTTTAACTTTCGCGCCGGAAGCGGGTACCCAAAGGTTGCGGGATATTATTAATAAGGGTTTGACGAATGAAGAATTGCTGCGTGGCGTGAAAACGGGCTTCGAGCAGGGTTGGGATAAGATCAAGCTCTACTTTATGATCGGTTTACCAGGGGAAACCGATGTCGATGTCGTCGGGATTGCCGAAACCGTGCGCTGGCTCAAACAGGAATGTTGGGCGAAGGGTAGACGCACGTTGAATTTCAATATCACCATCTCCAACTTCACCCCCAAACCCCATACCCCCTTCCAATGGCATTCCGTTTCGACTACTGAATTTGCCCGCAAACAACGGTTACTCCGCAACGAATTCCACGATCTCCGCAACGTTAAGGTCAATTATACCGACGTGCGGATCTCGGCAATGGAAGATTTTGTCGGACGGGGCGACAGAAGTTTAGCACCTGTGATCGAACGCGCCTGGGAACTTGGTGCGGGGATGGATGCGTGGTGGGAAAATCTGGATAAAGCTTATGGCGCATGGGCACAAGCGATCGATGAAGCTGGTTTAGACTGGAAATATCGCCGCGTCGAAAATGGCGAATGGAATGTATTTGAGGATAATGAATCCCCCCACCCCCCCTTGGAAAGGGTTGCTCTAGAGAGCCGCGAAATTGGTGTGAATCCCCTTACTTCCGAAGCCCCCTTTTTAAGGGGGTTGGGGGATTCAGATCTCCAAACGGAGCCAATCACCCCATCAGCAGAAACTCCAAGATTTGTAGTCAATAGCCGCGCCCCAAAACTCAAACCACGCATTGCCGCAGGTGAAGCCACCCCAACAGCAACAGCAACAGAATCCCTGGAATTGCCCTCAATCACGCCCTTGTCAGTAAGCGAAGTCGTTGGCATAGCCTCGCCTTTGGCGATACTCCCCCACAACCTCAACGCCCCCCTCCCCTGGGATCACCTCGATACAGGTATCGATAAAAAGTGGCTCCAAGACGACCTAGAACGCGCCCTCGCCGCTGGTATCGTCCCCGACTGTTCCTTCGATGGGTGCTCCCATTGCGGCGTGTGTGGCACCGATTTCGGGCACAATGTCATCGTCCCACC
>JBBRVB010000448.1:0-3300 GCA_038247275.1 Chroococcales cyanobacterium
ACTTTTAGCTGCCTCATAAATAGGTCTAGAATCGAGAATAACTCGCCCCACACCCAAGCGTATCAATAACTCGGCTAACCGCTCTTGAGGGGGTGATTTAAACCAATCTAGATGACGACCTTCAAGGGCAATATCTACATCTCGACGCGGTAACTGAGCTAGAAAGTTACTTAAATCTGCAAATCCGATGCTCGGTGAATAATTTGGTGGTAATTGAATAAACATGACCCCCAACCTGTCGCCCAATGCTTGTATCTGCGTAATAAATGCTTGCGCCTGGAGTAGGTAAGGTTCGAGTAATCCATTATGAGTGATTGCGCGGGGAAATTTGAGGCAAAATTTGAATTCTGGCGGAGTTTGAGAGATCCAGCGATCGATTGTCGCTCGATCGGGAGTAGCATAAAAAGTGGTGTTGCCTTCAACTGCGGGGAAGTGGCGGCTATATACGCGCAAAAATTCTTTTGATGGTGTTTTAGGTGGGTAAACTTCACCCACCCAACCAGGATAAGACCATACAGCACAACCAATGGAAAGGGACATAGTTATGGGTGTGAATTAGTGGATAGATCGTAGATTTAGATCTACTTATTATTACTATTACTGTATGTGACTCGGACTTCTTCGAGGAGATCGTAGATGAGAGATTCAATTTTAATAATTGTTTGTCCCCGCTGCATTTCATCCCCGATCGATTTGGTCATGTTTTCAGCAAGCCGACGGCTGAGTTTGGCACTGTTGGGGTCTTCTAATACTTTAGTGAGGGCGGTGTAGATAGATGCTGAAATTTCCTTGACGACACGATCGATCGCTTGAGCTGGCAATTCGCCGATCCCTGGGAGCAGTTTAAGATTACGATATGCGGGAGATTCTGACAGGGCTTTTTGGAATAAGTGCCGCAAGATTGCTTCTAGATCTGGTTGAATTTTGGGGATGACCCGATAAACAAGTATTTCTAATAGTAGCTCGATTAAAACTTCAATCTCATTGATATTATTTAAGTCAATATGTGGCGTGTTGAGATAGCTACGGACAACGCGAGTCATCTGTCCATTCCTAATGGCACCTTGGGTTTGTTGCAATACTTCCAATACCACCGTTTCAGTTAGTTCACTGGCAATTTGTCTGACAAATAAGTGATTGAGTTCCGACTTAACTAGAGTGAGATTAATTAGCTTGGCTTGCTGGAGTCGAATGATGACCGGAATTATCCGTAGAAACTGGGCAAACGGTAAGATTAAAATCAGATCGTACCAGCGACGAATAACGATCTGTTGCCAACTACGTTGACGATTGCGACGACGAAGAAAATAAATTCTTCCTAGTAACTCACCTGCGAAGATACTAATAAAAATAATATCGATTTGCCAAAAGTTATCGACATAGTTACCAGATTCATTTAGCCGCCGATAATAATTGGTAACGAGTAACGGCTTAATTCGGCGATCGTAAAATTGAATTTCTCGATCCCAACCAGCTTTAGTAAGATAAGCTTGACTCCAGAAGGTCGCAAATGCACCTTTGGCTGATTGATTCTGGACGCGATCGCGAATATCATTTTTGATTTTCTCTAAATTTCCAGTTTTACCAGCTACTTGAAACGGATTATCTTGAATCAGGCTCACACTTAAAGCTGCTAATTCTTGGAGCTGGCTTTGAGCGGGTGCAGCAGCTAATCCAGTTTGCTTGACTGTGAGTTTGAGTTGTTCGACAGCCTTGAGATAACGCTCGGTTTCCCGATTGGGTTCAATCCCTTTGACACGATCGTATGTTTGGACGACAATTGGCAAATTGCGGAAGTAAAAATCGCGACAGGGAATATAGGTAAGGTCGAATATCGATACTATAAGCCCGATCGAGGCAATAATCGCCATCAATCGCTCAAACCACAAGTTTTTATGAGTAGTGGGTGAAAACACCAAAAGATTTTAGAAAGTGCATGGGTTACGCCACTTATTTTAGAGTATTTTAGCTATAGGTATGGAAAATAGCGAGTTTGACTCCAAATGGCGATCGAGCAAAATTTTAATTGGAACAAGCTACAAAATGGCTCGGACATTCGCGGGATTGCCCTAGAGGGCGTAAAAGATGAAAATGTCAATCTTACCCCCGAAGTCGCCACAATCCTCGGACAAGCCTTTGTGATGTGGCTCTCGCGCCAGGTAAATAAGCCCAGCACCGAACTGATTGTAGCAGTTGGACGGGATAGTCGGTTGTCGGGGTCGGCATTGATGTCAGCGACGCTCGATGGGATTACCGACGCTGGAAGTCAGGCTCATGATTTTGAGATGGCTTCGACTCCGGCGATGTTCATGAGTACGATTACCCCTGGATTTGAGTGTGATGGGGCGATTATGCTCACCGCAAGTCATTTACCATTCAATCGGAATGGTTTCAAGTTTTTTACCGCGCAAGGTGGTTTAGAAAAGAAAGATATTACCAATATTCTGGCGTTGGCTGCAACTAATCAATTTGAGATTGCATCAGTGAAGGGAACGATTACCAATCGCGATTTTATGTCGGTATATGCCAACCAATTTGTCGAACAAATTCGATCGAGTGTCAATCATCCCACTAATTTCGATCGACCATTATCCGGTTTGAAAATTATTGTTGATGCGGGTAATGGTGCGGGCGGATTTTATGCCGATCGCGTGTTGCAACCTTTAGGTGCAGACACGACTGGGAGCCAGTTTTTAGAGCCAGATGGCACATTTCCCAATCACGTTCCCAACCCTGAAGATCCGACCGCAATGGCGGCAATTTGTCAAGCTGTAATCAAGCATCAGGCTGATTTTGGGATTATCTTTGATACGGATGTCGATCGATCGGCGGCGGTAGATAGTACGGGGAAAGAACTCAATCGCAATCGCTTAATCGGATTGATTAGCGCGATCGTTTTACAGGAACATCCTAGCTCTACGATTGTGACTGATTCGATTACTTCGGATGGCTTAACACAATTTATCGAGCAAGATTTAGGGGGAACCCATCATCGATTCAAACGTGGCTATAAAAATGTTATTACTGAATCGATCCGGTTGAATAAAGAGGGTAAAGAATCGTGGGTGGCGATCGAGACTTCTGGACATGCAGCGATGAAAGAAAATCACTTTCTCGATGATGGTGCATATTTAGTCAGTAAACTCTTAATCGAGCTTGCTAAATCTAAATTAGTCGGAAAATCATTAACCGATCTAATCGCCAATCTCCAAGAGCCAGTCGAGAGTCAGGAGTTCCGAATCAAGATTAATACCGATAATTTTCAAGCATCCGGTAATGAAGTTATCGAGCAAATGCAGA
>JBBRVB010000449.1:0-3276 GCA_038247275.1 Chroococcales cyanobacterium
CCAACCGCGTGAATTGGCGATCTCGTTGTGCTTATTAGTGCCGATTATTGGGATTGGTTTGTATCCCAAGCTAGTGACTCAAACTTACGATCGAACGACAGTTGCTGTCGCCATGCATTTGCGTGAAGCGTTACCGACGACTGTTGCCGCTCAGAGTACACAGACTAGTCTATATGCACGGTTGACATCTGAAAAGACACAAGCGGCGATCGTCGCCCCTCTGATTCCGAGTAAATTGGTGAGTATTGCTGATTAGAGTGGAATGATGATTGGGAGCGATCGATCGCTCCCAATCCTAATCTAGTAGCCATCTCTGAAGATCTACAGCTATAAAAATTTACCGATCCGATCGATTAACTGCTCGGCGGTTAAGACACCTTCAATCCGATCGACAGATTGCCCACCTTTGAACATTACCAAAGTCGGTAAGGCTTGGATCTGGTGACTAGAGGCAATCTTAGGATATCGATCGGTATCGATCTTCATAATTCGTACTTGTCCATTAAGTTCGATATTGACTTGTTCCAGGATTTTGGACATCATCTGACAAGGGCCGCACCAAGTCGCATAAAAATCAACTAAAATTGGTAGTTCGCTATTAGCGATCGCGTCTTCAAAACTGGTGAACTGTTGCTTGACTGCCATGATGTTGTCCTGAAACGAAGTTTGAGTAACTCGATTCTAAACATTTTTAGCTCGACCGGACAGATCTCGATAACAAAAGATAAGAGTCTCTCATAATTATACCGTCGAGGGAATAGCTATCGATCGAGTTTTGGCTCCCACCAGCCATCAGGTAGATAAATACCGCCAGATCGTCGCACTAGCTCTGGATTCATAAAATAAGCCCAAGCCACTACACTAGAGGTTCGATTCTCCAAAGGAGAAGAGGTTACACCAACGGCAGCTAGATATGCCACGATCGATTCGCGGTTATAATCATTTTCTGCGGGATTTCGGTGCGGCTGAAAGTCTTCAAGTTCGTCTAACTCTGCTAATATTGTCGGGCGATCGAATGAGAGCACAAATCCATGTACTTGGCTGTTGCCATGAATTGCGCCGGGATAACCCAATGCGGGTAGATCGTACAGACTCCCCTCGATCTGAGCACGCCGACTAGTAATGACTCGATTGCCACAATAACGCTCGAAGTTGGCTGCTCCAGGCTTGAGAGTCCCGTAGACAAAGACATATAGTTCCTCATTCATCGTGGCGATCGATTCCTCTAAACACCTCGATCGAGTATAACTGCTCGACACCATCTTGACGCTCATGCCCCACCCACCTGCGATCGCCACTACCAAACAAAGCCAGTCAATGCAGATCCCCAAACTACTGGCAGATCACCTGCGGTGGATGGTGGTGCTGGCGCAATTGAGAGAACTGGGGGGCAAAGAACATCGCTATCCGGTACGGCAATTGGTAGCCGATCTTCAGTTGAGTAGTTTATTTGCCAAACCTACTGGTGAAATCGATCGAGAACCAGTAGTTGGTTTGAGCAAAAAAGCCTGGGAAATTTGGTTTTGTGGTAAGTCAGTAGACAAAGGTGAAAGTCCGCTCAATTCGATCTATCAATGCCGGAGTTTCTACGGTTTGGATGCGCCGAATAACTTATTAAGTAGATTGAATAAACTCTTGGATCTGGCGATCGATCGACACAAAACGCTCGAACCTGAAGCTAGGCGCGGTAAAAAGGATAGTAAGTACGATCGTTATCTCGAACAGTGGGGTGATTACGCCATCCAACTAGTTGCACTTAATGGCGGTTGGGACAGTTTTAGCAGTCAGGAAAGTCTAGCTCAAATCAAAGATTTGTGGGTCGGAATTCACCCGCCAGCATTAGAATTGACAGGTGTGGATCGGAAGTCTTTGATTCAACGGATTATTCATCTCGATCTCGATCGCTATATCCAAATTGTCACTACCGCGATCGGCTCATTATATCCCCTATGGTTTTTCAAATCTCAACAGCGCAAAGAATTACTCGATCGGATCGCCACCCAAGATCGCGAGATGAAAAAAGCCTTACCCAAGCGCGATCTCTATATCGATGTCAATACCCAAATTGGGCAAATGGCGGGCTTGCCTTACCCGTTTGGGGTGGCTGATGAGCTGTTGGCTTATTGCTGGGATGTCGAAATTGGGCAAGTCGAAAATTATCTACCAGAGACTGCTTGGTGTCCGATTGCGATTCAATCGATCGCGAGAGAACTCCAAAATGAATATTGGAGTCCACCGTTATTGTTGACGATGTGGGGCGATGAATTTCCCGTCCCCGATGATGATAAGCACAACTATTCAATTCCATTTATTGCCCTGACTCAAGGCGGCAATCAGTTTGGAGAATTATATCAACGAATTGAAATCCCCATCACCGATCGTACCACTCCACTCAAATCGCTAGCAGAGATGAGTATCGGCATCGAAGCTCATACTTATGGTGAAAAAATACTCGATCGACTGGAAATACAAAAGATAAAGCTCGGCACACAATCTAACTACAACCGCACTCAAATTCTTACTATTCAACCAGATTTCGATCTAGTTGCTAGTTATTTTCCAGTTAGCTTATCATTACAAATAAATCCTCGCTATCAGCAATTAAGTACGGCAGATTTATATCGAAAATGGGGAAAAATTGGCGATGCTTTTAATTATACTTGCCCGCAATTAGTCTTAGCTGGCGGACTATTTTTGGCGAGACAGGCAAAAGCCACCGATCTAATTATCGATCTGGGAATTTATTTACGAACGGTAGAGTTATTAATTCGCAATCTTCGACCGGAATGGGACTCGATCGAGCGTTACTTTACCCAATTGGCTAGTAATGACATTACCACCAAACAAGCGGCGGCACAGTCCATTCGAGAGGCTTGTCAGATCGTCGCCCAGAAGAGTAAATTAGTCAAAGGTGGGGATCTAGTCGGCGCAAATGCGATCGCCGAAATCCTGAGTCAAGTTGCAGTTGAAATGTTAATGGCTCTCATTCCTACGGATGCCATCAAGTATCAAGAGTGTGTAGAACAAATCGATGATTGGGGCTGGGCAAAGTTATTAGAATCGGTGCAATCGACATCAGTATATATCGCTTGTGAGCTGTTTACCGGTTAGCCCTCTTCTATCACTCTGGAAGATCTAAAATCACATTCGATCGATAGAACTGGCTGCACTCAATCGATCGATAGATTAGTTACTAACAGCTTCAATTTTCACCCACCCCAATTCTAAAATGTTAGGAAATCGACCTCGAAACCCAATCAGGAAGCTAAATAGTGA
>JBBRVB010000450.1:0-3274 GCA_038247275.1 Chroococcales cyanobacterium
AGCCTTACGTCTATTGCTAGAGCCTTTGACCTTGCGTGAAACTAGTCTTTGCGACCGACGCGTCTTCTGTTCGCCAGTTCGATAGAACCGAGGATTTTCAACTTTGTTACCCAGCGAATCAGTGTAGAAAGATTCCAAGCCAACATCTAAACCGATGGTTCTGTGCGTTGGTTCGATTACTTCCTCTCTGTCAGCTTGGATGCAAAACTGAACATAATAGCCATCAGCACGTTTAACCAATCTCACTCGCTTAATCTGGTCTGGCTGATAGAAATTCAGGTCACGAGTACCTTTCATTTTTAATCTGCCAATACCTTTCTTATCAGTGAAGGTGATTGATTTACGGTCGTCTGCAAGTTTCCATCCAGTGGTTTTATATTCGGCGGAACGGTTATCTTTCTGGAACTTGGGGAACCCTTTAAGTCCAGCTACTTTTTTCTTACAGTTGTCATAAAACCTAGAGATTGCAGCCCAGGCGCGTTCAGCGGCAGACTGACGAGCCATCGAATTAAGTTCGTTAGCAAACGGAAACTCAGCCGCTAGAATTGCACATTGCTTGCTCAAGTCGTACTTGCTGACTTTCGGATTATCCAGCCAGAAGCGGATACACTTATTCCGAATGAACTGCACAGTACGAATCGCATCGTCAATGGCGGCGAACTGAGTAGGTTTCCCGTAGGTTTTGAACTCAAAAACTAGCATCGGATCTATTAGTCTTACGCTGACCATTGTAGCTTAAATCATGGAAACATTCAAAGAATCTCATTGGTTAAAAGGCGGTAAGCGGCTAAAGCCGCTCGTGTCGTCTTTCATCCCTGCTCTGTTGGCGAAGCCTGCCGTAGGCACAGAGACAGGGCTTTCAGACTTCCCGCTCTCTTCTGGTAAACTAGCTTTACTACTCAGCGATCGATTCATGAATTTTACTGAAATTACTGTAACTGAATTAGCCACAAAACTTGCAGACGATCGTCAACAGTGCCAGTTTGTGGATGTCCGCGAACCCCAGGAACTAGCTGTTGTAGCACTACCGAGATTTATCAATCTACCATTGAGCGAACATGGTGACTGGTCGCCAGACATATATACCCGACTGGATAAAGATACCGAAACCGTTGTGTTGTGTCATCATGGGATGCGATCGGCGCAGATGTGCCAATGGCTGATCGAACGGGGTTTCAGTCAAGTTAGCAATATTATTGGGGGTATTGACGCTTACAGCACTTTGGTAGATTCAAGTTTGCCCAGATACTAGACAGCAAATTATTAAATCTCAGTACATGGCATCGCACCCTCCCGATGCGCTGGTACGGGAGGAAGCACCCGCTCGTCTAGTTGTCTCCCAATAGCTACTAAATAAAACCGGCTAAATTTTGGTAGCATTTGCTTAGATCGGTTAGGATAGTATTCTCTGACGGGTATCGATGGGCAAAGTAGACAAGATCTAACGAGAATAATCGATCCAAATTTTTCTATTCACAGCGGGTAACATTTGCGAGGAACTAATCCTTGGCAGATTACTACTTCGATCGGTCACAGACATCGCAGCTACTAGAGAACCACCATAATTTGTAATTCCGTGCAGCGGTATTAGACTATGCCATTTGATTTAAATCAGCGTCATCAACAGATTTTGTGGGCAACTATCCGTCAGTATATTTCCACCGCCGAACCTGTTGGCTCAAAAACTCTAGTAGATGGCTACAATTTGAATATTAGTCCGGCGACAATTCGCAGTGGATTTGCAACGCTAGAAAAAGCTGGATTTTTATATCAACCACATACTTCTGCTGGGAGGATTCCTTCTGATTCGGGCTACCGTGTTTATGTCGATCGATTGATTCAACCATCACCAGATATCGGTCGTCAAGTTACTGAAATACTCGCTGATAAACTCGATTGGGACGGGTGGAGTATCGAAGCAATTATGCGCGGTGCAGTAGAAGTATTGGCGACGCTCAGTGGTTATATTGCGATGATCTCACTCCCCCAAACTCGCCGCTCGACTGTCAAGCATCTTCAGCTCGTGCGTGCTGAAGCCAATAAAATTATCGCAATTGTTGTGTGGGATTCTTATGAAACCCAATCACTATTAATTCAGCTACCGCCAGAGCTATCCACACTCGATGAGGAGTCATTCGATCGCGAGTTACAAGCGGTATCAAACTTTTTAAATAGTAAACTACGCGGTCGATCGCTATTAGAAGTACTAAAATTAGATTGGAGCGAATTGCTCGGTACCGAATCTCGCCCAGACAAATTTCAACTTCAGCAATATGTGTGTTTAGTAAATAACTTACTTGCCGATCTATCTAGGCAAGCTAAACCCCTTCATTCATCCCAAATTATGATTTGGGGCATCTCTGAAATGCTCGGTCAGCCAGAGTTTTCACAATTACACCAAGTCAAAACTCTGCTACATTTGTTAGAATCAGAACAGGATAAACTTTGGGAGTTGATTTTTAATCCACATCTCAATTCGATCGCTAGTCTCGATCGAACGCTAGACAATCGACAGTCTAAAGTTGAAATTAGGATCGGTGCTGAAAATCCGCTCAAACCGATGCAAATTTGCACATTAATTTCGACTAATTACCATCAAGATTTAATTCCAGTCGGCAGCGTAGGTTTACTTGGCCCCAAACGAATGCTCTATGAAGACTCGATCGCGTTAGTTCGATCGGCGGCTGAATATATATCAGCGGCAATCAGCCAGGAATAATTGATAATTGATAATTGATAATTGATAATTGATAATTGATAATTGAATGAAACCTGCCTAGTTAATAATCAAAGGAGCATCCCACTTTTTAGCGTAGGCTAATTGCCCTCATCCCCAACCCTTCTCCCTCAGGGAGAAGGGAGCCGGATTTAAAGTCCTTCTCCCTGAGGGCTGCGGTGTATACACATCTACGGATAAAAGCGAAAACCCTAGAAATCCCCCTGCTTGGTGCGCTTCCATGGTCGTCGTCTCGGGTCACCCGAGCCGTGGGAACAAAGGCGGGAGCGCATCCGCTAAATCCCCCTTAAAAAGCTACCGTGTATACACAAGTCTTAGCAGTATGGGTTTGAGGTTTTCTAGCCCTTTAACGACCCGTATATCGGGTGGCTTAGAACTCTATTTTCCCCAAATACCTGGGTAAATAGCTTGAAAACCGCTCTGAGGGTACTTGTGTATACCTGACTTTTCACGCTAAGTCTCTAATCCACGAAATAACAGAGGTTTCAGTCGATCGCGTGTTGTCAATAATCTGCACTTGTTGACAATATGTCACGA
>JBBRVB010000451.1:0-3238 GCA_038247275.1 Chroococcales cyanobacterium
CCGCAAGATGGGCAAGTGCTGAAAATTCATACTCGTGCGGGAGAATTAGTCGGCACAAACGGCATCATTAGCCTGGGGCAAACTCAACAAATGGTCGCGGTAGCCGAAGTATATGAGTCGGATGTGAGTCGGATTCGGCAGGGACAGTCGGCAACTGCAATCAGCAAGAACAACGCTTTTCCCGACGTGCTGCGTGGCAAGGTAGTCGAAGTCGGACTGAGAATCAACAAACAAGATGTCTTGAACACCGACCCCGCCGCCCAGTTCGATGCGCGGGTGGTGGAAGTACGAGTTTTACTAGACGAGACATCCAGTCGCAAAGTGACAGGCTTGACGAATTTGAGTCTGCAAGTTGATATCGATATTTAAGAGGCGATCGTGATGAATAAGTTAGCAAAGAAGAAGCCGCTATTTTTGTCTTGGTTACAGTTACGCAAAGGACGGGCGCGGCTGATCGTAGCGATCGCGGGGATTAGTTTCGCCGATGTGTTGATGTTTTTACAGATGGGGTTTCGGGGAGCCTTATTTAGTAGTGCAGTTGAATTTCACAATAGCTTGAATGGTGAAATTGTCATGATGAGCGGTAGATCGCGATCGCTGATTTCGCTCGATCGATTTACCGAGCGACGCTTATACGAAGCCGCAGGTGTCGCGGGTGTCGCATCCGTCAGTCCGATTTATCTCAATGCCATTCAGTGGCGCAATCCCGACAACAAAGAGATTTGGGATATCTATGCGATCGGCATCAATCCAGAGCATGATGTGATGAATCTGCCAGGGGTTGTAGCCAATCGACTCAAACTGCGCGAACCTGATACCGTCCTATTTAATAGTGGCTCCCGCAATGAATTCGGCGCGATCGCCCAGCAGTTTGAGTCGGGCAAAGCGATCGCCACAGAAATCAACGAACGCCAAGTGCGCGTGCGCGGACTCTTCAACCTCAGCCCGACTTTCGGTATTAATGCTTATCTCGTCACCAGTGATGTCAACTTTCTTCGCATGGCAACTTTTCGCCGCAAAGGATTGATTGATATCGGCGTAATTAAGCTTCAGCCTGGGGCAGATGTTGACAAGGTATTAACCGAGATGCGATCGCGTTTGCCTGATGATGTCAAAGTGATGACACGGGACGATTATGCCAAAGCTGAAGTTGCATTTTGGAGTGCGAGTACGCCTGTTGGCTATACCTTCGATCTGGGTGTAGTCATCGCCTTCATCGTCGGTGCAGTCATCGTCTATCAGATTCTCTATAGCGATGTGACCGACCATTTACCGGAATATGCCACGCTCAAGGCGATGGGGTTTCGCGATCGCTATCTGCTCATCGTGGTATTCCAAGAGTCGCTAATTCTCGCAGCACTAGGCTTTATCCCTGGTACGCTGATTGCGCTGGGTATCTATCGAATTACCAATATCGCGACGATGTTGCCGATGGCAATGGATCTGGGACGAGTGATATTTGTCTTTACCCTCACGGCAATCATGAGTTCGATTTCGGCGGCAATTGCCGTACGGAAGTTGCAAACTGCCGATCCTGCCGATATTTTTTAGGAGTTGCACATGATGCTAAATTCAGCCGCACCAGCCATCTCGATCGCGCAGCTCAATCATTACTTTGGGCGCGGTGCGCTGCGGAAGCAGGTTTTATACGATATCAATTTGCAGATCGATCGGGGTGAAATTATTATTATGACGGGGCCATCGGGTTCCGGTAAGACCACATTATTAACGCTAATGGGGAGTCTGCGATCTCTGCATGAGGGCAGTTTAAACATTTTGGGCACCGAACTGTTCGATGCGAGTAAGGAACAGATGCTCTTAACGCGGCGCAATATCGGCTATATTTTTCAAGCACATAATTTATTAGGCTTTCTCACCGCTTATCAAAATGTTGAAATGGCGTTAGAAATCCAGGATGTGACAGCAGTAGAGGCGGACGAGCGGATTCGGGAGATGTTGGCAGCGGTAGGATTAGAACACCGTATGGATTACTATCCCAGCGATTTATCCGGCGGACAAAAACAACGAGTCGCGATCGCGCGTGCCCTAGTCAGTCAGCCCAAAATTATCCTAGCAGATGAACCGACAGCCGCACTCGACAAAAAATCGGGACGAGATGTGGTAGAGATTATGGAAAAACTCGCTAGGGATCAGGGTTGTACCATCTTACTCGTTACCCATGACAACCGCATTCTGGATCTGGCCGATCGGATTATCTACATGGAAGATGGGTATCTAGTGAATCGTGCTGATGTTGCGGCGATCGTGCGATAGGATTTTCAGTGCTGAGAAAATAACGATCTGAGAACAGCCCACCATTCAACATACTGAACGTTTACAGTTTGATGAGTTCAAAATCATTCGTCGCATCTAGCCCATACCGCTACACACCACCACTCACAGATGAACATTACTTCGATTTATGCCGCGCTGCTCGCCCTACTCTTTGTGGGGCTTAGTGTCAGAACACTGTTATTGCGCCGTAGCCTCAAAATTTCCATTGGTGACGGTGGAGACAAAAAAATGCTCCGCGCTATCCGCGTACACTCAAATTTTGCCGAGTACGTGCCCTTTGGTCTGCTTTTGCTTTATCTTGCTGAGATCCAAGGAGCACCGTCCGCTGCCGTACATGGAGTAGGATTGTGTCTGACGATCGGTAGGCTTGCTCATGCGTACGGGGTAAGTCAGGAAAATGAGCAGTTCCGTTACCGTACACTAGGTATATCTATTACTCTTACTGCATTTGTCCTGTCTGCGGGCTTTTTACTGTTTATTGCCATCCGCAATAACACCCAACAATTCCTTTAAGAGCAGATGAGTGAGAATAGTGTAAGCTGTCGAACATTTAAACCGTGCGATCGATCTGCATTCGCTAGATTAAGAAATCGTATAATTTCCTCGCGGAGTCTGGCGATCGCGACTATATTAGAAACCATCCACCGATTCAAGATCGGCATCTACCTGCTCAAAAAATACATGGAATCTCAAGATTTGATTCTGTTAGTGGTATTACTCTGCCCAGGGTTGCTGCTATCTGTCACAATTATGCTCACCTTCGCGGCTGGTGGTTAGACAATTGACAGTTGCGGCCTAAATCGCGCGTGGGGATTTAAACCGCTGAACTTCGATCTATTTAGCTGTTGGATGTGACTCAATCAATGCCAAATTTGACAGTTACCACGATCGTGACATCCTTGTCGATCGTAGTGGTATCGTAACTACCGCCATTACTAACCGC
>JBBRVB010000452.1:0-3237 GCA_038247275.1 Chroococcales cyanobacterium
AAGGCTCCACAGCCAGCGATTTCGCCGATATCTTCGCCTAGTAGCTTAGGGTTGCGATCGATCGCGCCCAGCAATACCAGATCTGGGGCATTAGCGACTGCTTTGATGACTTCTAAGCCCATCTTTCCCGCCGCACCATTGACAACGACAGGGATTGGCGATTGGTTACTCATGAATGATGTTTCTCCTTGGCTGACAATTCCACATTGCTTATTATGACATCGAAAGACTTGCTCTCTAGTTTGAGCCGTGTGTCCAATAGTCACTAAATTTGATTGTTGACATTTTTTCTCATAAGGGGCTAATATTAACTAAGTTCTGAGTTAGTTCTGCTGACTGGCTTCATCATCAGGAAGCAATCCGATCGTCGCAACCAGCGATCGACTGGAGTTCAAGCCAAGAGAGAGTCGGTATACTTATGCACATCTCAGCTCGATCCGGAGCGAGAAGATGTCATCACCGGACAATTTTCAGATTCAGACGCAATTAATTATCACAAAGGAAAACCGAATGTCGTTGGCTGAACTGAGCGCGCTACCCCTGGGAACCACTGCCTCTATTTTGGGTGTAAGTACGGAAACTGTTTTAGAGCATAGATTGCAAGCATTGGGATTTCGGGTGGGCAAGCAGATCTCGGTGATCCGCAAAGCTTGGCTGGGTGGCCCTCTACATGTGCGGATCGGTACGACAGAAATAATTATGCGCCGCTGCGATGCTAGATCGATTCAAGTACAGCCGTGTTAGGTATTAGGTTTTAGGCTTTAGGTTTTAGGCTTTCAGGATCGGGCTAAGCTGTCACTCATTTAAATTACTAGTTGGAAAAGGCAGAAGGCAGAAGGCAGAAGGGAGAAGGAATGCCCGATAATGTGTTTTAGATGTTCGACAGCTTACGCCAACGGCGATCGCTCACTAACCGATTTTAGGTTTTAGAGAACTAGGTTAATAAGTGAGCTAGTTGCCCACAACTTAGCCAACAAAGTGGACACTACCCATCATCTAGAGCCAGATATTTCAACAATCGTAAATATCTATGTTGCCTTGTTTACAGGTAAAAATTGAACCCGACGATCGATGCCGATCGAACAAATCTAAAAAATGACAAATTCAATTAACTGTAATAAGTGCAACGCAGATGGTAGTCCGCTCTTGGATGTCACTATTACCGAGGGATTGAAGCAAGTGGCGGTTTTGGGAATGCCCAATACTGGCAAGTCTACATTCTTCAATCGCTTGACTGGGGCAAATGCTAGTACTGGTAATTGGCCGGGAATTACTGTCGATCTGTTAGTTACCAAGATTAAGATCGGGCAGCAGGAAACTCAGGTGGTAGACTTGCCAGGGATCTACGATCTGCGGGGTTTCTCCGAAGATGAGGAAGTAGTACGCAGGTTTCTGGAGAGCAATCCCGTTCATTTAGTCATTATTATTCTCAATTCTACTCAACTCGATCGCCAGATTAGTCTGGCACTCCAAATCAAGCATCTCGGTTTACCAGCTTTATTACTGCTAAATATGGCGGATGAAGCTCCCAAATTTGGCGTACAGTTGGAGCCAGAAGCGATCGCCCGGCACTTACAGATGCCTGTGCTCACGATGAGTGCTAAGTATGGGCAGGGCTATGCTCAGGTGCGGAGTTTAATTGCCGATCGATTGGGGCTTCAGTCTGAGCCAATTTTAGCAGGTAAAATCGATCGCAATTTGGTTTCTGATGCGGAGTTTGCCGCTGAAATGGGCGCACTGCTTCAGGATGGTTTTCAGGTATCGGATAAGTTCAAGACTACCCTGACAACTAAACTCGATCGCGTGTTACTGCATCCCGTATTTGGGCTACCGATTTTCTTTGGTTTGATGTATCTGATGTTTCAGATGGTATATACCATCGGGAAGCCGCTGCAAGATTGGTTGAATCTGGGGGTGGAGTGGTTCAAGACGGCGGCTGTAGAGCCAGCATTGAGCTTCTTGCCTCAGTTCCCCCGCGATCTTCTGATTGATGGGTTGTATGGCGGGGTGGCGACAGTTGCGGCATTTATTCCGGTGATTTGGATCTTCTTTATCTGTATGGCGATCGTCGAAGATAGTGGATACTTATCGAGATCGGCTTATTTGATGGATGCTTTCATGGAGCGGTTGGGCTTGGATGGTCGATCGTTTGTGATGTCGTTGATGGGTTTTGGGTGCAATGTCCCCGCGATTATGGGGTTGCGGGTGATGCGTTCCCCCGCGTTGCGGTTGCTGTCGATGTTGGTGATTCCATTTTCGCTGTGCTCGGCGCGGTTGAACGTATTTATCTTTATGACGACGGCATTATTTAGTGCTAGTGTTGCGCCGCTGGTGCTATTTAGCCTCTATTTATTTAGCTTTGCCGCCGCGATTCTCACCGCCTTCATTTTCAAAGGTAAGTACCCCAATCAGGAGCCACTGATCCTGGAATTACCACCCTACCGCTTTCCGACTATTCGCCAAATGCTGCTCCGCGCCTGGGCAGAAACTAGACATTTTCTGAGATTTGCGTGGAAGTTTATCATCTTCGGAGTGGTGGCAATCTGGCTGTGCAATAATCTCCCTACCAATGTCGAACCCGCCAGTGCTGGCACGATTTCTGGTGCGATCGGTAATGCGCTCCAACCCATCTTAGGTCCGATCGGGATTAATCCCAAACTGTCTGTAGCGTTGATTTTTGGGTTTATTGCCAAAGAGATCGTTTTGGGTGGGTTGGCGGTGATTTATGCCACTAAGGAAGATGCGGGATTAGCTGGCGCGATCGCCAGAGATATTGATTGGGTACAGGCTTACAGTTTCATGTTATTTACGCTGCTGTATGTTCCCTGCCTCTCGACGGTGGCAGTAATCAAAGCAGAGTCAAAAAGTATCAAATTTGCGCTGCTGGGGGTGTTCTGGTCGTTAGCACTGGCGTGGGCTGCAAGTTTGATCTTCTATCAAGGTGCCAGAGCTTTGGGTTTCTAGTTGGCATGAGTTTGGCTTGTGCGTGAATTTCAGCTACCGACTTATCCTGTGCTAGCTAACCGTAGAATCGCTCATAACCATTGTGACTACCGATATCATCATCGAGTTGGTACATCAAGATTAAATGCTTGCGCTAAAACAGTCAACTCTCTAGCTCTAGAGACATAGGGTGCGAGTTGACTGGTTTCCCATCCTGTCAGTACCTGCATCGCTTCGATCGACAGTCCTCTCACGATCATCTCTACACACCAAGTCGCCTGAGCTTGCTCGATC
>JBBRVB010000453.1:0-3230 GCA_038247275.1 Chroococcales cyanobacterium
ATTCAAAGCCTGCGTTTTTAAAAACCACGTCTAACCCTTCGGCTTCGGCTTGTTTTTTCACCCGCTCGGAGCCAGGTACGATGAAGGCTTTGACTCCGGGGGCTACTTGTTTCCCTGCGGCAAATTTGGCGGCTTCGCGCAAGTCGGTGATGCGTCCGTTGGTACAGCTTCCGACGAAGCACACATCGACTTTGGTGCCGATAATTGGTGCGCCCGGTTCGAGATCCATGTACTGGTAGGCTTCTTCGGCGATCGCACGTTCATCGGCAGCCATCTGAGCTACAGTCGGGATGGGTTCGTCTACGCCGATGCCCTGAGCGGGAGTAATGCCCCAGGTGACTGTGGGGGCGATTTCGGTAGCATCGAAGACGACGACATCATCGTATTGGGCATCTTTATCGCTGCGGAGGCTTTCCCACCAAGCAACGGCTCGATCCCAATCTGCGCCTTTGGGTGCAAAATCGCGGTCTTTGAGATAATCATAGGTGATCCGATCGGGATTGATATAGCCGCAACGCGCGCCACCTTCGATCGCCATATTACAGACGGTCATTCTGGCTTCCATATCCATGTTTTCAAAGGTAGTCCCAGCAAACTCATAGGCGTAACCCACGCCGCCTTTGACACCGAGTTGGCGGATGATATGCAAGATTACATCTTTGGCATATACCCCAGACTGGAGGGCACCATTAACTTCGATTTTACGGACTTTTAATTTACCTAGAGCCAGCGTTTGGGAGGCTAAAACATCCCGCACCTGAGAGGTGCCAATTCCGAACGCTATGGCTCCAAATGCGCCGTGAGTAGAGGTGTGACTATCTCCACAGGCGATCGTCATTCCTGGCTGAGTTAGCCCCTGCTCCGGGGCAATTACATGGACGATGCCTTGGCTACCAGAGCCGACATTGTAGAAGCGAATTCCATGCTCTTTGGTGTTGTTTTCGAGATGTTGCATCATCTCTTCGGCGAGGCTATCGGCGAGCGGGCGCGATTGGTCTTCGGTGGGTACGATATGATCGACAGTGGCGACGGTACGTTCGGGATAGGGTACTTTCAATCCTCGATCGCGCATCATCGCAAATGCTTGAGGGCTGGTGACTTCATGGATCAGGTGCAAGCCGATGAATAGTTGGGTTTGTCCTGATGGTAATGTGGTGACAGTATGTGCTGCCCAGACTCGATCGAATAAGGTATTTTTGCTCATGATTTTTTAGTTAATTGTAGGGTGTGTTATCGCCCAAGCGTAACCTACTATTGCGATTGGAAGGATCTTTGTTTAAACCGCACACCATCCGCAGCGATTCGCGCTCCTCGGGTTCCCCGAGGGTTTAGCGAATCAGCGACGCATCGACCTGGAGGTCTCCTCCAGGTTGTGTGCGTCAAGACAAGACAAAGAGCGCAGAGAAAGAAAGGCAGTAAAGGGTAGGTTGGGTTGAAGCATGAAACCCAACATTTCTATGGTATGGGTGTGGTAGTTGGGTTTCGATTGCTCAACCCAACCTACGAGTTTTGTCAATAGAAAATGGTTATTTCTTTAGCCTCGAACAAAAAAGTAAATAGTCATACTTATGGCGACGATGGATACAAATTGCCTGATAATTTTTGAGGGAATCTGGCGGGCGAAGTTGGCGATAAAATAACCACCTAAAGCACCACCCACAGCCATGAGGATCGCTTGATGCCAAGCAATAATACCTGCAAATATAAACGGGACGATCGCGATGCCATTGATACAGGTTCCCAACCATGTTTTCAGGGCATTCATGGCATGAATATTTTTAATATTGAAAAAGGTAAGGCTTGCCAACATCAAAATCCCAATACCCGCGCCAAAGAAACCACCATAGATCGCGACTATTAGTTGAGCGATAATTAAATAAACTAGCGGCGGCGATGTGGGTGAATCCGTTAGCGGAGCCTCTCTGGAAGAGAATCGATCGAAAGATTGTAGCCATTGTTTAAAAGATTCACCAAAGATAAATACAACAGTTGCGAGTAATAATAAATAAGGAATTAGCTTCTTAAAAATATCGGCAGATGTATAGAGTAACAAAATCGAGCCGAGCAATCCACCCACTAGACTAACGATACTCAAAATTAGCATAGTTCGTCGCTCGACATCCAAATCTCGACGGTATGCGCCAGCACTTGCCAAACTAGCCACCCACAGGGCAGTATTATTAGTAGCATTAGCCGCGATCGGCGATACACCAGTAAAGATCAGTGTCGGAAAGCTAATGAAACTCCCACCGCCAGCCACAGCATTCAAGCCACCTGCGAGAAAAGCAGTTACAAATAACAAGAAACTATTGAGATATGTGAGTTGTGGCGGTGCGATCGGCATATATTTAGAAATGCCTCCGAATAAATTCGGGGCTATTGTTGCAAAGTCCGCCTACGCGGACTAAATAATATGTCAGTCCGCATAGGCGGACTTTGCATCATGAATGGCGGTTTCTAACCGCTGAGGTTGTCGGTAACAAACTAGATTAACGACATGGATTAATTAGGTTTAATCCCAATTAATAGAGCCAATTCTAACCATTTCCAATAACAGTCTACATCTACAAACCCAATCTCCCTTAGATAGCCTAATTGGGTTTCGACATCGAGTAATTTATTCGATGGATCTTCAGTTTCGGGTGTATATCCAATTTTGCTGAGAAACTGAATGTGAATCTTTTGATTGGGCGAGGCGACATGTTCGAGATTGGTAAATACGCCACCAGGAGTTAATAAATTGAAAATTTCCTCATACAAAGATCGTTTACGACTGTGTGTGACATGATGAATCGCAAAACTCGAAACGATCGCATCAAATTTACCGATATCTGGTAATCGATCGTCTAAATCGTGACTGATAATTTCCACAGAACGATCGGCTTTAAATCTATCCTTAGCTTTCTCCAACATCACTGGTGAAAAGTCTAATTCAACTCCTATCACTGAAGGTCGATCTATTTTGAGTAATGCCATCAATCTCCCGTCACCAGTCCCTAGATCGAGGATGCGCTGGGCAGTTTTGGGGATATAGTCTAGTAAGACAGCTTCACCTTCAGTACGATGGGGAATACTATCTGCTTTGGCTAGATAGCCTAGTGCGTGTTCGGTAGTAGACCATAGATTTACCATAATATTGCGCTGAGGCTTTGGTAATGGTTGCGGTTGTATCACTACTATAGACAAGGAGTTTGTGCTTGTCCAATATATATTAGGGTTGTTATTGATAC
>JBBRVB010000454.1:0-3220 GCA_038247275.1 Chroococcales cyanobacterium
AGTCGCAGATATTTGAGCTTGTCGCCATCGATCGCACAAACTCCCAAAAATTCACCCTCTAGCTGAAAATCTATTGCATTAGTCATAAATTAACTCACTAAGCTGTCAAACATTTAAAACACTCTTTTTGTCCTCTAGAACCCTTGCTGTAAGGGATTCAGTCAAAAAATTTAGATGTAAAACAGCTTACCATTGCGATCGGGATCTAGAGCAAAACATCGATCCAACCAATTAACCAGTTGACTGCGCCCAGCCAATGACTGTCGAGCCAAGCTCCATTGAATCGCCGCTGTGGGCGTGTCTACTGTCACGATCGAGAGTTGCCCTATGGCACAATTACCAGGAATTCTCAACTCCTGAAGACGGCGATGTCTTTGCCACCGATCGCCCCAAACTGCATCTAGAGCCAAGATCCAGTCTGAGTAATTTACTTTTACCATTTTTATCGGGAGCGCACTTTCACCTACATTCAGCATACCCTAAATGATAATTAAATTCAACAAGCTAAGATTTATTTCTACACAGATCGATATAAACAGTTGACATCTGGTTAAAAAATCGGCTGCCAGTGTTCGAGTCGCACACCAAGGATTTCATCGATCGAGCGGGATTAAATGCTAGGATTGCATCAATTAAATCAGACGATCGATCGGGTTTTTGAAGCCATGATTTAATCGATGAACTAATTTTCACAAAAGATCGCCGTGTATCGATCGCGATTTTTAAAAACATAGGTGCTCTCAATCGATGAGTTAGCGATCTACATACTCACAGCTTGTATTTGAATCAGAGCGATCGCCGCGTAATCGAAGCAATTTCGTTAGAATGTACGAGCAGACTATCAGCCGAGATTTCGTAAATGACTACCCAAGTGTACCGAGAAATTAAAGAATTCTATGATGCTTCGAGCGATTTGTGGGAAGGGATTTGGGGTGAGCACATGCACCACGGCTATTATGGTGCAGATGGCAACTACAAATTAGATCGTCGTCAGGCTCAAATCGATCTTATTGAAGAATTATTAACTTGGGCTGGTGACTTGAGCCAAGATCGACCCCAAAATATCCTCGATGTCGGTTGTGGCATTGGTGGTAGTAGTCTGTATTTAGCCAAAAAATTTAGGGCTAGGGTAACTGGGATCACCCTTTCTCCCGTTCAGGCAAATCGTGCCAAAGAACGAGCGCAGGCGGCTGGTTTAGCAGCACAGGCAGATTTTCAGGTGGCTAATGCGCTAGAGATGCCGTTTGCCGATAATAGTTTTGACTTGGTATGGTCGTTGGAAAGTGGCGAACACATGCCTGATAAAGTCAAGTTTTTGCAAGAGTGCTATCGCGTGCTCAAACCAGGCGGGAAAATGATCTTTGTGACTTGGTGTCACCGTCCGACAACTGTGGCGACACCACTAACGGCTGACGAACAAAAACATTTGCAAGATATTTATCGGGTTTATTGCTTGCCTTATGTGATTTCACTGCCAGAATATACCGAAATTGTCACCCAATGCGGTTTCCAAGATTTGCGCGTGGATGATTGGTCTACCGCTGTCGAGCCATTTTGGGATGTGGTGATCGATTCAGCAATTACACCACAGGCGGTATTTGGGCTGGTGAAGGCGGGTCGGAAGACGATCGAGGCAGCGATATCATTAAGGTTGATGAGTGAGGGTTATCGGCGCGGTTTGATTCGCTTTGGTCTGATTGCTGCAACAAAATCAACTTAAAGATAAATTGTTGAGTCGCGAACTATTCGGTGGTAAATATCGTCGTGAGATCGCAAATGACTACAAATTTTCAAGCAAGATTTAAGCTTCAATCCTGTTGAAACGAGTATGAGAATTTAGCTTTATGGAACTAGATAGTATTCATTTCTATGTTGGAGATGCCACTCGAACACGAGATTTTTTCATTTGTCAGATGGGCTTATTGGCTTTAGACAATGCAGTTGTGCCATCTCATCAACGACTGAGGATCGATCGTCTGTGTGCCAATTCGATCGTCCATTTGGTTGGTAACTCTGAGCTATTGTTTTCGATCGCATCGCC
The DNA here is from genome assembly GCA_038247275.1 of Chroococcales cyanobacterium. Classification (GTDB taxonomy): domain Bacteria; phylum Cyanobacteriota; class Cyanobacteriia; order Cyanobacteriales; family Chamaesiphonaceae; genus Chamaesiphon. The sequence goes on from JBBRVB010000454.1 coordinate 2,042, forward strand.
GCTGGATACTAGTAGTCCGGTGGCTGAGTATTTGCAGTTACATCCGTCAGGAGTCAAGGATGTCTCATTTCGGGTGCCAGATCTAGCACAGATGAGGCAGAGAGTCGATCGACTGGGGGTAAGAGTACTGGCAGCTTCAGCGGCTGTAGATGAGTCTCAATGGCTGATAATTCAGGGATGGGGCGCGATCGAGCATACCATTATCCAAACAGAACCGGCAGCGCGATCGCCAACTGAAATCGATGCTCTTTCAGAGCACCTGAGCCAACGACACGAGCAGATGATCGGGATCGATCATATTGTCCTAAATGTTGCTGCTGGCGAGCTAGATTTAGCTGTAAACTGGTATCGAGATTTGTTTGATTTTCAGGTACAGCAGACATTTGAGATTCAGACGCAGACATCAGGCTTGGCAAGCAAAGCTTTAATTAGTGCCTGTGGCAAGATTAGGTTTAATATTAACGAACCGAGTTCGAGTAGTTCACAGATTCAAGAATTTTTAGATCTCAATCATGGTGCGGGTATTCAACATATTGCCTTGCAGACTCAGGATATCTTGACGACGATCGATCGAATGCAACAGCAGGAGTTAAGATTTTTGCCAATTCCGCCGACTTATTATGCTAACCTACAAAATAGGGCAAGATCGGAACAGAATTTACCATTAACAAATGGCGAGTGGCAACATCTCGAACGGTTACAAATTTTGATGGATTGGTCGGTATTTACGCCTGAACAGATTCTCTTACAAATATTCACGCAACCGATCTTTGAATCACCCACATTTTTCTTTGAAATCATCGAACGCCGCAATCGCGCTCAAGGATTCGGACAAGGAAATTTTCAAGCATTATTTGAGGCGATCGAGGAGTATAATTCTACATTGTCTATTTAATTTCATTCAGTTGACAGTTGACAGTTGACAGTTGACAGCTACCTCTACCCAGAAGGAAGAGGATTGGAGTGATGAATAGTCTGATTTTATTTTCTTGCCTTTAGGGTATCCGGCTTTAAACCAATTCTTTCCGGTAGAATTATAAAATTCGGATTATCTAGTTAATAATTATTAATTATTTCAACCATGCTTGCTCCCAGCCATCCCCACCAACTTCTAAGCCAGCATTCTGACTAGTTGCTGAAACAATTTGAAGACCTTGACGAGTCCGCAAATCGATCGAT
>JBBRVB010000455.1:0-3219 GCA_038247275.1 Chroococcales cyanobacterium
CAAGCTAGAGCAGCTATTAGTTCGACTCCTCGATCGGGGCAGTTCGCCATTAAGTGTGATGATGTTATATCTGCCGCTGCTGCAACAGGAATTTTTTGGCCCCTGGGAGGCGCAAATGCGCCTTCAGCGCGAGGTAGATGACACCATCTATGCTGAAATCCAAGAACGCCATGCCAACCCCGATGCCTCACGCACGGATATCCTCAGCATGTTGATGGCCGCTCGGGACGAACTGGGGACAGCGATGACGGATCGGGAATTACGCGATGAATTGATGACTCTGCTCGTCGCCGGACACGAAACAACCGCTACCGCTCTAGCTTGGGCATTGTATTGGATTCACAAACTCCCCACAGTCAAGGAAAAACTGCTAGATGAAATCGATGGCTTGGGCGAAAATTCCGATCCTAATGCCATTCTGAAATTACCCTACCTCGATGCTGTGTGTAATGAAAGCTTGCGAATTTATCCGGTAGCGATGTTGACTTTGCCCCGAGTCGCGAACAAAACTGTATCGATCGCCGGATACGAATTAGTAACGGGTGCTGTCGTCCTGGGTTCGATTTATTCGACCCACCAGCGAGCGGATCTATACCCCCAACCCCAGCAGTTTCGACCGGAACGGTTTTTAGAGCGTCAGTTTTCAACCTTTGAATTTCTGCCTTTTGGTGGTGGTGCGCGGCGGTGTATCGGGAGTGCGTTTGCCTTGTTTGAAATGAAAATCGCCTTGGTTGGGATCCTCGCTCGTCGGGAACTAGCATTAGTCGATCTGCGGGAGATCGGTGCCAAGCGTCGCGGTTTGGTAACTGCTCCAGCACGCCCGATCCGGATGGCGGTTAAGAGTAGCCGATCGCTGCCATCTTTGGCTTTAAATACTACGCAAGGGTTTTAGAAAATATCTCAAATAGGTTCTATATTAAAGCGAAATCTGCCGCAGTCAAACCAATTGGATGGTGTTGAGCTGGATTGAGCGGATCTACAAACAAAGTGGCAAATTGGACGGAACTACTACCCAAACCAGAACCATCCGCGTCGAAGAATAGTCCACCCGTCGTCGAGTTGTATATCAATCGTTGGTCGGGTGTGGTTGCTGTTGAATTTGTTGTCTCTAAAAATAGATCGGCTGTAATGGCTGTCCCAGCCTGTAAGCCGCCGCCAAAGCCAAGAGCTGAAATAATAATTCGATCGATTCCAGACTGAAAATCTTTGATGCGATCGATGCCTTGATTCATAAGGTTGGAAAACCGGAATCGATCGGCTCCACCACCACCAAAGATGATATCGTCGCCGCCACCACCAAATAGGTCATCGTTACCAGCACCACCAAATAGGAGATCGTCGCCGCCCCCACCATTCAAAATATCCCGACCGGCACCGCCCCAGAGGCGATCCCGACCCGATCCACCCAGGAGGTAGTCATTTCCGGCTCCGCCATAGATGAGGTCATCGCCATCGTCGCCAATTAAAATATCGTCTCCAGACTCGCCCCACAACCGATCGTTACCATCTCCGCCAAAAGCAATATCATTGCCCTGACCGCCCCAGATCGAGTCTTCACCCTTGCCCCCACTGAGAATGTCATCGCCCCGTCCGCCAAACAGTCGATCGTTCCCGTCCTCACCCTGAAGTCGATCGTTACCATTGCAACCGCTGAGGATATCGTTACCGGCATCGCCGCGCAAATCGTCGTTGCCTGAAGTTCCATTCAGGACATCATTTTTCTTGGTGCCAAAAATCCGATCGAATGAGAGTTGAGGAATTTCACCCGTGAGAGTTCGATCGATCGTGTCGGCCAAGACCGCATGACCTTCAGTGGTAGGATGAAATACATCCCAAAAGAAAAATTGCGCCGGATTGCTAAAAAATTCTGGAGTACCAGGGACAGGCGGCGGAGGGGTGCTTAATTTCAATAATAACAGCGGATCGGTGACGTTAGTAAAACCAAATTTGGCAGGATTTTTGCCAACTTCTTGTGTCGTAGTAAACAGATCGACTTCGGTGACATCAAATTTCAGATTGCCCAATTCTAGAGCTACGGCGGCATTAAAGGCTTTGCTAATCGCAGTGGCTTCTGTCTGAAATCCTCGGCTAAATGGTAATTGACCCAGATCGGCCATGTTTGGGAGGACGATCTTTTGAGCACCCAAGCTGTTTAAGGTTGTAGCGGCATAAGTCAGATTGGCTGCACCCTGCGCGACCAGTACCGCTGGATCTTCGCTAGTGCTGCCGCCTAAAAAATCCAAAAAGTCATTTGGACCCGCCCAGATCGCATACAGCCCGTTTTTGTCAGCTTTGCCAGCACCAATCCCGATCTTGAAGGCATCAATTTGGTCGCGCAAACCGGGTAAGTTTACACCACCAAGATCGTCTTCACTAGAGTTTCCTTGTCCGGTTCTAGCACCGATAAAGGCAAAGTTATTGGTACGGTTTAACGCTAAGTTAGGATTCCGAGCGGCTAGGATTTCGAGAGCCAATTGGCCATTAGATGCGCGGCCATCGGAGTAGAATAAGGCTGGAGGAATCAGCCCCTTGGTAGCCTCAAAGGAGTTGCCCTGATCTGAGAGGCTATCTCCAAACACAAAGATTTCTGATTCAGTCATTTTCGATTCAGTCATTTTAGTCATTTTTAATCGCTTCCTTGGCGTTTTGAAAAAATATGAGGAATTATCCGATCGAACCTGTCTACTCAGCGAGTCAAAACATCTGCGGCTAGCTTCACAACTTTGGCGCAGTGGGTACTATTAGCCATATACTTGCAGCCTCAGCAGCCTAATTTTGTGCAGATAAAAACAATCTGGCTAGATTTTACCAATCTGTGTGCAAAATATCTTTGGATTATGATTATATTTATTTACTACTATTGAATCAAATTAATATGAGGAAGTTGTGAGGATTTTTGTATAAACGTTGGAAATTCTCAAACAACTGCGCCACAATCTTGACATCAACAACCGATCGAGCGATCCCCAGCGATTGCTGAAAAAGCGCGATCGTCTTGCGAACTGTTAAAGAATGACGATCGTGAAGAATTGGATGAATCGACGGAAGATATAATACTTACGTCTTCCATTAACTGATTGGGCGTTGCTGATTTGATGTATGATATGACGATCGAAAGCAAAATCGACGTCAAATAATGAACAGCACATCAACAACGATCGAATGCCCTGAATGTAAGTCAACTCGTGTTAATAAGAATGGGCATAAAGCAGGAAAACA
>JBBRVB010000456.1:0-3212 GCA_038247275.1 Chroococcales cyanobacterium
AACTGAATATGTACGCCCTGCGCTGACTCTACTGGAAACACGGGTAGAAGACTGGGCATTGCCGCATAGGGGTGCCAAACATGCAGGCGATCGAAATCGAGGAGTTGCTGTAAAGATTGCATGAAGTGTGAGGGCTAATCCTAAATCCAGTTTAAAAAGCCATTTATTGTAATCGAGTCGGGCTAAAACCAATGCTGCGGCAGCGGATGCGCTCCCGACGGGAAACCCGTACATGGAAGCGCACCAAGCAGGGGAGCAATCCCTAGAAACAAGCTGTAGCCCAACTTTTAAGAATTGGCAATCCCCCTACTATAATCTAATTAACCTGTGAATTTTTCAGTAATTCGGTTCATTGCTTCTTCGACATTTGCTCGACTATTAAATGCGGAAATGCGGAAATAACCTTCACCCGCAGCCCCAAAACCCGAACCAGGTGTTCCGACAACGTGGCAATTGACGAGCAACTTATCAAAGAAATCCCAGCTAGACAAACCATCGGGAGTTTTTACCCACACATAGGGTGCATTGATCCCACCATGTACTGCTAATCCCGCCGCAGTGAGTTTGTCCCGAATGATGCGAGCATTTTCCATATAGAAAGCGACGAGTTCTTTGACTTGTGCCTTTCCTTCCGGTGAATAAACAGCTTCCGCACCCCGTTGGACAATATAGGAAACACCATTAAATTTGGTCGATTGGCGGCGATTCCAGAGTTTCCAGAGTTCCACATCGCTACCATCGGCGGCTTTGGCTGTTAGTGTTTTGGGGACTACTGTCAGCGCACAACGGGTACCTGTAAATCCAGCATTTTTGGAGAATGAGCGAAACTCGATCGCACAATCCCGCGCCCCCTCGATTTCGTAGATCGATCGCGGTAAACTTGGATCGGTAATAAATGCCTCATACGCCGCATCAAAGAAAATAATCGAGCCATGTGCCTTGGCATAATCTACCCACGCTTGCAAATGCGCTCTGGTGGCGACTGCACCTGTAGGATTATTGGGGAAGCAGAGATAGATCAAATCGACTTTTTGGCTGGGAATCTGCGCGGTGAAGTCATTTTCTGCCGTGATGGGGAGATAGACTAAACCCCCATATTCGCCCTTGTCATTGGCATCGCCAGTATTGCCAGCCATGACATTAGTATCAACATAAACGGGGTATACCGGGTCGGTAACGGCGATCGTGTTGTCATGTCCAAAAATGTCGAGAATGTTGCCACAGTCGCATTTTGACCCATCTGAGATGAAGATTTCCGAGGCATCGATCGCACAGCCGCGCGCCTGAAAATCATTGGTCGCGATCGCTTCTCGCAACCAAGCATACCCCTGTTCGGGGCCATAACCTTTGAATTTCTCCCGATCGCCCATATCTGCGATCGCGGTTGTCATCGCCGTGCAACAAGCTTCTGGTAATGGTTCGGTGACATCCCCAATTCCCAACCGGATAATCGGCGCGTCAGGATTGGCTTGAGCAAATATATTGACGCGTCTGGCGATTTCGGGAAATAGGTAGCCAGCTTTGAGATTGAGGTAGTTATCGTTAATAGTTGCCATAATTTCTGTCGCGAATCGTTATTCAACAGCTTACCGCACCAGGAGGCACTGCTCGATCCTGGTGTGCTTCCTAACGATCGTCTTTTTGGTGGCGGGGAGAGGATCAATTCTAGGACAGGGCGACCGCACACGTTTCGTAACAAGTTATACGATCTAGGATGTGACTATGTTTAAGGCACTAATCACAGTCTTGAGATAGTTATCATCCCATCCAGCCTTGAGTCGTCTGGTTTTAACACCAACCTTAGTTTTTTTGTCTCGTGATCATAAATTAATACCAACATGACGAATAACTGATAAGTTTTCAGCACTATATCCAGAGCAGCTTTGAGCGGTATCTTCGGCAAAACTTACATCCAGAATCCAATGGAGTTGGTTTTCAATACTCCAGTGACTTCTGACAGCAGTCGCAAATCTTTGGACATCACTTTCAATACTGAGAATGTAATATCTTTGTTCGATGCTAACTTTTCCATTTAGCTCTCTGCGCGACTCAACCATCCCAATACTTTTTAACCCCGACCATTTCTGGGCACCAAGAAGATATTCTGTATTGCCCATAGTCCAATAGTTGCGAGTCTCAATCCGCCCATGTCCCTTTTCCATGGTTGAATGAAACTGATGCTCGATGTTTTTGAAGTCCTGTTTTCGCGCAGCAGCAAACAATTGAACCACATCAACATGAAGATCGCCCTGATTGCCCTTGAGGGCTAAAACATAGTCAGCACCTTGTTCGACGATCGTTTTGGCAATTTCAGTCTGACATCCCATTGCATCAATACTTACCAAACAACCTCGAATTGCTAACATCTTCAGTAGTGGCGGGATCGCCGTAATTTCATTAGATTTCTCACTAACCTTTGTTTGTCCCAGTACCAGATTTTGGGACGCTGACCAGACACTCACCATGTGGATTAGACTACGGGAATTTCCGGCTTCTTTTGCTCCTCTGATGGTTTTGCCATCAATGTTTAGTAGCTCCCCTTCCGTGACTTTTGCTACTGCGTCCATCCATCCCATGAAGCACTTTTGCAATTCGGTTGGGTTGATTCTGCCTAATACTCTGTTGAAAGTATCTGGCGATGGAATTCCATTTGGCAGTTCTAACCAGGTTTTCAACCAATCTTGTTTTGTTTGACCATATTCGGCAATTGCTTCCCAATCATTTGCGCCACAGATCGTCGCACAGATGGTGATAATTAGAATGTCTATCAGTTTGTGTTCAATGCTGTGTGCTGCTCTGGGGTCTTTTAACTCTCCGAAATGTGTCTCTATCCATGCTGTTGGGCTAGTGGTTATGGTCATCGAATAGATCTCCGTGATTCCCTCAATTCTCCTACTTCAACACATTCCCTATTTTCTGTCCCCCATTTGTTACGAAACGTGTGCGGTCGCCCTGCTGGTAAAGCCGCCACCCTTGACAGCCTAAGAGAGATTGCTAGTAGCCAGTGTGTTTTACTGGTTGTCCTTTAGTTGGTATTTTGGCTATGTCTATTACTCCTGTTGCTGTTGATTCTGTTATTTGGTTCAGTATCGCTGACCGTGCGGGAGCTGTGGATAGCTCTATTCGCATTAGCGATCGGGCGTTCTCTGGTTGGGTCGTTGAGCCTGTATTTGGGTCGTACTCAGAGGCGCGGGATTTCGCGGCTCGTGCTG
>JBBRVB010000457.1:0-3211 GCA_038247275.1 Chroococcales cyanobacterium
CCGATGCCACCTGCGATCGCCGTTGGACTAATTATTCTCGCGCTGTGTCCATGCGGTGCATCATCAAATATGATTACCTATTTGGCTGGTGGGGATGTGGCATTGGCTGTCACGCTGACGGTGTTTAGCAGTATCATTACGATTTTTACAATTCCCCTATTTGCTAGTCTGGCGGTGAATTCTTTGCTTGGTACGAGTGCGATCGTCTCCTTGCCGATTGGGGCGACGATGGGACAAATCTTTTTAATCACAGTGATTCCGATTGTCCTTGGGATGTATATCCAGCATCAATTTCCCGAAATTGCACGACGGTTAGAGAAAGTTACTAACAAGTTGGCGGTTGGCTTTTTAGTATTAATTATCATCCTTCTAGTTGCTAAAGAATGGAGTAAATTACCTGGTTTTATCGTCCAGGCTGGCACTGGCGTGATGTTACTAAATATCCTCGGCATGGCTGCTGGATTTGCGATTAGTAAAATGCTTAAACTAAATATTTCCCAACAAATCTGTATCGCGATCGAAGTAGGGATTCAAAATGGGACTTTAGCGATTGCGATTACAGCAGGAATATTAAAAGATGCTGAAATGGCAATTCCAGCGGCTATTTATAGCTTATTTATGTATCTCACTGGATTCGCCATTATTTTTTATAGTAAAAATTTAGCCGTTCGTCAGGAGCGATTAGATAAAATTTAAAAGGAGCGGATGCAGAACTCGTTCTCGTTCGCGTATCGAAGATGGTTTCCTCTTGCTAAACGTTGCACTAAGGGGGGTGCTTAGATTGCTAAATTATACAATCCAACTAAATATACTTAGCCAAAAGTCAATAATAATTAATCTCTTTTGTCAACTTACTAGCGAGACGTTTTTCAGATGTTTGTTTTGAGTGATATCTCTAAGATCTAGATAATTAGATCGATAGACCGATTGCACACCAATAATAAATCAAAATCATGAACTTTATCGATCGCGGCAATGCCTAAAATTATAATTAATTTTTGTCATTATCTGAAAATTAGTCTTGTTGCAAACTAGTTTTTAATTAAAACCATGCCTAATCATCCTAAGAAATCCACCCCAGAGATAGTATTGTTATCTTGCGCCACGATCGGTACTTGTATTATTGTCACGTTTAGTTTTTCAGTTGTATGGAAAGAATGTTCGCGTCTATTTACGAATGAGTTCTCCTATCCATCATCTTGGCGGTAAATGGTCTTATTCCCAAACACGATCGGTGGAGGTAGGAGGATTGAGGTACCCTCCAACGATATGGCGCATTAACTAGTTGTTAAAGGATTGCGAGATCGATGCGATCGTGTCAGTACCCAACGATCGGGTAAGTCAGTTACAAGTCAGTCATTCTTAGGTCTGAACTTAGTTAATAGCAAATTTTGATAAACTGGATCGAGACAAATAATCCTATGAATATCGCAATTATCGGCAGCGGAATTGGCGGTTTGGCAACCGCAAATGCTTTGCTAAAGAAAGGTTTCAACGTGCAAGTTTACGAACGAGCACAAGTTTTACGTCCCATTGGCGCAGGTCTGACTTTGACTCCAAACGGTCTGAATAGTCTTAATGCAATTCAACCAGGCATAGTTGAGTCATTGATTAGTGCAGGCAGTCCATTGCAGACACTGATATTGAAACGTAGCACTGGAGAGACGATCGCCTCACAGCCGATCGCAACCGTGGAGCACTATGGACAGCCCACGCTCAATATTCAATGGTCAAAGCTGCAAGCCATCCTCGCATCAGCACTACCGTCCGAAATCATTCATCTCCAGCATCACTGTGTCGGCGTTGAGCAGCAGGACAACCAGGTTAAAGCCCATTTTGAATCTGGAAAAACAGTCCAGGCAGACTTGTTGATTGGGGCAGATGGAATCAATTCTGTCGTCAGACAGGGCACAGTCGGAGATTGTCATGCTACTTATGCCGGACGAATGTCTTGGCGTGCTGTTATTCAATATCCACACGAGCAATTGGCTCCTCACGTAGCAACCTTACTGACGGCCGATCGTCAAAATATGTTTTTAATCGATCTCGGTGAGGGCTACACTTTTTGGAGTGCGAGTGCGCTATTGACATCCGATGCTCTGTCTCGCCGACATCTCGATGCCAAGGAGCGGGTGCTAGAGCTATTTGCCGGATGGGCAGAGCCTGTGGAGGCAATTATCGCGGCAACGCCTGAAGCAGATATTATCGAGCGACCCATTCGCGATCGACTGCCCATACACCACTGGAGCAACGGTAGAGTGACACTGATGGGGGATGCGGCTCATCCCGTCGTCCCCTCGCTCGGACAAGGGGCAAATACGGCATTTGAGGATGCCTACGAACTGGCGGAGTGTCTCTCTAATGCACCAGATATCGAAACTGCACTTGATGTCTATGAAACCAGTCGCATTCCGCGTACAGAAGTCATTTACGATCGCAGTGCCAATGTGGGTCGTAACTCTTATCAATCGGATAGTGAAACTACCTTCACTAAAATGATGAACCCATCCCAGATGGATCGGGATAACTTTGAAGCATGGCTCTACAGTTATAACCCTTCTCGACTCGTTATCCCGAATTTATGTTAACGACGATCGAATCGATGTTTTGAAAATAATTACAGTAATGCCTCAATCGGGTTTTTAGATAACCGATCGAGGCATTACTATTGATAAATTCAATCCATCAAATTCTCCAAAATACCTCTGCTCTAATTGCGCGACAAGCTGGTTTCATCCCTCAAGGCACAGTTCCAAATTATAAGTACATGGTTTCGGTTGTCGATCGGGTCAGATCGATTTTGTCCACAGATCGCTCGCAACTTATGCAGAAACCAGTCCGGCTCTTTAAAGCTCAGTAGTGAGCAAGCAATACATCGATTTAACCCCACTACTAACTAAGTTCGAGACTAAGAATGACTTATTCAGTTAAGCTGCCCTTAGCTCTAGATCTCATTTGTCATCTTAATTCAGGTGCCATAAATAACAGCATCACCAGCCCCGGTACCGCAACTATTATTGTCACCAAAAAGAAGCCACCCCAACAAACTAATCCAGCACCCCCAGTCCCCACCCCGAACTTTGTGGCGATTTCCCCCGCCATTGGCCCAGCAATTAGATCGCGACCGATCGCCATTAAGCTAGATAACAGTGCAAACTGAGTAGCTGAAAATTCGGGATTGCACAGACTCATCAGATATCCCACCAACCCA
>JBBRVB010000458.1:0-3206 GCA_038247275.1 Chroococcales cyanobacterium
CCACCAGCAATCTTCCGCCACAATAACGGCGAAAGTGTATAGCCTACCAATCGATCGAGAATCCGGCGGGTTTCTTGAGCGTGAACGATTTGCTCGTCGATATTCCGGCAATTTTTCAGTGCTTTCTGGATTGCTTCTTTGGTAATCTCATGGAATACCATCCGTTTGGTTGGCACCTTGGGATTGAGGAGCTGTAATAAGTGCCAACTAATACTCTCGCCCTCGCGATCTTCGTCCGTCGCCAGAATCAGCTCTTGACAACCCTTGAGCGCGGTTTTCAATTCCTGCACGATTTTACGCTTATCTTTGGGGATAATGTATAGCGGCGCAAATCCCGATTCAACATTGATGCCCAAGTTTGCCCACTTTTCAGATTTGTATTCAGCGGGAATTTCCTCGGCTGAGGGTGGCAAATCGCGAACGTGTCCCATCGACGCTTTCACCACGTAACTAGATGGCAAAAACTTACTGATGGTACGTGCTTTGGTGGGAGATTCGACGATGACGAGAGTTGACATAGGGGCGTTTTGAGGTCGTCGGAAGTTGGTGAAAAATTTGAGTTGGGTGAGTTCTGTGCGATCGCAGCTACTACTCAGCCAAGTTCAGGTATATTTGCCAATTTGTCAAGGGTTAAGCTCTGAATTTTAACAAAACTTGAAGCTGAAGTTGGTAGCTCGATGCTAATGCTGTAACGCTAAAGGCGATCGGGTGCCATTTGTGTCGATCGGTTGTTGCATCAGTCGCTCGATCGCACTTTACATGCAGCGGATACCACTATGGCTCTTCCTTTGGGAAGAGTTCGGCTGGGAGGGGCTAAAACTACAACTTTAGAGGATCGCTGCCGATGGTGGTGACGCGATCGAGTAGTGATGAGATTTAACTTGCCCTCTGTGAGGAGGGATAGTTAATAATTAGGCTACAAACTGAAAATAGTTCAGTCCCTCTAGGATGCCCGCCGCGCACTCAGCAACAGCTAGATAATGATAATTTACCGGATGTAACTCGTGCCACAACCGCAGTTCCGATCGGGCATTCCCCACAATGATGCCGCGTTCGCGACCATATTTAAATAACGAAATATCATTACCTGAGTCGCCACATACTACCGTTGCCTCGGGATCGATCTGCCAGCGATCGCGCAAAAATTGAACGGCGGTACCTTTGTCCCCACCCTGGGGCAAAATATCTAAATCTTTACTCCCACTATAAATAACTTCCACATCGAGCGAGTTGTGAATGAGTAACTCCTGTAACTGTTGAACTACGTCGGCAGCGACACTAGGGGAAAGATAATAGCTGACTTTAAATGGTCTTTGTTCGGCGGCAGGCTGAAGTTCTAAATCGGCAAAGCGACTGGCGATCTCGACAATGCGATCGCGATGCCAATTCACACTCAGCCGCTCGATCCATTCTGGATCGGATATCGCACCACCCCTATAGATTTCGGTGCCGACAGCGGCAATCAGCGCATCGGGAACCAGCAACGATCGGGTGGTCGTCAACTCGTGATAAGATGCTGGCGATCGACCCGTTGCATAAACTAATTTGGTACCCAACTGTTGACGACAGCGTTCGAGGATCTGATTTAGTCGATCGAGTGATTCATCATTCCCTACTAGAGTGTGGTCGAGGTCTGTGACGAACAATGATAATTGTGTTAAGACCATGCTAAGTGACAATTCTGAATTTAAGAGTATGTCTGGCTCGTGAAGACAGAGGCGATCGAGCAACTTAGTGACGATCGACATTTTCCACACTAGCATTTTTGTTACAACAGACACCACGAATCTCAATAACTTAGCAAAATTGCGAGTAGCCATCCGAGCGCAAACATCGCCCACTGTTCAGTCACAAATTGTGAATAATTCTCAAATTTTAGCCACAGCAGCTCAAGAAGCTAGTAAATAAAGACATGAACGATCTCACTGAATGCCTAAGAGTAGGTCAAATAGCACCAGATTTTACAGCAACTGCGGTTGTGGATGGACAATTTCAGCAAGTCCAATTATCCAGATATCGCAAGTACGTCATCTTATTCTTTTATCCATTTGACTTTACCTTTGTCTGTCCGACTGAAATCATCGCCTTTAGCGATCGCTACGCCGAATTTCAAGCCCTAAATACTGATATTTTGGGTGTCTCGGTTGATAGTGAGTTTGCACATCTAGCCTGGATTCAAACCGAGCGCAAAATGGGTGGTCTCGGTAATATTAATTATCCATTAGTATCCGATATCAAGAAGGAAATTAGTACCGCATATAATGTCCTCGATCCAAGTTTAGGCGCGGCATTGCGGGGATTATTTATTATCGATCGAGCTGGCGTATTGCAATACGCAACTGTCAATAATCTCTCATTCGGGCGGAGTGTCGATGAAACTCTCCGCGTCCTCAAAGCCATTCAACACGTTCAAGCTCATCCGCAAGAAGTCTGTCCCGTAGATTGGCAACCCGGAAGTCCAACGATGTCCCCGACTCCATCTGGATCTCAAGCCTATTTTAATAATGCTCATAGCTGAGGTGTGATGGGGCGATTTAGTTTCCCTAAATACTGCTGAAGATAAGGTGAAAATACCTCGTAAATTAGTGTTAATGGCTGTCCGTGGTGCCAGAACAGATAGTGACGACCCCAAAATGGCCCAGGTTCACCAAAAGCCTGCGCCAGTACTGGCGAATCGCCGTAATAAATCCCTTGCACATCCCGATATAGCTCGGTCCGAAGTTTGGCTAAACTCGCCCAAATTGGCAAAGATTTATTCTCCAGATACTCATCGACATGTCTGGCTTCCCACCAAGAAGTCGCATAAGCTAACCTTTGCCCCGATGCAGTTCTCAGCCAGACTTGACGGCGGACTCTCGGACCGGGGACTACCTGCAACGAACTCGGCGCGCGATCTTCATCCATTCCGATTGCGGACATATCGATCACGTCTACCTCCGTTGGTTCGCCGGTCAATAGTTGCAAGTGTCGAGTCGGCGAACCATCACCGAGTAACAAGATCTGCCATGCGGGGGGGAGCTGTTGGTGGGGTAACCCAGATCGCACAACTTCAGATCCCCCTTGCCAAATCGGTTCAAGTGCATTCCAATGAGTGGCAATCGAACTCTCATTTCCTAGATCGGTCGTAATAATCAAAATATTTGATAAATCTTCATACTCTCTACCAACATCATAATCCGATTTATCCTGTCGATCGAGTGTCTCGA
>JBBRVB010000459.1:0-3182 GCA_038247275.1 Chroococcales cyanobacterium
CAGCAGATCGATAACTATCGGTTTGAAGTGAAATATCAAATTTTGACTGGAGATAGTCAAACAGCAGCAACAGCGATAACTAAACATATCGCGATCGATCCAACGATCCGTAAGCGTAAAGAATTATCTCAATTGTTGATAAACTGGATCGAACAGTGGAGCTAATGATTACAATTACTGATAAATGGATCTAAGTTTTACGGAATTGTCCAAACACAAGTGTCTCTGTAGATATCCACTTCAAAGCTGGCTTGCTTGTAGAACCAAATGCTATCTAATAAATTTATCCTTGGTGTAATTATCCTGCCAATCGCTGGAGCGACCGCTGGGGCGAGTATGGCTAGTGCGGAAACTATTAGAACCGCTAGTTTTGAGATTAAGATTAGTAGACAGTGCGCTGAAGGTAATGTGAGTTGCGATCGAGTCACATACTACGGCAAAGATTTGAACACGGGTAAATCGATCCGGCTGAGGGGGAAAACGGTAAATAGTGGTAATAGCTATCGTTTTTTGGGATATGAATTTCGCAATGGTCAATATCTTTATTCAGTGAGTACTGATAATATATTGCAAGTTTATAAGGGTAAGAAATTAATCCTCGAAGAACAAGGAACCTTAATTAATGATTGAGCATTTGGCTAATAATTAATTATCGATCTGGGCTATTAAAGTGACTACATGCATCTAATAATGTTCTAATTTCTGTTGCAACTTGCCAAGGATTTCGACCCATGAATGGAGCAGCCACGATCGCTTCATCAGGATTTCTCCCCGATTGCTTGACGGTAGCAATCGCCAATTTGCGAGAGAATCCACGTCTAGCGATGAGCCAAGCTGCTAGAATTTGTCCCGTGCGCCCAACTCCACCAGCACAATGAACGACGACGCGTTCGGATTGTCGATCGGCAATGCTGAGAAATGGTAAAATTTGGTTAATTAGGACTTGACGATCGACAACTTGAAAATCGGCGATCGGTGCCCAACAGATTGAATCAGATCCAAAATACTGTTGATATACAGCTAGTAAGTTTGAATACCGATCTAGCTGTGGTGCTGACAATAAACAGCAGACTCTTTCAATACCCCGAAGCTGCATAAACTCAATCCATTCTTGAACTTGTATATGAGTATATCCAGGTCGAGCAGCACCAAACACGATTGATTCATCTGTAGCAGCAGCAGCAAACTTGTACATGTTATTGTTTAAGATTGAATATGGTGCTTGGGGTGATGGTTAAAGCCACGCCCTCTATCCTCGATCGCCTCCCAGATGCTATAGTTAGTGCCGATATCGATTTCTAATCCCTCACTCTTGGCACATGTCTACATTTCCGATCGTGCCGCATTTGAACGGCTATTGGCAAGATGCCTTTCATCTTAAGCAACATCTCCAGCAATTTTTAGATATCGATCCCGCAGAATTGGAGTCAAAATTTGCGACTGCTTTACAAGATTTAGCCGAACTTGGACGACGCGATTTTGATTGGGAAGATGCGAGTAAATTTTATCGCGATCGAGTGGGTGAAGCTTATTTATTTGAGTTGGCAACTTGGCACCTCACTAGTACCGATTATATCGGTGATACGCTCAAATTGATTGCCGATCGCGCGCGGGGGCGAGTATTAGATTTTGGCGGTGGAATTGGGACACACGCGATCGCCGCAGCTCTATGTCCCGAAGTTTCCCACGTTGTTTATTGCGATATCAATCCTGTTAATTATAACTTTGTTACCCATCGGATTCAACAGTTAGGTTTGACATCCAAAATCACTTGTTGTACCGAATTAGATCCTGCTGACACTTTCGATACGGTTACTTGTTTCGATGTGATGGAACATTTACCAGATCCGAGTCAGCAGTTACTTCAGTTTCAGCAGATTTTAAAATCCGACGGAAAAATGATTACTAATTGGTATTTTTCCAAAGGCTCTAACCAAGAATTTCCCTTCCATTTAGACGATCCCAAAATTATCGATCGCTTTTTTAGAACTTTACAAGCTAATTTCCTCGAAGTGTTCCATCCCTATTTTATTACCACTCGGTGTTATCAAAAAATGTCGAGATAAGCAAACTTTTGTCCAGAGCGGTATCATAAAAATAGGCATATTGCAAGGATCGATCGTATGATTAGTACTCAAATCCGTCCGCTCACCATTGATGAATATCATCGGATGATTGAAGCTGGGATCATCCATGAGGGAGAGCGGGTAGAATTACTTGCAGGGCAAATCTTTAATATGGCAGCCAAAGGCACGTGGCACACTGTTGCCACTCGTAACCTTTTTAAACAGTTATTAAATTTAATTGGCGATCGAGCCGATGTGCAGAGTCAAGATCCGATTACTTTACCCAATAATACTGAGCCAGAACCAGATCTTGTCATTGCGAGATTGCGGGAAGATAATTATATCAATAGTCATCCGACTCCCGCAGAGATTATCCTCGTCATTGAAGTAGCTGATTCGACTCTAAACTTAGATCGCAATACTAAAGCTCCTCTCTATGCAGCGGCAGGAATTAGTGAATATTGGATCGTTAATTTAGTAGAAAATCGGTTGGAAATATACCGTCAGCCGCAAGGCTCTATTTATACTAATAATCAAATTATCTTATTAACTACTGGGGCAAGATCGATCGAGATTCCGCAATTTCCAGAAATTAATCTCGATCTCGATCCGATTTTTCCACCAGTAATTCGATCGAGCGCACAATAAATTAAAATATACATTATCGGTCGATCGAACATGAAGTTAGATCGATTAAATTCATGCAGTACCTTTAAATAATCCTTGGGGACGGAAGAGTAAAGTTAAGACCATTAATATGAGTGCGATCGCGAGTTTATATTGAGAGCCAACAATCGGGACAGAAACTTCCTGAGCGATGCCGATAATAAACGCGCCAGCAATTGCGCCATAAGGATTACCAATCCCGCCTAATGTCACCGCTGCAAACATCGGCATGATCAGAAACCAACCCATATCGGGACGCACATTAGTTACTAATCCATACATTTGTCCACCCAATCCGGTCAGACTTGCAGCAATAATCCACGTCCACAATACAACTTGTTCGACATTAATTCCCGTCACCCGCGCCAGATCGATATCATCGGCTACCGCCCGCATGGCTTTACCAATTTTGGTATTTTGGAGTAAAAAATGTAGCCCCGCGATCGCGAC
>JBBRVB010000460.1:0-3167 GCA_038247275.1 Chroococcales cyanobacterium
GTGGCTGTCGAGATCGATTGGAGGAAAGTATCCATTTGATTGGACAGGGCGATAATCTGTTTCAAGCTGGTTTTGGTTTGCTCGACTGATTGGGTACCTTCAACTACCTGAGTGGTGCTGAGTTCCATTGCTTGAGCCACCGCGCTGGTTTCTCGTTGAATGGTTTCGACGATTTTTTCGATTTCCTTGGTGGCTGCGGCGGATTGGGCGGCAAGTTCCCCGACTTCTTCGGCGACAACTGCGAAACCGCGTCCTTCTTCACCCGCTCGGGCTGCCTCGATACTGGCGTTAATCGCCAGGAGGTTGGTTTGGAGGGCGATTTGGTCGATCAAGCCGGTGACTTTGGAAATCTGTTGGGAAGATTCACCCAAGCGTTTGACTTTCTTGGCAGTCTCGGCGATCGTTTCGCGGAGTTGGACGATACTTTGCACCGTCCGCTCCATTGCTTGACCGCCGATTTCGGCAGTAGCTGCGGCGGATGTCGCTACAGTTGCCGCTAGACGGGCATCTGTGGCTACCGATTCGATCGAAGTGGTCACTTTTTCGATTTTTGCTAGAGTAAGCTGGATTTGGTCGGCTTGTTTGGTCGCAGCAGCAGTCAGCAATCGCACTTCTGATTCGTTGTCACCGACCGAGCCGTTTACTTCCCCAGCAGCTTGTTTGACTGTGGTGACAATATCGCGGAGACTTTCAATAATCGAGTTGAAGAAGTCACCGACGATCGCGATTTCCCCATCGCTGATTTCCGATCTCACTGTCAAGTCACCCTCGGATGCACCTTCAATTTCCATCAATAGGCGCAGGAGTTCTTTTTGACGACCTTCGTTTTCTTTCTTGGCGGTATTGGCACGTTGCTCCGATTGTTTGGCTTCGTACTGACTCCGTTCGGTCGCTGCATAGCCACCCAAACAAGCAGCCAGGGGTAGTGCAAAGTCAACTAGGTACTCAGTTTCCCACTCTTCCCAGTGATGATCGCCGCAGTGGTCAGCTACCAGCAAGCCAAGCACGCTCTTACCTTGGAGAATCGGTACGACCAGATTTGACTTGATTTGGAGTCTGGTCAATAATTGTTTGTGGTCGGGGTGATAATTAGTCGCCATCACATCATCGGTCGCGATCGTCCGACCCTGGCGATATGCTGCCATCAATTCCGCCGAGATCCAAGCATCTTCAATCCGTTCGTCTAATGCCTTCACAAAGCCGGGGGCAACTGCTTCGCCGACAACGTGCCCACCATTACTGGGGAAAAAGCGATAGATGACGACTCGATCGGCAGTGAGTTTTGCTCTGCTTTCTTCTAAGAGATAAGCAAACGGGGTCGCCATTTCTTGACTGGTTTGAGCGCGGGAAATTTCGGCATACAAATCTGTTCGCTTAGTTTGTTTGGATTGTTCGAGCAGCAATCCTTGAATTTGACCCGCCATCAGGTTGATGTTACTACCCAGTTGACCGATTTCATCCCTACTGGAGACATCCAATCTACTGTTGAAGTCACCTTGACCAATTTTTTCGACGATTTTCGCCGCATCGGCGATCGGTTGGGTGGCACGCTCGGCAAAGAATGTCGCTAAGGCGATCGTAAATAAAGAAGTCAGACCCGCTCCAGCCAAAATTGTCAGTAATAGTCCGCTCAAAGTAGCGTTAGCAGCCTCTTCATCGATCGAGGCTACCGCAACCCAGGGTAGTCGTTGCATCCCTTCGATTTTCCCCAACGGGGCAGCAGTGAGTAATTCGGTAGTCTTACCCGCATCTCCAGCCGCGCCGCCAACTTTATTTTGATATGGTACCAAGGTTCCTGATGTCAATGCTGTCGCAATATCTGGATCGGTGAGTTTGCCAGTAAATTCACCATTAGAACTGATAAAGACTTTATTAGTAACGCGATCGAGGATATGGTAGTCTTGGCTATTGCTGGCAAAATTCTTGAGTGGCACCTCCAATCGCTCGATCGGTGCCCGCGTCCGCATCACCCCAATGATTTGACCAGTGGTGACATCCTTGATTGGTGAGGCAAAATGCACTGCCGCTTTACCGCTGCTTTTGGATATCCCTGGATCGGAAATGACAGTCTTGCCTGTCTTGAGAACATCTTGAAAATATTTGCGATCGAGGTGATTTCCCAATACAATACCCTTGCTTTGGGCGATCGGATTCCCTTTAAGATCGAATGCGGCGATACTATCATATACCTGATAAATATCAACATATCGCTGTAACAGGTTATTTTTAAATTCGGCATTACCAACTGAAGAGATTTTAGCATCAGCAAACGTTGGTAGCGATGCTAGCACTTCTACGTCACCATTTCGCTCAAACACAAACCGATTAAATTTGTCAGCAATTTGGGCAACTCGATCCTTTTGAGACTGAATAGTCTGTTCTTTGAGGGCACTATTAATCTGGGAATAGCTAAGTGTCCCAATTGCGGCGATTGGTGCTAGTCCGAGAATAGTAGCCAGTAATGTTACTTTGGTTTTGAGGCTCAAATTGCGCCACTTCGATGTGGGGTTGGCTGAATTGCTAGTACTATCTGAATTAAATTGTGCCACTTCGTTAAACTGATTCATAGTTAGATGATGTAAATTAATATAATTAGCAGATATCTCTCGATCCTTATATACCGTCTGGTGCTATGCTTAAATAGCCAACTGATTTAACACTTTGGCATTAATAATTGCCTCCGATTCTAGTACCAATAACAATTCTTTGTCTTGCAAGATCCAGCCCTGGAGGTAAGGTGTAAACGCTGGGTTAAAACTGCCGATGGGGGATTCGATCTGTTCTTGGGCAAATCGGGTCACACCCTGAATCGATCGAACGGCGACAGCTAGTGGTACTTCTCCGACTTTGAGCAAGACAACATCATAACTATGGGCGTGTCGATCGAGTGGTTCCAACCCCAGGATTTCCGGCAGATCTACCAACCATAACAAGCTACTCCGGCGGTTAAATAGCCCCAAAATCGGTGACGGTAGATTGGGAATTACCGAAATTCTCCCAGCGGGTAAGACGGTCGCTTCTTGAGTTTGCAGCATCGGTACGACTGCATAAGTTTGGTCGTCGAGTTT
This sequence comes from Chroococcales cyanobacterium, assembly GCA_038247275.1. GTDB lineage: Bacteria > Cyanobacteriota > Cyanobacteriia > Cyanobacteriales > Chamaesiphonaceae > Chamaesiphon. The sequence goes on from JBBRVB010000460.1 coordinate 3,069, forward strand.
GAGCCGCAGAAACATGTCACCGCTGGTTCTACTCGAACGGCTTGCCGTCTGCGACAGCAATCTTCGATTTGGTAATGGGGTACTAACACTCATGGGGTA
>JBBRVB010000461.1:0-3147 GCA_038247275.1 Chroococcales cyanobacterium
CGAACAACCAGCTACATCGGCTTTGCCATTACCGCCGGGAACATCTGGCTTACCTTGGATTGGTGAAACAATCTCATTTTTGACCGATCCAGATTTTGCGAATAAGCGGCGACAACAGTATGGCGCAATTTTTCGGACGCATATTATCGGTCGTCCGACAGTGGTGATGAGTGGTGCGGCGGCGAACAAGTTTATTTTAGCGACTAATTTTGAGAAATTTTCCTGGCGTGATGGTTGGCCGGATAATTTCAAGGAATTACTGGGAGCGTCGTTATTTTTGCAGGAAGGCACTGAGCATCAGCGCAATCGGAAGTTATTAATGCCCGCTTTTCATGGCAAGGCATTGGCGAACTATGTTACGACAATGACCGAAATTACCGATCGATATCTCACCAAGTGGGAGCAAATCGGCAATCTGACTTGGTTTCCCGAACTCAAAAATCTGACCTTTGAAATCGCGAGTGTATTACTAGTCGGCAGCGAACCAGGAGCCGAAACTACCGAGTTGAGTCGGTTGTTTTCCGAGCTGACGAATGGATTATTTACAATCCCGCTCAACTGGAGCTATACGACCTATGGACTGGCGATCGCGGCGCGCGACAAATTGCTATCACATATCGAGCAAGTCGTCTTAGAACGTCAGCAACAGCCTACTCAGGATGCATTAGGATTACTGATCCAAAGTCAGGATGGCGAGGGCAATCGCCTGAGTGTTGCCGAACTCAAAGTTCAGGCGTTGCTATTACTATTTGCCGGACATGAGACGACAACATCCCTAGTTTCCTCCCTCTGTCTGGCACTAGCCCAACATCCTGAAATTTTAGCCGCAGCCAGAGCCGAACAGGAGCAAATCGGGCGGGATACGCCAATCTCGATCGATAGTCTCAAGCAGATGACATATCTCGATCGAGTCTTGCGGGAAGTCGAGCGGATGTATGCACCGATTGGGGGTGGTTTTCGGGGTGTAGTGAAAGAGTTTGAATTTAATGGCTATCGCGTTCCCCAGGGTTGGCAAGTGCTGTATCGGATTCCCGAGGCGCATTTTGATGAGTCAATTTATCCCGCTCCCTATACCTTCGATCCTGACAGGTTTGCGCCAGAGCGATATGAATATAAACCGTCAGACTATACATTTGCTACTTATGGCGGTGGTACGCGGATTTGTATCGGAATGGCATTTGCCCAGATGGAACTCAAAATCATTGCGGCGATGTTATTGCGTCGCAACAGTTGGGAATTATTACCCAGCCAAAATCTCACCCTCGATCCGATTCCCACACTTCATCCCCGCGACGGTTTAAAAGTCAAGTTTCAAAAGTTATAGCCGATTAAGAATCAAGGTTCACCATTCACTATCCACTATCCACTATCCCCTATCCCCTATTCATGAACGCCTACTCCATTTTCCAACAAACCGATCGATTGCGTGTGAGTGACGGTGAAATCGTGCCGATTTTGACTGGATGCGAACCAGATCGGCGGCTACTGGTAATTGTTTGTCCGCAACTGGGTGATTTTGATAGTCTCGAATATGCTTGGTGGCTGCAACGCGATCGCCAACAGCTTGAAGCTGAAAATTTAGTCGTGCGAATGGTGGGAATTGGCGATCGATCCTCGGGTCAAAAATTTTGTGATTTTACTGGATTTCCGGCTGCATGGTTATTCGTCGATCGCGATGCCAAATTGCATTCCCAGCTCGATCTTTATCCAGGTTTGGCACTCAAATTACCTGGCTTTTCAGCCGCTCAAAATGCCTGGGTAAATCTGATCTTGATGTGTGCGGGGATTGGGAGTCCGGGTACGCTGCGCGAGGTATTTCGGGGCTATAAAGGCGATCGATCCGCACCCCAACTGATCCAAGCTGGTGAGATCGTCAAGGCTACACCTTTACCACCGATCGAGGGATCTTTTTTTAATGTAGCAGGTGGGAGTGGTTTTCAACGACCATTTGAATTAGCCACATTGAGACTGCGAAATATGGTGGAGGTAATTGGTAATTGGGGCACCTACGTCCCCGATCCTACCTATCTTACCCAACGGGGTGGTAGCTATTTGTTCGATCCTCAAGGAGGCTTGGCTTACGCACATCGCGATCGCGGTATCCTGGGTTTTGCTGCCAATATGAGTCAGCCCTTATCATTTCTAGCCCATCCATCGCACCAAAAAATCGCGACCGGGTGCGAAAATACACCAAATTAGGTAAGTTAAGGATTACAATTTGGACAACGAACTATTTCGCTGTTGTCCAACTTTACTGATGAGGTCTCGATCGTGCGTATTCTTTTTGCTGGTATTGGTTTCAATCTCGTACTGTTGGGGCTAAGTGTGAACTTAGCGGCGACTGCTGCACCACTCCAGCCTTATCCGATCGCTCAACAGCCAACAGGCACTACACTCATACCGGCAAATAATAGTCAGACAGTTGCCGGGATTGGCATAGAATTCGTGCTACCGACTAGATTTAAAGCTGGATCGCCAGCCGATAAACAGCTTCAAACGCTCGTTAGTAATAGTGCTAAAAGCTCGCCAATTACTGAATCGTTTATGCCAATTTTCGGTGATGATGCAGATTATGGGGGTGCCAAAGCGATCGCGATCGATACATCCAAACCGGGTAACCTGGAAATAGTATTGATTAACAGTACCTCGATTCCAGCAGATTTATCCCTGGAAGCCATGCAAGAAAATTTTAAGCGCAGCACAGATATGGGTGGTGAGTTTACGCCAGTCGATGCCAAGATTACCAGTGTTGGTGCCAATAGATGGCTTCAGGTGCAAGGGAATTTAAATATCAAAGGATCTCAAGCCAAGGTGTTAATGGGATTTCTCAAAGCTGGGGACAACACATTTCAGATTACCTACGTTTATGATAGCCAAAATGCTGGACAAGCCATGCCAGTATTCGCCCAAATTGGAAGTACTTTCAAAGTTACTACCAAACTCCCCACGACCACCGCACCTAATTAAACAGTTGACAGTTGACAGTTGACAGCGAAGTAATTAGAGCAGAGTGCTATATAAGAGATAGAGAAAAGTGCGGGAACTGGAAAAACCCCTGTTCCCGCACTTTTCTCTATCCCCTGACTTTCGCAGGAAGTCTACTGCATAACGATCGAAAACACACTCAATTAGAAAACTAAGGACTAC
>JBBRVB010000462.1:0-3091 GCA_038247275.1 Chroococcales cyanobacterium
AACGAATCCGATCGATCTCCCGATCGACTCTTGGCTAGTACCTAGTGACATATCTTACTAAATTCAATAAAAATCAGGATTAAAGTCGATCGCTATTAAACGGATTGTTGCGTAGTGGTTCCGCTGTCAACTGTCAACTGTCAACTGTTTAATAAGATCCCTCTCTAAACAACACCACTTTAATTGTTTCGAGTAGTATCTTAAGATCGAGCGCGATCGACCATTGAAGGATGTAGACCATATCCCAATAGAAGATCTCTTCAGAGTCGGTACTAGCACGGCCTTTAACCTGCCATAGTCCTGTAACTCCTGGCAATACTTCGTAACGTAAGAATCGATTACTAGAGAATTGCTCGATGTTTTGGATCGATAATTCATAATCTCGAATGGCCAGCGGACGAGGACCGACTAGACTCATTTGCCCCTGCAAAACGTTGATCAATTGTGGCAATTCATCTAGGCTATATTGGCGCAAAAACCTACCGACTTTGGTAATCCGGGGGTCTTCCTTAATTTTAAAGAGGACTCCACCTTTGACCTCATTTTGAGCTTCTAGTTCTTGTTGCAGCTCATTAGCATTTTCGACCATCGTCCGAAATTTCCACACTTGAAAATGCCGACCTTTCAAGCCTACGCGACTCTGTTTGTAAAAAATTGGGCCAGTGGAAGAGCATTTGATGCAGATCGCGATCGCGATTAAAACCGGTGCTAAAACGATCGATAAGATTGCCGCAGTGAGCTTGTCCAATAAACATTTTATCCAAAAACTAACTCTAAAAATAGCCAAAGATTTGAAGCGGACGGTGGGAATTTCTTCAATCATCTTGGTCTCAGCAACCCGTTGAGGTAATTGCAACTCGGTTGGCACAATTCGCAGATGAATTCCGGCTGTTTTTAAACTCCAATATAAAATAATTTGATTATCAATTAGTTGCTGTGAACAAATAAACACCTCACTAATGTTCCGAGATCGAATTAGAGCGATAATTTGCTCTAATTGAGTTTGAATATCCCACACTGACAGATCAAGAATACTATCAATTCTAAATTGTTGGGAGCGCGCGATTAACTTACTCACTTTATCGATATCACCGCGATTTCCCATCAGCATGACTGATTGCTGAAAAATTGGATTGCGCCTACGAATCTCGATCGCTGCTAGATCGAATAGATATCTAGCAGAGCCAATTAATACAAAGTTTAGCAACCAAGCAATCAAAAATACCGAGCGCGATACCCACCATACTCCAGGTTGATAAAAGAATGCCGCGATTAACACCGTAACTTGTGCTAATGTCAGCGATTTAAATAATTTTGAGAAGCGATGCAGTTTGTCATCGGTACCATAAAAGCCAGATGCCGCCAGAGTTCCGATACTCACTGCTAAAATCGGTACGATGGTATCGGTAACAAGCCATCCTACTGTCGAGGTGCCGATCCGATCCGCGATCGTCCACGAGATAAACAACATCGAAGTGTCCAAAACGATCGACATGATCAACTGCAATACTAGCAGCGGTGTCCGCCAGCGCATTGACAGACTTGTTGCCCGAATATCTGCTGTCTGCCAGCCATAACCAATGGCATCATATTTTTTTAGATCGGTCATGCGATCGCTCCGAAAGGATGTGATGTGGAGTTAAACAAAATTAATACAGCGATCTGAATCACAAATTGCGTGTGATATTTACTAAGAATACTTTTATCCAAAGATGATGCTGCTATCATCACCAAAAGGTGGGTGTGATGTCAATAATCATTTGACTAAACAATTGGAGAGGATTCAGTCATCTGGCTGTTGAAAATTTAGTAATTCTAGAGAAAAATTGGGTATATTTGATAAGTGACGAGATTAGTTGCCCTCAATAGTTGCTGAGAAAAATGACTGATTTGTAAAATCACTGAAAATTATTCGAGCTTAAGGTAAATCTATTTAGTAGATTGGTAAGCTGTCGAACATTTAAACCGCACGATCTGCTGTTCCTTTTGCCCTCTGCCTTCTGACTTTTCTTCTCCAGTAATTTAAATGAGTAACAGCTTATTTGCCAGTCAAGATCTAGTATTGGATCGTACTTTCAGCTCGACTCTGGCAATCTAAAAGTACGATCGTTAGAGTCGAGATCGATCCAATCTGCTTGAAGCTACCAGCCGCGACCGTCGATCGCCGACCTACGACAAAATACTCGATCGACCGTTCGATCTGGAGCCGCATTGACGATCGGAACGGGGTGAAATTATGGAGTTGTGCCAGGTGGCGATCGAATTGGTGTTCGCGCTAATTCGATCGCTACTGAAAATGATGCTAAGAATTAAAAATCAATGACAGAGGGTAGCAAGTTTATGGATCGAATTTCGAGCAGGTCGCCCGACCATAGCGTCTGCATCATTATTCCGGCATATAATAGCAGTCGGTTTTTGGCAGCGGCGATTGAGAGCGCGATCGATCAAACTTACCCAGCCAGTGAGATCGTGGTCATTGATGATGGTTCGACCGACGATACGAGATCGGTTTGCGATCGCTACCCCACGATTAAATATATTTATCAAAGCAATCAAGGTTTACCTGGAGCCAGAAATCAAGGGATTGCCGTGAGTCAGAGCGAATATCTCATTTTTCTCGATAGCGACGATCGCTTGTTACCTGACGCGATCGAGATTGGGGTGAATTGTCTAGCAGCGCATCCCGAAGCTGGTTTTGTCTTCGGTCGATATTTATTTCTAGCGATTAATCCCGATGGTTCTTATAGCACTCAGCAACTTTTTGACGAGCCACCGCTAGTTGCCAGTTATGCCACGATCCTCGCTGCCCAACACAATATCCAATGTGCGACCGCGATCTGTCGGCGGGAGGCGGTAGCATCAATCGGGGGATTTGCGCCCCACCAAGAAGATCTGAACTTATGGCTGCGGATCGCGCGGGAGATGCCGATCTATTTCCACGATCGCGTAGTGTCAGAATATCGCCACCACGGCGGTAATGAATCGAGCAAATCTGCCAAAATGTTGGTGCAGACGATGACTACGCACGCGCTGGAATGGGAGTATGTGAGCGCACTGGGCGGTTCACCAGAGTTAGTCAGAGCTTACGAAT
>JBBRVB010000463.1:0-3080 GCA_038247275.1 Chroococcales cyanobacterium
AATTAGTCTACTCATAGGTTCCTCAAGTTTACAGCCTAGATTAGAATAGTAGGTATTCTGCTGCAAGTTTTTTTGGGCCTTACCTTTGGTGTTTGGCAGCCCTTTACTTCTGGCAATTGGTCACGAGAATCGAGCGACTTATCCCGCTAATTAATGCAGATTACCGATTTCTTCAACTAGCACCTAAATATAGCGAAACATCTCAGAGAATTTTCCTAATGTAGCTTAGATTTTTGTACAAACTAAATCGATTAATCAAATATTACGATCGATTTCTTTAATTCCACTAGCTAAAACGTTACAGTACCGATCGTGATACTCAGTAACAACTCTCGCCAGGATAACGGCTTACTTTGAAAAATAGATTGGCAAAATTTCAGATAAATAACCGCCAGTTGTAAGCCAACGGTTAGTCCGACAGCAGCTAAAAGTTGGAGATTGGAAAATAAACCAATTTTAAATAGCGCAGGGGATCTGAGTAAGCACCTTTTCGCTGTCAACTGTCAACTGTAGTTACTGGAGGTTACAGGCACAGATCGCCCCATCGGTAGTCTCAAAACAATTTTCTGTGCCAATTTTGGCTAAGAAGCCAGTGCGTTCTAATAACTGCCGAACTTCTGGTTGCAAGCCAGTCAATAGTAATCGGCAATCGTGCCGTTTTAGGTCCTGGTAAATATCTTCTAAGGCAATGAGTCCAGTGGTATCCATGTTCGGCACAAATCGCATCCGCAGAATCAAATGCTTGACCTCTGGCTCATCTCGCAAAAAGGTGACAAATCGTTCGGCGGCACCGAAGAAAACTGGCCCATCCACCCGATATACAGCAATTTGCTTACTTAACTCCAGCGGAGTACCGGGGGGGAAAACCTCCGTTTCGGGAACTTTGACCAGACTTAGTTCGCTCATCCGTTGGATAAATAAGGCACCAGCGGCAATCAAACCTACTTCTACAGCTAGTACTAAGTCAAAGAAAATAGTTACTGTCCAAGTCAGGATCATTACCCCAAAATCAGCATATGTCGCTCGTGCCAATAAACCGATCGCGTCCCACTCGATCATCCGCACACTCGTTACCATCAAAATACCTGCTAAAGCTGCCAGGGGGATGTGAGCCGCTAAGGGTGCTAAAGTCAGTACGACGATCGCTAGTGCCAGCCCATGAATCACGCCAGACAACCGAGTTTTGCCGCCAGATCGCACATTTACCGCCGTGCGAGCGATCGCCCCTGTCGCCGGAATACCGCCAAAGAATGGTACAACGATATTTGCCAATCCCTGACCGATTAATTCGCGATCGCTATTATGCTTCTCACTCACCGTCATCCCATCAGCAACTACCGCTGAGAGCAGAGATTCAATACTGCCTAATGCTGCTAATGCTAACGCCGGATTAATTAACTCCCGAATTAATCTCAAGTCAGTCCAATGGGGAATAGATTGGAGCATTGGCAATGACTGGGGAATCGCGCCAATGGTGGGGACATCGAGCTGAAACCAAGAGGCGATCGCTGTTGCTAGCAATAATCCCACCAAGGAACCAGGGATGATTGTGGTAATTTTGGGCCAAAATAGCTTAATGACAATTACCAGACTAGCTAGTCCGACTGCTGCCCAATTAAAACCTGCTAAATGAGTATAGGTTTGCCATAACCCAGGGAGAAAATGCTCGCTCCGAGGCAATTGCACCCCCAAGAAGTTGTTTAACTGACCGCAAAAAATAATCACCGCAATGCCATTCGTAAAGCCTGCGGTGACTGGATAGGGAATGAATTTGACCAATCTGCCGAGTTTGGCAACTCCCAGCGCAATTTGGATAATTCCGGCCATTACGCCAGCAATCCAAACCTTCTCGATCCCGTATTTAGAGACAATCCCCACCAGGATGACTGCCATTGCGCCAGTTGGCCCAGTAATTTGCACTGGAGAGCCGCCGAAAACCGCTGCAATGATGCCCGCGATGATGGCTGTATAGAGTCCGGCTTTGGGTTCGACTCCACTAGCCACGGCAAATGCTAATGCCAGGGGAAGTGCAACTACGGCGGCTGTCAGTCCGCCAGTCAAGTCACCGCGCCAGTGAGCAAAAATCTGACTGAGCCGAGTACCGATCGGATTACTGGAACTATTCTCTGTTGTCATTGGAGTTAACGCACCTCTTGTTCGATCGAGCCTGTAAAATCTTCATGTATAGTATAGATAAATTTTTTGTTCGATCGCCTTGCTATTGAAAGAGTCTCGCTGCTTACTGGATATCGGCGATACCTCTTGCAACTAAATTTCTATTTAGTTCGATCTCGTTCTGCTGTCACAACTTCTAATCGTGTCTTCAGCACAGAATCTGGGTTAAGACTAATCGAATCGATGCCCTCATTCACCAGAAACTTGGCAAATTCAGGATAATCGCTCGGTGCTTGCCCACAAATTCCAATTTTGCGATCGTGTTTGTGGACGGTTTGAATCGCCTTGCTCATCATTTGTTTAGCGGCATCATTCCGTTCGTCAAATAAATGTGCGACTAACTCAGAATCTCGATCGATCCCTAAAGTTAGCTGAGTCAGATCGTTAGAACCGATCGAGAACCCATCGAATATTTCACAAAATTCATCGGCTAGCATCACATTGCTCGGCAATTCACACATCACATAAACTTGCAACCCATTTTCACCTTGTACCAATCCATTCGCCGCCATTTCCGCTATTACTCGCCGTCCTTCTGCGGGAGTTCGACAAAATGGCACCATTAAAATCATGTTAGTTAAACCCATCGTATCGCGAACTTTCTTCATTGCCTGACATTCCAACGCAAATCCGGCGCGATATCGATCGTCATAATATCGCGACGCACCACGCCAACCCAACATCGGATTCTCTTCGATCGGTTCAAATTGTTTACCACCTAAGAGATTGGCATATTCATTACTCTTGAAATCACTCAATCTAACGATGACAGGTTTGGGATAAAATGCGGCCGCGATCGTCCCGATACCCTCAGCTAGATTATTAATAAAAAATTGGGTCTTATCTTCATATTGAGCCGTCAATTCGGCAATTTTAACCGCTGCCACTCGATCTTTCAAGTCATC
>JBBRVB010000464.1:0-3078 GCA_038247275.1 Chroococcales cyanobacterium
CGAGATGATCCAATGCGCGGTCATATTGCTAAGGATCGGCAGCGTCAACACTCCCATCGGGCCAAGATGCCCCAAAATCGCCAGACAGATTAACGTCACCGCCCAGATTAGATCTTGGTTTAAATTACGCTCATCACTATTTCTTTGTTCAGGTGTTGGCGTTGACTTAACCCGTCGCGATCCGATCTCTGCCGAGAAACCCGCCGATTCGATCGATTCGATCAATCTTGCCGCTAACAAATCTCTCTCTATCCCAGTTTCGTAGACAACATTTGCCTGTGATGTGATCAAATTCACACTTGCTGCTTTGACTGATTCACACGCTAGCAATCGCTTTTCGATCGCTGCCACACAACCCGCACATTTCATCCCCTTCACAGAGAGCATGATTCTTTCTGGAAATGCTTCGGGTTCAGACCTGCCATCTAGAAGCGGAAATTTGTTATGAGCTACCTGATCTGTGATCGAAGTCACTGCTAAAAAACCTCTAAATAATTGATGATTATGTGATCATTATGATAATTAAATAATTACCTGATTAGCGGCTTAAAGCTTAATTTGAGACTTAGCTTAAAAGCCTACGAATATAAACCGCTCTACCATAGCTTTTACTGATGTCCATTCCCAATGACCAATTCTCAATTCATTTCTGGGGTGTAAGAGGTAGCATAGCCACCCCAGGAGTCAGTACGGTGCGCTACGGTGGCAATACACCATGCGTAGAAATGCGATGTCACGGCAAACGAATTGTATTTGATGGTGGAACTGGCTTACGAGTCCTAGGGCAGCAAATGGTGAAAGAAATGCCTGTAGAGGCAAGTATATTTTTTACCCACAGCCATTGGGATCATATCCAAGGATTTCCGTTTTTTACGCCAGCTTTTATTAAGGGCAACCGATTCGATATCTATGGCAAAGTCGCTCCTAACGGGGCCACAATCCAAGAACGCCTCGAAGATCAGATGCTCCACCCTAATTTCCCCGTACCACTGCGCGTGATGGCATCCTCTCTAAATTTCCACAATGTTGAAGTGGGGAAAAAGATCGATTTAGGTAATGGTGTGATTGTTGAGGCAGGTCAGCTCAATCATCCAGGCGAGGCCACAGGCTATCGAGTGAGTTGTGGCGATCGATCCGCAGTTTATGCTACCGATACTGAGCATTTTGCCGACAAGATCGATCGAAACTTAGTGCATTTAGCTCGTAATGCTGATGTGCTGATTATTGACGCTACCTATAGTGATGAAGAATACTCGTCAAAGACTTCCTCTAAAGTTGGCTGGGGACACTCCACTTGGCAAGAGGCAATCAAGCTGGCTGAAGCCGCTAACGTCAAAAATCTTGTGATCTATCACCACGATCCTTTGCATGATGATGACCACCTCGATCGAACTGCCGAGCAAGCAAAAGCAAAATTTTCTGGGGCAGTAGTTGCCAAAGAAGGCATGACGATTTTAATTCCTATATCTGCTTTATCCAAAGGTATTGAGCCAGAATTAGCTCAGATTGGCGAAATTTAGAACTAACTTTATTTATCTAGACTTAAATCACAAATGCACTAGTGAGTGCACTTGCGAACACATTGGCAAAAGATAATATTAAGGGCTTGAGACCATCTGTTAAGATCTGTTAAGATGTGTTAAGCTTGTCATAAGGCTTATGTCAAAATGAATACCTAAATACTTTTTTGGCTTCCGCATGGCTGCCTAAATTAAGTTCTTTATTAGCAAAGCTACTGCAAGTGACTTTAACTAATAGGCTCATAATTTAGTTCAGGCTTCCTGATTAGACAATTGGTTCGGCTGATTTTTTTCATGCTGTAAATTTGTACTATTTAGGTATAGGTCTTGTCGATTGCGGTGGCGAGATGTACTTTTGTAACTTCTTGGCATCCAGCAGCTTCAAGCAAAAACACCCGTTAGGAACGAATAGTTCATTAATCGAGTTCATTAATAAATCTCGTTAACTGAGCTAATTCATCATCGTCCCAAATCATTTTTTTATAGATTTAGAGGAACCTAGTTATGACAATTGCTATGGGTCGTTCCCAGCAAGCAGAGAGAGGCGTGTTCGACGTACTCGATGACTGGCTGAAGCGCGATCGTTTTGTATTCGTAGGTTGGAGCGGATTGTTACTGTTCCCTACTGCTTTCTTATCGATCGGTGGCTTCTTCACCGCAAATACTTTCGTTACTTCTTGGTACACTCACGGTCTTGCTTCTAGCTACCTCGAAGGTGCTAACTTCCTGACCGCCGCAGTTTCTACCCCAGCCCTGAGCATGGGACACTCTCTCCTACTTTTGTGGGGACCTGAAGCTCAAGGTGATTTTACCCGTTGGTGCCAAATTGGTGGATTGTGGACATTTGTGGCTCTCCATGGTGCTTTCTCTCTGATTGGCTTCATGCTGCGTCAGTTTGAAATCTCCCGCCTAGTTGGTATTCGTCCTTATAACGCGATCGCCTTTTCTGGCCCAATCGCTGTATTCGTTTCAGTGTTCTTGATGTACCCACTGGGTCAGTCTGGATGGTTCTTTGCTCCTAGCTTCGGCGTAGCTGGCATTTTCCGTTTCATTCTGTTCTTACAAGGTTTCCACAACTGGACACTCAACCCCTTCCACATGATGGGCGTTGCTGGCATCCTCGGTGGCGCACTACTCTGTGCGATTCACGGTGCAACCGTTGAAAACACTCTATATGAAGATGGGGACGGTTCTAGCTCCAACACTTTCAAAGCTTTCAACCCAACTCAGGCTGAAGAAACCTACTCCATGGTTACAGCTAACCGTTTCTGGAGCCAAATCTTTGGGATTGCATTCTCCAACAAGCGTTGGTTGCACTTCTTTATGCTGTTTGTGCCTGTAACTGGTCTGTGGTTTAGTAGCATCGGGATTGTTGGTTTAGCTTTAAATCTGCGTGCTTACGATTTCGTTTCTCAAGAAATTCGGGCGGCTGAAGATCCTGAATTTGAAACCTTTTACACCAAAAACTTGTTGTTGAACGAAGGTATCCGCGCTTGGATGGCTCCTCAAGACCAACCTGCCGAAGGCTTTATCTTCCCTGAAGAAGTTTTACCTCGCG
>JBBRVB010000465.1:0-3066 GCA_038247275.1 Chroococcales cyanobacterium
CTAAGCTGTTGAATTGCGCCGATCAGTGGAGGGGTAGAGGCTAACAAATCAAGCACACACAGACCAGACAAACAACTCTCCCCGATCCCCTCCCGCAGCTAATCGACAGCCCGTCGGATGCCAAGCCAAACAACAAAACCCCTCTTCCGCCCCTTCGAGTACCTGTACGGCATCTACAGCCGCTTGCCACAGCACGATCCAACCATCCTCAGCTAGCGTTGCCAGCACCCCACTTTCGGGTTGAAATGCCACGTCGATCACATTACCGCTACTGAGTTCTAATACCCAACTTTCCCAATCCAAGGGAGTTTTTACCCAGATTGTCACTATCTCGCGGGTAGAGGCGGCTAGAAACGACGGAAAATTGGTATCCGGGGGCAGATCCGCCCAGGCTAATTTGTTGACTTTGCCAGGAAATCCACTCATCCGAGTGGGCATATCGCTTTCGTCAACTGATTCTTGCTCCAGGTATTTGACTTTTGACCAGTCCAATACGCCAACGCTGCGATCGTAAATAGCACAAGCTAGATAAGCACCATCTGGCGACCAACACATCGAATTTGCGGGTGAGTTTAATTCCCACTGATACAGGCGAGCGTCCCAGTTGTGGGTATTCCAAATGTGGATATCATTTTTGGTTGCTACAGCCAAATGATTGCCATCGGGCGACCAGCGCACATCCTGGGGACTCGCAGCCCCTGGTAAAATTGCGACGACTTCAGCCCGCTCTGCATCCCAAATTTGGACGGCTTTGCCCAGATTAAATGCCAGATGATTGCAGGTTGGACTCCAGACTAATCGATCGACCCAAGAGCCAGATTCCAGCGTATCGCCAAGTTCGGGGACATCTAGATCGATCCGCCATAAGGTAATATTGCCATCTAGTCCCCCTGCTGCCAGCCATTTACCATCAAATGAGAAGGCTAAAGCATCAATTGAATTACCTGTCGGCGGACACAATGATCTACCCACAAAACTCTTGAGTAAGTGAACTTCGCCATTAGAGCAAGCAGCGGCTAAAATATTGCCCGTCGGCGACCACGCGATCGCACTCACATAGTCCGATAATTGTGTTGTCGCACTCAACTCCAAAATGGGTTGTTCTGTGATGTCTTCTTCTGTCATCTCTTTTTTTGTATTCACGATCTTTCCCACCTTGTTTGTCCATCGGGTCGATCGATCGGTATAATCCCTACTGCAAGCAGTTCATCGCGGATTCGATCGCTCTCCTGATAGCGTTTTTCTTGACGTGCTTGTTGTCGTTGTTGCAACATTGATTCGATCCACACCGGATCTACCTCTAATTTAGTCAGAGACTGCGCTTGAACCTCCAAGCCAAATACCTGGGCTAGTTGAATTAAGGTTTGCGATTTCTGTTGCAATTGAAGCTCTGATAATTCCTGCAAGCACTCATAACAGCGCAAATTAAACTCTCGCTTGAGCGACTTAGCTAACTCAAACAGCACTGCCAATCCAGCCGCCGTATTAAAATCATCATCCATCGCTGTCTGAAATTGGGCGATTGCATTTGGATCTAAATCGCTCGAATTTGACTCAAATATCAGATTTACCCTTTGCCAATCTAGCGTCAGCGCATCCTTGAGAGTTTGCCAGCCATTCTCAGCCGCCGTAATTGCCATCTCGGTGAAATCTACAGGTTTGCGATAATGGGCTTGGAGGACAAATAACCGAATCGCCATCGGATCGATTGAATGTGGGCACCCTACCCATTTACCGCCAAGCAAATCGCGAATCGTGGTGAAATTGCCCAGGGATTTGGACATCTTTTCACCATCCACCGTCACCATCCCATTGTGCAGCCAATAATTCGCCAAAGGTTTACCCGTCAACACTTCCGATTGCGCGATTTCGTTTTCATGGTGGGGAAATACCAAATCGCCGCCACCGCCATGAATATCGATGCTTTCCCCCAGCCGCGCTCTAATCATCGCCGAACACTCGATATGCCAGCCAGGTCTTCCTTTGCCCCAGGTTGAATCCCAGGCAGGTTCATCGGGCTTGGCAGCCTTCCACAGTGCGAAGTCGAACGGGTCTTGCTTCTTCGATTCTGGGTCATTTGGATCGACTCGTCCGCCCGCCCCCGCTTGCATCTGCTCTAACTTTCGCCCAGAGAGCTTACCATATTCCTCAAATCGCCGAACATTGTAATAAACATCGCCATCCACTGCGTAGGCATAGCCTTTAGCTTCCAAAGCTTGAATCAGAGCGTGGATGTCAGAAATATGCTCGGTGACGCGGGGATATTCATCAGCATCGAGGACATTCAACCGTCGAATATCTGTAAAATAAGCCGCAATATATCGATCGACAATAACTTCCATCGAGCTACCTTCAGCCTTCGCCCGATTCAAAATCTTGTCATCAATATCGGTGAAATTTTGGACATAGCGCACCTGATAACCGCGCCATTTCAAGTACCGTCGCACCACATCCCAACCAATATAAGACCGAGCATGACCTAAATGGCAGTCATCATACACAGTCACCCCACAGCAATACATCGTAACTTTGCCTAGTTCGAGGGTGGTAAACGGCTGTTTCGTTCGAGTTAATGTGTTGTAGATCGTGATGCTCATAGTGGATATTGGCTGTATTAAGACGCGGAATTAAACCCCTGATACTTCATGAAAAAAGCAACTCCTCACACCCGTATGACAAGCAACATCACCCACTTGTTCGATCTTTAATAGCAGAGTATCTGCATCGCAATCATAATAAACAGATTTAACTTTTTGAATATGCCCACTAGTTGCCCCTTTATGCCAAAGCTCGGCACGAGAACGACTCCAGTAATGTGCTTCTTTTGTGGCTAATGTTTGCTGGATCGATTCTTTATTCATCCATGCCATCATCAATACGACTCCATCCTGATAATCTTGCGCGATCGCTGGAATTAGCCCATTTTCATTAAATTTCAGTCGATCGATCCATAGTAGATTCTGATTCATATTTGTTACCTCGTTAAACAGTCATTCAATCTTTGCAGCAGAAAAAGTTTATCTAGCTTCCGCCCGATTAATACCATCTGATTTTTTTGTGGAGTTA
>JBBRVB010000466.1:0-3065 GCA_038247275.1 Chroococcales cyanobacterium
AATCCGACCTTCCCCAGTCGCTTGGGTTCGCATGTTGCCCATTCCTGGCATATTCATCCCGCCCGTTGAATTGTTGGATGGCCTATTATTATGCATACCCGATCGATTCCCTGAAGATCCCATGCCATTCATCCCCCAATTACCACCCATCATCCCGCCCATACCCATCGTATCGATGCCCATTCTGCCTCTGGGATAGGGTAGATTTATTAACCCAACGTCTCTAATTTGTTTGAAATTAACCAGCACCTCATACCGTTCGCCAGGAGTTAGCAGCAGCGTATCGACTGAATAGGGAGTATTCACAAACCCGCCATCTGTAGCAATTACGGTCATCGGATGTCCCTCCAGTTGAAGGTTGTAATAACGTGCCGATGATTGGTTTACCAAGCGGAGGCGGATCAGTCCGGCATCGGTTTCAAATGTCGGATCGATCGACCCATTCACTAATACCAAGCTCCCCTCGCGACCATTCATCCAATCTTGGTGGTTCAGCAGTGGGATTTTTCCGGCTGCGTCTACATCCAGATCTTTTAGGGCGATGAGATAATCGGGAATATTCCGTAGTTCGGGAATAGCATTCAGCGCACCATCAACCACGATCGATCCGGCTAACCCTGCAAATAACTGGGTGTTCACATTGCCATGATGATGCGGGTGATACCAGTAAGTGCCTGCTGAATTTTTGGGGATCGAAAACTCATACAGGGCAGTTTCTCCAGGCTTAACCACCCGCAACGGGTTATCGCCAGGATCTTGTGGCGATGTGTGTAGTCCGTGAAAATGTAGGTTGGTCGGCTCATTCAGCTCGTTTTTGAAGTGAATGCGGACGAGATCGCCTTCTTTGACCCTTAACGTTGGCCCAGGATAAGTGCCATTATAAGTCATCAATTCCGCTGCGATGGCTTGCTTGCCTGTAAGCTCAACTTTGCTGGTATTAGCTGTAAGCGAAAACTCAACCACCCCGGCTTGGGTACTTTCGTTTTTCAGGTCGAGTGGTTGTGAAAATTGGCTGTTAGACTTCGCTGTAGAAATATTATCTTCAGCGGATGGGCTGTTCGTGCTGGGAGTTTTTGATGTCTGCGAACCTTCGATTAACTGGGGTAAGACAGCGAGGGAAACACTTGCCAAACCCAAACTACTCAGGATCAAAACTCGCCGACGTGAGACTTTCATAAGATAAAATTCCAGTTAATTGCCTAAATCTTGCCGATTTATGAGTAGATCGTTCAAATTACCGACCAGCGCAGAACGGCACAAATGACTTGTCGATCGTTGTTGTTTGCCCAGTTTTGCCACAAATCTGGCGGTAGCGTTCTCACCATCTCCACGATGGCGGCAGCTAGAGCGTTTTCTGAATCGTTGTCTGAATACTGAGGCGGAATTTTGGCTTGCAGTTCGGGAGAGTGTAAACAATCCAAAAATCCTTGAATGAGCATCGGAGCGTTATCGGCACTAGCAGCAAATATTAATGCTTCATTCTTGCCGATCGCCTTCGATTGAAACTTGGTTAACTCACCCCAACCAAGATAGTTACACGCTATTGAATTGCTACTCATGCTCGTTACGTTCCTTTATTTCAAGACCCCAAAATAGGCGGTTGCGGATTACCCCATTTCCAGACTAGGATCGAGCCTAAACCGAAGATGCTCGAAGCAAATACGATAATTCCACCGATCCAGGGAATGAGCGAAAGTAATGTGATAATTGCTAACCCAACTAGAAACTGTTGCAAGTTGCTCCGCGAATTGTTTTTCATGACTTGTTGACCGACAAATAGCGAAATCCCCAACGATCCTACTAATGATGTCAGGCTGATAAATAAGCTAAACAGTGGAATCAAGACGATACCGACGATGGTAATTGCCAGAAAAATAGTTAAGACAACAAAAGTCACGATCGCCCCAAGTCCCCACAAGCCACTTTTCCCTGGATATTGACTGACTGTAGCTGCTAAATTTGGTAGCAAGGATGGTGCAGTGCGTAACAAAATCGCGCCCAGAATCGCCGCGACGATCGCTGATAAAATCCGAAAGCCAGCGTGAAAGGAATACATTGGTAAATACCGATTTTGGTGCATTCCCATCATGCCGCGTCCATCATATCTATCGTCAAACGTGCTGTTTGAACCGCCAATTGTGGCTCCTTCGGCTAGTGTGACTTTGCCACCGATCGCATACGCATCGCCATCGATGCGTGCGCCTGGTTTGAGAATCACATTACCCCCGATCGCTGTCGCGCTTTGGGTTACTCTGCCATTAGGTTCGATGATGACCGATCCACCAACAGCCTGAGCATTTTCGACAACTTGATTTGCTAAAACAGTGACACTTCCGCCCACTCGCAACAGATTGGTATTATTTATATTAATGTCGGTTTGAGCGATCGCTTTTCCAGCGAATAAGAATGCGATCGTCATCAAAAATACGATCGTTAATTGCTTCCAGTTCATAGTAAATGTTTGCATCGATCGATCTCCAATTTACAAATAGATTGAAATAAATGCGGTGAAGTCGCTGTTAATAGCAGCGACTTGCTAGTGACTATCGATCGATACCTCATGCAGTGATTACTCGATCGTCGTTAGACGGTGAATAGACCGAGTAATGATGCGTGTAAATTAACTGCATCTAATCGATTATTGGGCTAAATCTTCGATAACCAACGTGACAATATCGGGTAGTTTACCTCGATCTGGAAATTCCATTGGCGGATTGAGGGCAATTTCGCGCCAATTTAAGTTGATGGCAATCCTTAATAAAATTGCAGCCTATACCTTCAGCTTATGAGATGATTGTGAGGGCTTTGTGAGGATTAGAGGGCAAAAATTCAACTAAATAAATTTATAAATAGTCGCTTAAACTAAAGATATCATCCGAACATGAAATTCAGATGAATTTTTAATTTAAACTACGCCAAAATAGGCTGATTCTAGCTTGCTATGCAGACTTTCTCGGCAAGCTTGGAGTCCACAATGCCTGAAACTGGTGGATTATTAGCTTACTTCCAAAATTTACTGAACGATTTCCATAAAAACTTTGTGGTTATAGGATCTGAAGACTCAA
>JBBRVB010000467.1:0-3052 GCA_038247275.1 Chroococcales cyanobacterium
AAGCGATCGATGAAGACAAGCCATCAAAACCTTTTTGTGTCATCAAACAATTTTTTCCACAGGTAGAAGGAACTGTGGTAACACGGAAAGCTGGTGAATTGTTTACGCAAGAAGCCAGTGCCTTAGAACAATTAGATTATCCAAATATTCCCAAATTACTTGCCTACTTTATTACGCCTGATGGTCGTCAATACTTAGTTCAAGAATTTATCGACGGTCAAAATCTCAAAGTTGAATTAACCGATCGAGGCGTATTCTCTGCCACCCAAGTGCGAGAATTATTGCAATCGATTTTACCAACGTTGCATTATCTCCATCAGTTAGGATTTATTCATCGAGATATCAAGCCAGAAAATATCATCCGCCGCACTGACAATCGCCAGTTATATTTAGTTGACTTTGGGGCGGCAAAACTGACCGCAGCCGCCGGAAACGAACAAAAATCGCAACTCCAAGGTACGACGATCGGCACACCTGAATTTATGGCTCCAGAACAAGGCTGGGGCAGAGCTTTTACATCTAGCGATCTCTATAGTTTAGGCGCAACTTGTCTCAATTTATTGACTGGAATTTCCCCATTTAACTTATTCGATGACGATCGCGGTCAATGGGACTGGCAAGACAAAATTTCTAGCCCAATTGAGCCACAATTAGCGACAATTATCAATAAATTAATTCAACCTCGACCGATCGATCGGTATCCAACCGCACAAGCAGTAATTGATGACTTAAGAGGCGATCGTGTTGTCAATTTACCAGTTCAAAATAGTACTTCAATCGAGCCGCTCAGTCAATTTAATAGTCCACCATCTCCTAAAACTGTCCAACTTCCCGACCAAAATATTCAGATCTCGCCAGCTAATCCAACTCGATCGATCGCTCAAACTAATAGCCCCGAACAGTCTAATCGTGCCTTGTTAGATGAGTTAGGAATTCCAGCCCAACCGATTGCCAATTCAGTCATCCAGTCTGCATCAAATTGGACGTGCGATTATACATTTGCATGGCATAGTAAACCAATTAATGCGATCGACATCTTCACCAACGGTCAATATTTAATTAGTGGTGATGATGGGGGTACAGTCGCAGTTTGGAACCTAACGATGCCACAACAACCGATCGCCACCTATTGTACTAATAATCCGATCTATACCGTTGCAGCTAGCCCAAACCATAGCCAGATTGCCAGTGGTGATAAAAATCGCCGGGTACAACTTCGCCGCAAAGAATCAGTCATTAATTCACTCAAAGAACTACGTGCAGATTTTAGTAGTGTCGATAGTCATCAGGGCTTTGTTTATAGCGTCCAATTTAGTCCCGATGGCACAATCCTCGCCAGTGGTGGAGCCGATCGGCGCATTCGCCTGTGGAATACCGATACAGGTAAAATTATCTCTACTTTCGACGGACATTTAGAGTCGGTCATGGCACTGGCATTTATGCCCAATGGTAAAATCTTAATTAGTGCGGGTGCCGATCGCACGCTCCGATTTTGGGATGTAGAGCGCAGACAATTGCTCAAGACAATTGCGGCTCACGAACAAGCGATTCACGCAGTGGCGATAAGTCGGGATGGACGTTTAATTATTAGTGGTAGTACCGATCGTACCGTCCAAGTTCGTCAACTGGGGACATCAGCTCACCATACGCTCCAAGGACATCAGGATGGCGTGCTAACCGTCGCAATTAGTCCCGACAACCAAATTATCGTTTCTGGCTCGATGGATGGGATGGTGAATGTCTGGGATGCCAATACCAAGCAATTAATTAATAGTTTCCAAGCACATCAAAGTGCCGTCAGATCGATCGTCTTTCAGATAAATAGCAAGTTCTTCATTACGGCTAGTTGGGATCGGACTATTAAAATATGGCGATCCGATCGCTAATTGAGAGACGATCGAGATCGCCTATGAAAAATCCCCTAGTCAAAACTAAGGGATTTTTAACTAAAGGCGGCACCCAGATTTGAACTGGGGGATGGAGGTTTTGCAGACCTCTAAAAAGTGACTCGGTGAAAGCATTACAGAGATTTGAAATAAATTCTACCCCAAGCTTACCCCAACGAGAGGAAGTAGCATAAATGTGATTAGTGAAAGAACACCATTGCGAAATGGATAGTTGAGTCATAATGTTAGCAACTTAATTGTTGATTTCGACTGCGCTGCTTGTAACAGTCTTTCGTTGACCCTTGGTCTGCCTTCGGCAATCGATCTAGCCCTCGCCTTCACTGGTGGGGGCTATTTCGATATTTACTCTTCAGCGAACATCTCTAATAAAGCTGCTAAGACGGCTTTCTGTTCTACGGGAGTAATTGCTCCAAGCTGTTTAATTAATCGAGTCTTCGATACCGATCGAATGTGATCTAAGGCGATAAATCCGTCTTTCCCCTCAAAGTTAACTGAAATTCTACTTGGGTATTGTTTCCCGCTGGTAGTCATGGGAGCGACAATGACAGTCGCCAGATGCGTGTTCATCTCATTAGGTGAAATGATTAAGCATGGTCTAGTTTTTTGAATCTCACTGCCGACTGTCGGATCGAGCATCACTAAGAATACCTCAAACCGTTCTGTTACCATACCCATTCTGTTTCATCCCAATTATCGGTAACGGTGAGTGGAGCTAATTCCTCCCCATCGATAACCATCTGGGCAAAAGCATCACTCCAGCCGACTCGTACTTTTGATGCTGCTGTGATGACAATCTGATTGTCTCTGACTTCGATCTCGACATTCTGTAAAATCCCACTTTGTTCGAGCATTGTCTTGGGAATTCTGATACCTTGCGAATTCCCTACCTGCACGATCCGGCTTTTAATTGCTTTGGTCATAATTTTTTATTTTAGCATTGGTTACATTGTACCCATAATCAAGGGTCTTTGCTAGTAATTGACTCGATCGCCAAGCTCATAATCTATTCCCGCCGCTTCTAGATCTTGAGCTATTTTATGAATCAAAAATTACCCCAGTATTTACCCCGAACTTACCCCGATCTGACTTTTCACGCTAAGTCTCTAATCCACGAAATAACACTGGTTTCAGTCGATCGCGTATTG
>JBBRVB010000468.1:0-3050 GCA_038247275.1 Chroococcales cyanobacterium
AATCCCACTTCGATAGCCTCGAACTGGATGTCTATAGCGATCTGAGTATCCTGGTGCAAAATCTCACCGACGATCTCGCCGAACTCGGCATTCGGGTGGGAAATTTGGTCGAAATGACCCAAAAATCACGGATGACGATGGGTAAACGCAAACAACTACTTGCCGAAGCTCAATCCGAATTATTTGCAGCCAGAATGGTTGAAATTGCGGGCGTGCTCAATCGCTTCCCGCGCCTGCTCCAACAAATGGTCGCCTCCCACCGCAAACCCGCCCAACTCCAACTCATTGGGAGTGAAGTTTCGATCGATAAAATTATCGCGGAAAAACTCTACGATCCTTTGCTGCACCTGGTTAGAAATGCCTACGATCACGGGATCGAATCCCCAGAACAGCGGGCAGCTCAAGGCAAATCCGCAACCGGGACACTGACCATCAAAGTCTATCACCAAGGCAACCGCACCAAAATCGAAGTCAGCGACGACGGACAAGGCCTCAACTGGGTCAAAATCCGCCAACGCGCGATCGATCTCCACCTCCTCGATGCCAACACTGCTGACACCGCGACCGAAGCCGAACTCGCCGAAATCATGTTTGCGCCCGGATTTTCGACCGCTGACAAAGTTAACGATCTTTCCGGTCGCGGCATTGGTTTGGATGTCGTCCGCGACCGTCTAGGTGCCTTACAGGGGACGATCGATGTCTGCTCCATTGCTGGTCAGGGCACCACTTTTGTGATGCAATTCCCACTCAACCTCACCACTACCCGGTTGATGATTTGTGAATCCGACGGCTTCGTTCACGCCCTGCGATCGGAAGCAATTTCCCAGGTATTATTACCATCACCCGATCGGATTCAATCGCAATCCTTACAAACACAGGGTGCCTCCAGATTCCTCTGCTGGGGTGAAGGTGCCGCTCAAAAATTGATTCCGATCTATGCTGTCAACAGTCTACTCGACTACCGTTGCTCGATCGTCACCGATCGTCAAGATGTCGTCAGCCTCTTCCCAGCCAAAGCCAAAAATACCCCCAACGCCCTACTCCTGCTGGAAATCGACAACGAACAAATCTGTCTCGAAGTCAGCCGGATCTTAGTCGAGCAAGAACTAGTTGTCAAATCCCTCGGTCAAACCTTTGGATTGCCCAACTATATCCAAGGATACAGCGTCTTAGGCGATGGTAGTCTCACCCTCGCGATCGATCCCATTGAATTGCTAGCACGAGTACGGACAAATACCGCAGTCCCCCCATCGATCTCGACCAAACAACCATCCTTACCCACCACATTCAAACAACTAGCTCCAGCTCCAGCCAGCGAGTCAGCACTACCCAACGCAGTTGCCGATCCGATCGACCAAATCAATCGCAGCAACCCCGCCACCCCCGGTAAACAGATGCAAGTCCTCGTCGTAGACGACTCCCTCGTCCAACGCCAAAGCCTCGCCCGTTCCCTCACCAAAGCTGGCTGTCAAGTCATCCAAGCCAGTCACGGACGTGAAGGCATCCTCCGCCTCCAAGAACACCCCCGGATTCGCCTGGTAGTCTGCGATATCGAAATGCCCCAAATGAACGGCTTTGAGTTCCTCAGCTATTGCCGCCAAGATCCCAAACTCTCCCAAATTCCGATCGTCATGCTCACCACTCGCGGCGGTCAAAAACACCGCGATCTCGCCATGACCCTTGGAGCCAAAAACTACCTCACTAAACCTCAATCCGATCGCGATTTATTAGATATTATCGCTCAAATAGCTCAACCGAGTGAAGTTGGAGTCTAAATTAGGGGATAGGGGTTAGGGGATAGGGGATAGTGGTTAGTTAGAGACAAGGATTGAATCACTCAATAGTCAAAACGTAGTAGCGCGTCCAGGTTAAAATTGTGGGCATTTAAAACGTTAGACAAGTTATCTACAGATGATTTTAGCGAGATCTTTACCCACATTTTAAGGTGGACGAGCTAGTAGGGTGGGTAGTGCCCACCATCTAACTTTCAGACATTATCACTCTCCCTATTCCCTACTCCCTATTCCCTATTCCCTATCCCCTATCCCCTATTCCCTATTCCCTAACATGCTGACCCCATCCCCACTCCCACAGCGATTATCCAGTATCCGTAATGACAATGATGATACTCTGCGGACGATCGTCTTTGCACTGGCAGATCTAGAGCAGACATCCATGTCTCAATACTTATTTGCGATGCCCGTTGAAGCAGTCGATCGAGCGATCGTCTATCCAACCGAGCGCGCCCAACTTCGAGACGGGATTGGGATGATTAATCTCGGTGAAAAAATCCTCACCATTGTAGACTTGCGCCAGAAATTTATCACGATCGATCCGCAAACTGATTCTTCCAAATTTCTAATTTTGTTTCACACTCAAGCCGGAGAATTGTGCGGTCTTCCCGTCAAAGATGCTCCAGTAATGATGGACATCGCGCCCGATACGATTCGATCGATCCCCCTTGCCTACCGCGAAGTCAATCAGCTTAGTTTCACCAGCCACATGGCGATCGTCCCCCAAGCAAATGGTCTAGAACCATTACAAATATTACTATTAGGTCTCAACCAACCCCAAGCACAATTCAGCGGTAGTCCGACAAATTATCTCAATTAATCAAAGTGAAAACGTAGGTGGGCACTGCCTACAGACTATACTTAAACATAGCAATAAAAGGCTCTTCAGTACTAAGTATACTCGATCGATAGCGGGGCACAAACGTAGTGTGGGCACTGCCTACAGACCATTTACAGCCGTAGTAAAAATAATTTAAACTGTTTTAATCGATTACCTACGGTACGCTACGCGATCGAGCAATCTCTTCATCAATCGATCGCAAAGCGTGCAGTAAGCAATCGAACTTAAATCTAAAAATAATGTATCATTCAATGCACGATCGCTAAATATTTATCGTAATTGCTCAACTGGGGGGAGGTTGACAAAAAGTGAAAAGCCGATAAAGTAACGATATGGAAGAACTTCCCAACCTAAAAGAACTATCAGACGAGGCAAAAGATGCCTTGATAGTAGCGATGTGGGAAGAATTGCGGAAA
>JBBRVB010000469.1:0-3039 GCA_038247275.1 Chroococcales cyanobacterium
AGACAGGCTTTGCGATGTAATTCTTTATTTCAGAAAAGAACATGCTGAATGTAGGTTGCTACCACTGCTGGCCTTCAATTTAGTTAAACCTTGGCTGACTATTTTTAGTAATCCACTTTTGAAGCAGAGTTTTAATACGTTCATTGCCTTTGTCGATCTCTGTGCTCATGCCTTCGATCTGAGCGTTCATCCATTTTGCTCTAACTAGAGTGATAGAAGAGGGATATCTCGACCATTCTAGCGAACAGTTTTGAGTGCGTCTTCCTGCTTGATGACCATATCGGTAAAGATACTCATCACTGTGCGATTGCGTAATTTGATATTGGCATTTAGAGCCATACCCGATTTGAGTGTCGATGGCTTACCTTTAATCATCATGCTTTGTTTGTCGAGCTTGATGATGGCTGGAAACCGCTCGTAGGGATGAGTTTGATCTGCGGGTAAGGCATCAGAACCGATCGAGACTACTTGCCCTTTGACATCACCAAATTCACTAAAGTTAAAAGTATCGATCCGCACATCGACGGGCATTCCGGGTTTAACAAAGCCGATGTCTTTATTACTAATAAATACTTTGGCAGTGAGGATACTATCGGGGACAATTTTTAAGATTGGTTCGCTGGAAGTGGCAACAAATCCGGGCGTTCCGGCTTTGAGTTCAAAGATGGTGCCGCTGACGGGTGCGACGATATCTTGATATTTGAGATTCATTTTCGCTTGACTAATTTGGATATTTATGTCAGCAATTTTCCGATCCATTTCGATGATTGTCTTATTTAATTGCCCATCGATTTCAGCAATTTGTTTATCATTAGCAGCAATTTTGGTGAGCAAGTCTTTTGTAGAGATTGCTACAGTATTTTTGAGCTTTTCGCGACTTTGATTGGTCGCCATACTTAGGCGATTATATTCACGATCGAGTTGAGCGATTTCTTGTTGATTCTTTTTAATTTGTTGTTGTTGGCTTTGGATTTCGAGGCGGGCACTCGCCAGTAATTCTTGTTCGTCTTGTTGGAGTTTGCGGTATTGGTCGTCGAGTTGGAGGACTTCACTTTGACGTGCGGTAACTTCTTGTTCTTGTTTGAGTACCTGGTTGCGCGACAGTGCGCCAGCATCGCCCGCCGGTTTTAAACTGTTGAGAATTTCCTGATTGCTGGCGGTGAGGCTTTGAGCAGCTTGATAGCGATTGCGATTTTCCGACATTTGAGCGGCAATTTGCGATCTTTTGGCGGTGGTTTTGGCGTTGATGTTGGCGATAACCGCCTGAGAGTCAACTAGCAATTCGCTCGTACCGGCTTGTTTGCCACGATTTTCACGCATCTGATTGTCAAATTGACCGATCTCTAGTTGACCGGAATTAGTGCGAGAAGCTGTCTCGGCGCGGCTAGATTGGAGGCGTTGGCGTTGTTCGGAGTCGAGATTGGCTATGTCTGTCCCGTTGAGTTCGGAGCGGTACAAGCGGTTTTCGGCGAGGATCGAGCTGCGACTTTTGGTGAGGGCGAGGATTTCGGGGCGGACATTTAGTTTGGCGAGATCTTGGGGGCTAACTGTGCCGATGCCTTGGTTGAGCAAGCTGCGATAAAAGCGGGTTTCCGCTGTCATCGATTCGAGATTTTTTTGGAGAGAGGCGAGGGTTGTTTGGGGAACGGTCGATTCCAGGCTCAATAATTTTTGTCCGGCGACAACTTTATCGCCGTCTTTGATGGCGACTGCTTTGACTACGCCGCCCACTGGTACCTGCACATCTTTGACTTTATCGGTGGGTTCGAGTTTCCCCTGGACGGCGATGGTTTCTTCGAGTGGTGCCAAACATGCCCAGGCAATTAAACCAGTTGTCATCCCCAAAATCGTCCAGACAATCCCTCGCGACCACGCCCGCGACTGCTGAAATACAACTGATTGCTCGGCGATGGGTTGGTAAGTATCGAGCTGGGGGCGTTCGACTTTTTGCAAGCCATCGGGTTCGATCTTCCGTTTGGCAATTTTACTGGTGTCGTTGAGAGCTAGAGCTGATTTGCGCTCGGGATTATTCATGATTAATTGATAGGCAGATTGGTGAGGGCGATATTTTCCTGAATCGTACCACTAAATAATAGTGTAGCTTGTAGTACTATGTCAATTTGTTGGCGATATAGAGTTCGGTTTTGGTAATATCATACTTGTCGATGACAATCCGACCAGAGTTAATCTGATACAAACGGGGAATTAATTTCATCAAGGTATACTCTAAATGGTTAAGATATGGACTTTTGCAAAAGATTGAAAATTAAGGGTTAATAAGCTGTCTAGCTGATATCTTCCACTCTAAGTCGATCGAATCAATCCACTCATCAACGATCGAGATAATTTAGCTGATAGAAAGTAACTACTCAGGCTGAAGATGTACATTAACTAATTATTTGTCCACTTAACAAATTAGTGTCACAGCAATGAGCTTAACCTCAAATCCTTGCCTGGAGGCATTTTTTGTTGTCTGGACTATCTCGATCGACAGATCGAGAGGCTTCATCGCTATTAACAAATTCAGTGTCCATTCTCAGGAAATTCACACATTAGATGTCAATTGTCAGGATGGTGGCTATAACCCTGATCACAGTTGGATTTTAGCATAGAGTTGTGATAGCAGAAACTTTAACATATTTGTTGTCACGTACTTTAACATAGTTGTTGTATACTTAAATAGTGCTGATAACCAATCAACCATGCCGATGTATAGCGACGACTCAGATCGGAATTCTCTCAGTCCAATCCCACCATCAACGGATGCTGATACCGAAATTTATGCGATTCCGGCTAAATTATCAGCAGAAGCCCAGCTCAAATTAGAAGTAATCGATAGTTTACTAGGCGCAACAGATAAACGGAGCTATGCAGCAAAACTCAAGGAAGCAGCAGTCAAACTAGTAGGCTAGAGCGGAAGTTGAGATACTATTTTAAGCAGCAAGTGCTTTACCCTTATAGGTCCACTGAAAGGGCTTTGCCATTGTGCGGTTAAAATAGTCGATGAAGTCCAGAATACGTGTTTTTAAGTCAGTCTGA
>JBBRVB010000470.1:0-3032 GCA_038247275.1 Chroococcales cyanobacterium
CCCCCCCAGTACGACGCAAAGACCACCGAAGCCAAATGGCAGCAGATTTGGGAAACTCACCAAACCTATAAAGTCGATCCGGCTAAAGGTGGGAAACCCTTCTGTATCGTCATTCCGCCGCCAAACGTGACGGGGAGTTTGCACTTGGGACATGCGTTTGAGAGTTCGCTAATCGATGTGCTGATTCGGTATCATCGGATGTGCGGGGATAACACTCTGTTTTTACCGGGAACGGATCACGCGAGTATTGCGGTACAGACGATTCTAGAGAAGCAGCTCAAGGCTGAGGGGAAGACGCGGTATGATGTCGGACGCGAGCAGTTTCTAAAACGCGCCTGGGAATGGAAGGCTGAATCTGGTGGGACAATTGTCAATCAGCTCAAACGGATGGGTGTCTCGGCGGATTGGACGCGTGAAAGATTTACACTGGATGAGGTGTTATCTGCGGCGGTATTGGAAGCATTCGTGCGATTGCACAAAGATGGACTAATTTATCGGGGACAGTATTTAGTCAATTGGTGTCCGGCTTCGCAGTCTGCGGTGTCGGATTTGGAAGTTGAGAATAAGGAAACTAATGGGAGTTTATGGTATTTTCGTTATCCTTTGAGCGATGGTTCGGGATATATTGAAGTTGCAACTACCCGCCCAGAAACAATGTTAGGTGATACTGCTGTTGCCGTAAATCCCAAGGATGAAAGATATAAGCATCTGATTGGTAAAACGGTGAGACTACCGATTCTCGATCGCGAGATTCCGATTATCGGCGATGATTTCGTTGAGGCTGAATTTGGGACGGGTTGTGTCAAGATTACTCCGGCACACGATCCGAATGATTTTGCAATGGGGAAACGTCACGATTTGCCGTTAATCAATATCATGAATAAAGACGGTACTCTCAATGAGAATGCTGGTGAATTTAATAATCAAGAACGATTTGCGGCGCGGCGGAATATTGTTGCTAAATTAGAAGAACTGGGTAATCTAGTTAAGATCGAAGCATATAAACATACGGTACCTTACAGCGATCGCGGGAAAGTACCTGTAGAGCCATTATTATCGACCCAATGGTTTGTCAAAATCCGTCCGATGGCAGACAATTGTCTGGAGCATTTAGATAACCAGAATTCCCCTGAATTCGTCCCTCAACGCTGGACGAAAGTTTATCGGGATTGGTTGGTCAAATTGCAAGATTGGTGCATCTCCCGGCAATTGTGGTGGGGACATCAGATTCCGGCTTGGTATGCGGTGAGCGAGTCCAGTGGAGAGATAACTGATCACACGCCATTCTTTGTTGCTAAGAGTGAAGAGGAGGCAAGGGTACAAGCGATCGAGCAGTTCGGCGTAGATGTCCAATTAGTTCAAGATCCTGACGTATTAGATACTTGGTTCTCGTCTGGTTTATGGCCATTCTCGACTCTCGGTTGGCCGGAAAATAC
Organism: Chroococcales cyanobacterium; assembly: GCA_038247275.1. Taxonomy (GTDB): domain Bacteria; phylum Cyanobacteriota; class Cyanobacteriia; order Cyanobacteriales; family Chamaesiphonaceae; genus Chamaesiphon. Next base: position 1,437 of record JBBRVB010000470.1, read on the forward strand.
TGCGGATTTAGATCTGTATTATCCGACATCGACGCTAGTTACGGGCTTTGATATTATCTTTTTCTGGGTAGCGCGGATGACGATGATGTCAGGATATCTGACTGGTAAAATGCCGTTTGAAAATGTCTATATTCACGGACTAGTTTTAGATGAAAATGGTAAGAAGATGTCGAAATCATCTAATAATGGGATCGATCCATTATTGTTAATCGATAAATATGGTACCGATGCACTCCGATATACTTTAGTCCGCGAAGTTGTCGGTGCGGGGCAAGATATTCGGATTCAATATAATCGTAAAACTGATGAATCTGAATCCGTCGAAGCAAGTCGGAATTTTACTAATAAAATCTGGAATGCAGCGCGATTTGTAATGCTGAATTTCGAGAGTTCGGAGTTTAAGATCGATCGCGATAATTTGATAGCTCCAGCAATCGAATCGTTAGAAGTAGCTGATAAATGGATTCTGTCGCGCTTCCATCAAACCGTTCGACAAACTAGTGACAATATCGATCGATATAGCTTGGGTGAGGCTGCTAAGGGGTTGTATGAGTTCTTCTGGGGTGACTTGTGTGACTGGTATATTGAGTTAGTCAAATCGCGGCTCCAGGAAGGTGCAGATCCAGCTAGTAAATTAGTCGTGCTGCAAACTTTGGCGTTTGTCTTAGATGGGATTTTAAAATTATTGCATCCCTTTATGCCACACGTTACGGCTGAAATTTGGCAAACTCTGACTGGGAGCGATGAACAAAATGATATCTCGATTCAACCTTATCCGACTAGCGATGCGGGTTTAATTAATCCCGAACTCGATCGCGAATTCGATCTGCTCATCGGCGTAACTCGCACTATCCGCAACCTTCGCGCCGAAGCAGAATTAAAACGAATCACTAAGATCGCCATTATTATTCAAAGCGATAGCGAAACCGAGCGTCAAATTATTGAGCGGGGAAAAACTTACCTTTGTGACTTAGCACAAATCGAACAGCTTACTATAGTCAATAAATTAATTGAAGAACCAACCCGCTCGATCGCGAGTGTCTTTGCTACCGTTCAAATTATCTTACCACTTACAGGAGTTGTCGATCTCGAAGCTTTTAAAGCTAAAATCCAGAAGAAGATCGATAAAATCGATAAAGAAATCGCATCGATTCACAGTCGTTTAAATAACACTAAATTCATGGAACGCGCTACCCCAGAAGTAGTGCAGCAGACGAAAAATAGTTTAGTTGAAACTGAGAAGCAAAAGGAGATTTTACAGGAAAGATTAGCACAGTTCTAAAAGTGTCATTGGTAGGGACTCTTTTCAATCGAGTAGTGGGCAACTAAGCCAAATTCCCGTTGTTAATTAATCATTAAAAGTTTGCCCATCCTATAAAGATCTAATTCAGCAACGTTGCATGTACAGTTGGTATTTTATATTTAATTAAACCCAGCTACTTAGTGCAAGATGTGGGCTTACCAAGGTAATCGACTCCCATCCCAACTAAAGAATTCTCCGCTATCTTGGGGAGTTAATCCATCAATTACAATTAATAATTGTGCCACCGTACGATCGACTGAAAACAACTTCTCAGGTGGGACATTGCGTTGAAA
>JBBRVB010000471.1:0-3002 GCA_038247275.1 Chroococcales cyanobacterium
AAATTGAAACCACTATTGACTACTACTATCTGTCATCAATATTAGTTAAAAATTATGATGATGATAATTAAAGTTAATCCAATTCTAGTTATTATTATTTAACACCTAAAAATAGGTCATGAACTTGATGATAGCCTATTTTACTTATATGGGTAAAAACAAAGCTCAAGATTTAGGTCTAGCACCAAATTTATCAACTAATAAATCGATTAATATAGCATCTAACTCTGAGATTGGAACTCCCTTCATTACCTTATCACCCAGCTTGGCATCTTTACCGACGGTACCACCCATGAAGATATCGACAGCCTCAACTGTTTTGCCATCCTTACGGATTTTTGTACCCATCAAGCCGATGTCGGCAACTTGCGGTTGTCCGCAAGAATTTGGACAACCAGTCCAATGAATTCGCACTGGTTTCGGAACATCAACTTTAGCTTCGACAGCATCAATTACTGATACTGCATATTGCTTAGTTTCAATCATCGCAAAGTTACAAAACTGGGCACCTGTGCAAGAGACAACAGTACGAGTTAGATTGCCTGGATTGACTTGAAATTTTTGTAGAGCTGGCTCACTTAATAGTGTTGGTAATTTGGCATCGGCAACATGGGGCACGATCGCATTTTGCTCGACTGTAAAACGCAATTCTCCTGTCCCATATACTTCTGCTAGTCTTGCCAGTTCAAAGAAATCTGCCGCATTAAGTTTACCGACAGGGATGTGCAGTCCGACATAATTTAGTCCCGCTTGTTTCTGCGGATAAACACCGATGTGGTCGCGTTTTTCCCATTCAATTTCATCTTTGGCTGCGGCGGTTAATAGTGTTTTCCCATGCACTCGTTCTGCTTCGATCCGAAATTTCTCGATCCCCCATTCATCAATCAGAAACATCAATCGAGCTTTAGTTCGAGTGGTACGGGAACCATTGTCGCGAAATAAGCGGAGGATACTCAAACTAAACTCGACGACTTCTTCAGGTGCAACCCAGACATCCATCGGAATTGCCGCATCGCAACGTTTACCAGAGAAGAAACCACCAACTAAAACATTGAATCCAAATACATCATCTTTAAAAGCGGGGACAAATGCGAGATCGTTAATTTCCGCATGAACCGAATTATCCCGACAACCGGCGATCGCGATGTTAAATTTGCGTGGGAGATTGCTAAACTCAGGATTGCCCTCACCTTTATTAATAATCCGATCCTGCAATTCCTGAATCATCGCGCGGGTATCGTACAATTCTCCCGCTTCGAGTCCAGCTACCGGCGAACCTGTAATATTCCGAACATTGTCCATCGCCGACTGCATACTCGTCAGTCCGACTGCTGCCATCTTGCGGAAGATTTCGGGCAGATCCTCAATCCGAATCCCCCGCAACTGAATACTCTGACGGGTAGTGATATCAGCACTCCCGTCATCCCCATAGCGTTGAATGATATCGCCCAATACGCGTAGTTGGTCGCTGGTGGTAATTCCACTCGGTACCCGCAACCGCATCATAAATTTCCCAGGGGTCACCGGACGAAAGAAAACACCCAACCATTTCAAGCGGTGCTCGCGGTCGGTTTCATCCATCGCTTCCCAGCCAATCCGGGCAAATTCTGCTAACTCGGCTGTGAGTGCAAGTCCGTCTTTTTCTGATTTTAGTCGCTCAAACTTATTCTGTGTGGCTGGGATGGTTGAGGTCATGGCTGGAATCTTAGCTAGCGTGAAGCCGCACTGGTGGGGATGTTGTAAAAGTTCATCTCGTGTGTCATAACTTAACGGTAACGACCTAAACGTTTGGTATGAGTTGTTACAAAAATCTCTTTTGCATTGAATAAACGGATTTACTTAATGCAGTATTCGGATATTAAAGTGTATCCAAGATCATAGACCTCCTGCGAAAGTCAAATGTTTATCTTTAGCCCAATCCCACGCCGCTCTCAAGTCCAATAAATATCCCTTGATAGTCCGGTTCGATACCGACTCAGACCACCTTGCGACCACATCTTTGGCTGTCCTATGGACGTACCCCGACTCGAACAAGGGACTTCATCGATGGATCGAACAATTCAACCCTGCTTATCTCCGTTCCTGTTTTCCCAATGGTGCAGGGCTTGTATTTCCACAAGGTTCGATCGTAATACTCATCACCAAGATGGAAATCGATCCCTATTTTGGCGACTGTCTTTTTCGCTAGACTTCTGACAGCTTTCGAGTCGGGTAGATCGATCGCCATTATTCGACGCTTACCATCGTTCCAGGCGAGGATTAAGCGTCTCTCTTTGACTTGGATTCCTACTTTCATTTTTCAGCGGTGTAAATAGCGGTGTACTTTTCTCACTAACTAGACCACTTATGAACACTTCGTCAAAACCTTATTGACAACAAAAAGGTCCCTGAAAGCAGCTATTGCTCTCTTGGAACCCCTCTGTATGTTGAATTTCAACCCAATCGGAACGAGAGGATTTGAACCTCCGACCCCTACTACCCCAAAGTAGTAAGCACAGTCGCTAGACTGTATGTAGAGCAATCACTTCAGCCACTCTCAATAAGTAGGCAGGGTAAAAAACAGGGTAAAAGGTGGTTTCGGAGTCGATTCGGCTAGGAGTTTCCTTGTCCGGTGATGTGGCGCAAGATGATATCGATCTTCCCGTTCAACTCAGTACCGAGATTATCGATCTTGGCATCCTGAGCATCAAACCGCTGATTCATCTCTACTTTCAATTCGTCAATCTCTTCATAGACTCGATCGAACGCATCATTAAGTTCTCTCCAGGTGACTTGAGTATCTTCAAGTCTGCTAATTCTGCGATCGAAAGATCTTAGGGTTCGATCTAGTCCCCTGTCATCTGGTTCTCTGGCTTGAGTCATGTTAACCTCATAGTAGTTATGTTGAGTTCGATCGCGCTGCTTGTAACAGTCCCTCGATCGAAATACCCCTGGTCTTAATTGGCTGGGGGTATTTCGATTATAAGGCGCGTGGTTAGCGTTGGTGCTTTTCTTCTGCCCGT
>JBBRVB010000472.1:0-2996 GCA_038247275.1 Chroococcales cyanobacterium
GATAGCCTAGTGCGTGTTCGGTAGTAGACCATAGATTTACCATAATATTGCGCTGAGGCTTTGGTAATGGTTGCGGTTGTATCACTACTATAGACAAGGAGTTTGTGCTTGTCCAATATATATTAGGGTTGTTATTGATACTTTTGAAGTATTAATCTATCAAAATGCTGAAGGGGTGACAAGCACTCCTTAAACCATGACACGATCGAGATTAACGATCTAAAAAACTCTCTGTCATCTAATTTTGGTTTTTAAATACCGACAGGATCGCTCGGCTTAACTCCGGTTGTACCATTTACACTTAGCCGCTAACGGACAATCTTCACAATTTGGACTCTGAGCCTTACAAACCAATGCGCCAAAGTCTAGTAGCGCGAGATTCCAAGTTCCGACTTTCGTTCTGGGTGCAATTAAATCCGCTGCGCCCCAGAGAATTTTGCAGCGTGACTTGACTCTTTCCCCTTGCAAGCCAAAAAAGCGTTCGAGAATCCGCGCTACATTAGCATCTAACACTGCGAAAGGTTGGTTAAAGGCTTGGGAGCCAATCGCGCGAGCGGTATAGTCGCCGATTCCTGGCAATTTGAGCAGTTGTTTTTGCGCTTGGGGTACTTTACCCTCATATTGCCCAACCACGATCTGGGCGCATTGTTGCAACCGCTCGGCGCGAAAAAATAATCCCAGTGGTTTGAGGATTTTGGCAACCTCATCGAGATTAGCGATGGCTAGATCGTGGATCGTGGGATAATGCTCTAGAAATAGTTCATAAATCGGTGCAACTGTATCTGCATCGGTTTTCTGGAGCAGAGATTCGGCGACGAGAAGATGGTAGGAATCAGTAGTTTTGCGCCACGGATAGTCACGTCGATTGGCAACTCCCCAAGCAGAAAGCTGTTTGCGAAACCATCTAATTCGAGCGAGTGATGGATAGTCTGATCCAGTAGATTTAGCTGAAGCTGAAGATGTCATTAAATCTTAATTAGGATCGGTTATAAGTATTAGTGCAGCTTTATCTAAGGCAATTTTTGATTGTTCTATTCAACCTTTTTATGGAACTTCGCCACCTACGTTATTTTATTACTGTTGCTACCCAATTGCACTTTGGCAGGGCAGCCGAACAACTACACATCGCTCAACCACCATTGAGTAAGCAAATTCAAGACTTAGAAAAAGAGTTAGGATTTGAATTGTTCACTCGAACGAAGAGATCGGTGGCACTGACACCTGCGGGACAAGTATTTTTAGTTGAAGTGAATCAAATCTTTCAACAACTCGATCGAGCGATCGATATTGGGGGTAAAACTAGTCGCGGTGAACTCGGACAAATCTCGATCGGTTTTGTGGGTTCAGCGACTTATAATATTTTACCCGTAATGCTTCAACAGTTTCGCGATCGATATCCAGATGTCCAGATCGAATTACATGAATTAACTACCGATCGACAATTAATTTGGCTACGCGAAGGTAAAATTGATATCGGCTCAATCCGTCCCCCAATTGTGGATCGAAATCTCGTTAGTCAGATTATTTTTCAAGAATCTTTTGTTGTCGCTTTACCAACTAATCACCATTTGGCAACAGTAGCTGAGATCGATCTGGCATCACTCGCAACCGAACCTTTTATTCTATTCCCACGCGAACTCGCACCGGGGCTATACGATCCAATTATTTCAATCTGTCAAGCTGTTGGTTTTAGTCCGCGAGTAGTTCAAGAATGTATCCAAATGCAGACAATTGTGAGTTTGGTGTCTGCAAATATGGGTGTCTCAATTCTACCCGAATCAATCCAAGAAGCCTCACGTCAGGGTGTCGTTTATAAGCCGATTCGAGTGGGAACTGTAAGTGTAGAAAAGTTAGCGGCGATCGCGCTAGTATGGCGAATTAACGATCGTTCGCCGACAGTAAATAGATTCCTAGAAGTTGTACTAGGGGAATATAATTACAATTATATACAATGACCTATCTCATAGTAGTAAATACCACCTACCTCCATATAATTTTACTTGACCCTTGCTTTGATACTCGATCGCGATCGAGTCATCAAACTTTCTCTTAACACCTGCCCGATCGATATAGAAACCACGGATACTAGTATTCCATAAGACCGGTTTAGATTTAGTATAATTAATCTGCCGCTCCTGGATTCTATATCCACCAAATTTGGCAACCTTACCAGCAATTGCTGGAGCATTAGTAGCTTCTTCTGGCATTAAATGCCGGACTGAACTCTCACTACGATGCTCTAGAGCCGTTAGATATAGATCGACAATTCGATCGGGTGTAGCTGCGCCATCTCGATGAGGTGCTCCACATGACTGAACTGAAAGCAACAGCGACAGGAGCATTACGAAGATCGACCTTTGGTAGATTGATGATTTTTTAGATAACTTTATTGCCTGCATATCAACTATATTAGCCCCAAGATATCAACTCAATCGGTGCTAAATCTTCTAGACACTTACTTACTTTCTTTTCAAGGCTTTCACCTCAGCACTAGTTAGATCTCGCCAAGATCCTAATGATAAACCGTTCAGGGATAGTAGCCCGATCGAAACGCGTACCAATCTCAATGTTGGGAATCCGACAGCAGCCGTCATTCGTCGTACTTGGCGATTTTTGCCTTCAGTCAAGGTTAATTCTAACCAAGCGGTAGGAATATTTTGACGTTCGCGAATTGGCGGATCTCGCGGCGGGAGCTGAGGTTCGATGGCTAATAATGTGACTCGTGCTGGTTTAGTCCGATAGTTCTGAATTTCCACACCAGCGGTGAGATGCTCTACAGCTACATCATCAGGAATCTTCTCCACCTGTACCCAGTAAGTTCGCGGATGCTCATACTGAGGATCGCTAAGTCGATGTTGCAATCTCCCATCATCCGTCAGCAACACCAAACCCTCACTATCCCAATCCAGTCTCCCAACCGGATATACATCAGGGACGGGAATATAGTCTTTGAGTGTCTGTCTGCCGCCCTCGTCTGTAAACTGACTCAGGACACC
>JBBRVB010000473.1:0-2949 GCA_038247275.1 Chroococcales cyanobacterium
CAAGAATTTATCCTACGGTACCTTCTAATTTCAGACTCAGCAATCTATCCGCTTCAACGGCAAATTCCATCGGCAGTTGATTGAAAACATCCTTACAGAAACCACTAATCATCATCGAGATTGCATCCTCTTGGGAAATCCCCCGTTGAGCGAAGAAGAATAACTGATCTTCCCCAATCTTAGAAGTGGATGCTTCGTGTTCGACTTTGGCGGTTTGATTCTGGACTTGGATGTAGGGGAAAGTATTCGCTTGCGCTCTGTCGCCAATCAGCATCGAGTCACATTGGGAGTAATTTCTCGCTCCTTTTGCTGTCGGATTCATTTTGACTAAACCGCGATAGCTATTCTTCGATTTACCTGCGGAAATACCTTTGGAAATAATCGTACTGCGGGTATTTTTGCCCACATGGATCATCTTGGTTCCGGTGTCGGCTTGTTGGAGATTATTAGTCAGCGCGACGGAGTAAAATTCGCCGACGGAGTTATCGCCGACTAAGACGCAACTGGGATATTTCCAAGTAATCGCCGAACCTGTTTCTACTTGCGTCCAAGAAATCTTAGAATTTACGCCTTTACACAAGCCGCGTTTGGTGACGAAGTTGTAGATCCCACCTTTGCCAGTCTCGTCGCCAGCGTACCAGTTTTGAACGGTGGAATATTTGATTTCGGCGTTATCTAAGACTACCAATTCGACGACAGCGGCGTGAAGTTGATTGGTATCGAATGCGGGTGCGGTACAACCTTCGAGATAAGTAACCGATGCACCTTCGTCAGCGATGATTAATGTCCGCTCGAATTGTCCGCTATCTCCTGTATTAATGCGGAAATATGTGGATAAATCCATCGGACATTTAGTACCTTTGGGGATGTAGACAAAGGAACCGTCACTAAATACGGCAGAGTTTAAGGCTGCAAAGAAATTATCGGCGATCGGGACGACACTGCCAAGATATTTCTCGATTAGTTCGGGATATTCTTTGACGGCTTCGGAAATCGAACAGAATACCACGCCTTCTTTGGCTAATTGTGCCTTAAAAGTGGTGCCGATCGAGACGCTATCAAATACCGCATCGACAGCCACATTCGAGAGTCGCTTTTGCTCGTTGAGGGAAATCCCCAATTTCTCAAAGGTTTCGAGGAGAATGGGATCGACTTCATCCAAGCTGTCCAACTTTTTGGCGGCTTGTTTGGGTGCAGAGTAATAGATGATATCCTGGTAATCGATCGCGGGATAGTCCACATGCGGCCAAGTGGGTTCGGTCATCTTCAACCACTGACGGTAGGCGCGCAGTCGGAAGTCGAGTAAAAATTGTGGCTCGTCTTTTTTGGACGAAATCAACCGCACGATATCCTCGTTCAAGCCGCGCGGGATTTTGTCGGACTGAATATCAGTGACAAAGCCGTATTTATAGGGTTGATTGACTAAGTTTTGGACTACAGTACTCATCGATCGCCTGTGTTCTCTCTAGAATAAGGATGGATAGCAGTTGACAGTTGACAGCGAAAAGTGCGGTCTTGGGGTTTCCCCAAGTAGAGCACCTTTTCAAGACAGTTGACAGTTGACAGTTAGCTTTGTGTCTACTATCGACTGCTTAGTGTCCACTAATTTATTAGGTCTGACTGGGACAGACAAAATATCGTATAATTAAACAATAAACTGATTGTTTAACTCATTAATCCTATTGTATCGTAATTTAACAACATAGTTGTTGCTAAAGTAGCAAAATTAGGGGAATTTTTAATATTTACACGTCTGCGCGCGACCATTTCTCCACACCCAGCACCGATATGATGACAGAGCAGCATTCCACCAAGCAGGATATCCTCGAATATCTCCTCAAACAGGGACAAGCAATTGCCCAAGATTTGGCTATTTCGCTAGAGGTCAGTCCTCAAGCGATTCGCCGCCATCTCAAGGATCTGGAAACTGAAGGCTTAATCGTTTATCAGTCCGTCGCTTCAGGCACGGGTAGACCCCAGCATATCTATCACCTGAGTCCTCAAGGACGCGATCGCTTCCCAAACCAGTACGATCGATTCGCGATCTCATTCCTAGATACTTTAGTCGATAATCTCGGCTACGAGCAAGCCAGCAAAATACTACACCAGCACTGGCAAAAGAAAAGTATCGATTATCGGCAGCAGCTCGGTGATGGAGTCTTAGTAGACAGAGTAGCAAAGCTAGTCGAATTGCGCCGCCAAGAGGGTTATATGGCGGAGTATCACCCGTTAGATGGGCAAGATGATAAATTTATCCTAACTGAATATAACTGCGCTATCTCGCAGGTAGCGAACTCATTTCCGGCTGTCTGCGGACATGAATTAGAAATGTTTGCAGCCGCGCTCGAAGATTGTCAGGTGGAGCGCACGCACTGGCTAGTTGATGGCGAGCATCAGTGCGGTTATTTAATTTCAATGATCAATCCAATCGGCTAACATTTATAGATATGAATAACGAACAATATCTCACCCACGCTGAAGCTGTAGAAGTAGATAAAGCTTTACTCTCGACTCATGAGAAATTTCTGACCCGGATTACGATTTCTTCGATGCGAATGCTCAAACAAATTGCTGATGCGGAGCAGGTAGAAAAAATTGAAGACTTGACCCCTCAACAAATTATCAAATGGTTCGAGCGGGATGCGGAGTTGAAGCGATCGCAAGGGGATACCGCAGGATCGCTACAATGGTAATCGTTATTTATTAGACAGAGATTAGATAAAATATCTAAACAAAAACCCAGGTATTTATCATCATAAATACCTGGGTCGATCGAGTTGAGCAATTAGTTATCGATCGTTGCTACTCTCAACAGGTATCGATCGATTGCGATCTAACGTCGAGGAGTCGCTAATTGCTTGTTGATTGCTTGAAGCTTGAGTTTTTGTTCGGGAGTGAGAATCGCATTTTGTTGAGCGATAGCTGCTGTTTGGATGGCTTTGAGCTGAC
>JBBRVB010000474.1:0-2918 GCA_038247275.1 Chroococcales cyanobacterium
TCCGCACATGCTAGACTACATGCCTCTTGTAAAGAAGGCAAGACAAAGAAATTAAATAGGCTCATTAGTTCGGGTAGATCGTTGACATATCCCGCAAAAATTGTCCTGTCTACAATTCCTAGATCTTGAGCCTGTTGTTTGAGTTGTTGTTCTAGTTCTCCCACACCAGCGATAACTAGTCGTAAGCTGGGTTTATCTATTGCTACTCGTGCGAATGCTTGCAATAAATATGTTAATCCCTTAGCTTCAGATAATCTAGCAGCGGTACCGATAATTGTTTGAGTGGCGGGATCTAAATTAAACTGGCGTGCTAAAGATGCGACTTTAGATCGATCGAGTATCGGTGTCGGTACGCCGTTATAAATCATCTCTAGTTTGGCTGGATTCATCCCAAATTTTATTAATAGCTCCGACTCAGTTTGACACACACAAATCACTCTCGTTGCCCATAAGTTGGCAAATAGGCATGATAATCGATAACTAACTTCAGCACTGGCTCCATGATAGCCATGTACGGTAAATACGATTGGAATATTGGAAAATAACAATCGCACGGGAATCATTAATTCGTGCGCGCCATGAACGTGAATCAGATCGATCGATTGGTGTTTTTGAGCGGCTTTAATTCCGTCAATTAGCTCTCGCAAGCCTTTAAAAAAATTGCGCTCCCATGCTGTGAATTCACAGTAGGTAAGCTGTTGTTCTAAAAAAGGTGGTAAGCCCTTACCAGTTGGCGCAAGCAATGTTACCCGATAACGATGTTGATACTCTCCGATCAGACTTAAAGCCTGTCGTTCAGTGCCACCCTGATTTAGATAAGGTAAAATATAAACTAAATGTTTCAATGTTCGCTTACCTATTGATTAATTGAAATCGTGGCGTTGCTGGATTAGAGTATGAAATAGATAGTGATGGAGATGGGAGTTAGATAAATAGAAAACCATACATGAATTCAGCAACGCCGAAATCGTTACTATTGTTTCTAAATATAGATGTAGGGTGGACACTGCCCACCAGCTAAGGTTTAATTAATACTAACATTCAGTTTAATTACAGATTACAACATCTTAATGTGAATGAGCTTGCAATACGCCGACACTAGTTTGAATCGGGATAATATTTAACGTGTCGGGAGTCGCGCAGAATTTGAGATCGGCAAAACATTCCAATTTTACTAACCGTTGTCCGTGACTGGCAAGGTAAAATAAGTCCAAAAGATGATCTTTCCACTGGCGATATAATGCGATCGAGCCTACTAACTCATCATTACCCGCTACTTCGGCTAAAGGTACACCTAACTTGGTAATGATACTATCGGCGATCGCGCCTGCACATACTGTATCTTCTAGAGAGTAATCACCCTCCCATCCCGATCCTACCATCCAAACTGTCTCTGGCTGCTGGGAGAGCACATAATCCACGATCGCGTGGCGATTGACTAAAGCTGCGGCGAGGACGATTTTCGCATCTTGTACGCGCTGTAGGGTGCGAGTACCGTTGGTAGTACTGATAAATAATCGCTTCCCGCCGACTACTGCTGGAGTGCAGTCTAGAGGCGAATTACCCAGATCGCAACCTGCTACTTTAGCACCACCCCGCTCGCCACCGCGCAGCCGCAATGCGGGATTCCACTGTTCGCTCACTCGCATGAGTGTATCCATATTGCTAAAAGCTTGAATCGCCTCCGCTCCAGAATTCAGTGCTGCTGCAATCGTCGATGTCGCGCGGAGTACGTCAATTGCGATCGCACAGACGGGAAGTTCTTTTGCAGGTGTGCGTTCGGGGGTATGGTAAGTATATAGTTTCACAGTTTAAGACAGAAATATTTCTCGTTCGCAGGGGTATTAGGCACCCTTAATCATCTTAATCTCAGTAGTGCCCCAAAATATTGCTCGATCCTAGAACTCGATCGTTAGTCTGAGCGATCGGTCTCCGATGTCATTTTGTGTGGTAACGATATATCTGTCAATTGATAGAGTTCAGTCGATGAAGTAGATAGTGTTTATTCTGAATTTACCAAAGAACACGGGATTTAAGCCACCACCTTTAGGTGGATTGTTTTTAGGCTACTGGACGGGTCTCCAAAAACGTCGCGCCCCAAATACGCACTTTTCGCTGTCAACCGTCAACTGTCAACTGTTAATGCATCCTCGTAAATGGAAGTATTGGATTGTTAAGTCCGAACGATCCGATGATTTTTAATTTGAACTCCACAGTCTCTGAGTCGCCGCTCCCATCCTTGTCGATTGCCAATCGTTTTAGTTTCACTATATAGCCCAGCTTTTTCTTCGGATTTAGTGAATTTAGAAAATTTTGAGTACAGGGGATGATTATGGCTGATAAATGTTTCTTTGCGATGGAGAATCGGTGGATTTTTCTGCTGTGAATAATCTCGAAAACGTAGACTTAGATCTCGTAAGTCAATGAGCATTGACCAATGTAATGATGGATGTGCGATCGATTCAAAGTCGGGATAATAAAGATAAGAAATACAAGGCTTCTCTGTGTGAAATTTTATAATGTTTGCATCTTCGGTACCCCCAATATTTCGACTCGCACAACCTTCATATAATCTAAGTTTGGGATTGACTTCATTGAGAGCAGAGATATGTACATAGAGAGCCATAGGTAATAATTTACCAATTTTACTCTGTTGACAAGCTTGCTTAATTATGCCCGGTTCGCCAATTTTAAATAACAATCGATCGGCAACTTGGCAAGCCTCATCATAACTACCAAAGAAAGCCTTAATATCAGCTTTTGTTGCTGTAGATAGATTTCGCAAACTACGTCTTTGCCCAAATTGTGATAAAGCTAAATAAACTTGCAAATCTAAAGATCGTTGATAGGCGATCGCATCCCATTCAGCTTCATCAGTTGCAGTCAGCACGATCTGAAATGCGCGTTTAACACTACCA
>JBBRVB010000475.1:0-2907 GCA_038247275.1 Chroococcales cyanobacterium
AACACCATGCCGTCCCGTACTCAGAGGTTTAACTAGTTGCAATACTCCTTCTGACAAAAGGTGGTTTGAAAGAAAAATACTCTTCCGTAAAACTTTTGCGTTCGTCGAGGTTGCAATACTCCTTCTGACAAAAGGTGGTTTGAAAGCCTTATGGCATCTACGTCGATCGACTCGTTCCGTTGCAATACTCCTTCTGACAAAAGGTGGTTTGAGAGACAGGTAAAAAACGTTCGGAGAGAAGTTCTATGAGAGGTAGCTTGAAAGAAACTATAGCCTTCCAATTGTTAGTATCGCTTCAGTGGAACACTCCTTCTGAACAAAGGCAATATCAGTTGTAATTTTCTCACATTGACAGAAATGTTGAGATTCAAGCTTGATTTTTAGTTGATTTGAAAAGAACGTCAGCTTCCCAATTCTTGAAAGAGGGAGATTGACACTATGAGAAACTTCTAGAACTATATTATTTTGTGGCAGAAGCTATTTAATACTGAAATTTAGCTTCGATTCTCCAAGGAGAGGCTTCTCTTCGAGAGGCTTCGCCAACGCCAACGAGTTGCTCGGATTTACATCAAACAACAACAATTCGCCCACCACATGGGTTTGGAGCGAATTATGGACAATAACTATGTAAAACTGACAAATATCTATAAAATGTACAATTAGTTGATATCTAAGCGAGTGGCGGGAATCGAACCCGCATCAATAGCTTGGAAGGCTATAGTTTTACCACTAAACTACACTCGCGCTTAAGCAGAATCGTTTTACCGCTTAAACATATTACCATATCCCTAGAGATTTGCAACTGCGATCGACTAGAAGATTCGATCCAGTCAATCGCGGTGGTAGTTACTCTTTGGCAGTTCCGGCTTCGACCAATTTGACTTTAGTAGCTAGACCGAGAAATTGCAATACTTGAATCGTGACCCAAGTGATATCGAGTTCCCACCATTTCATGCCATGACGGGCTGAATACTGGTAAGCATGGTGGTTGTTGTGCCAGCCTTCGCCGTAGGTAGTCAGGGCAACCCACCAGCAATTAGTCGAATTGTCAGTTGTTTCAAAGTTGCGATAGCCAAATTTGTGAGTCGCGCTATTGACCAACCAAGTACAGTGATAAACGATGACTAAACGAGCGAATACGCCCCAGAATACGAACGGCCAACCACCGATCGCGTACAATACTACTCCCAACACTACTTGTAACGGAAAGAAGTACTTATTCAAAAACTGATAGAAGCGATCGTTGGCAATGTCCTTGGTAAAGCGAGGAATATCACTTTCTGCCGGAATTTCAAAGCACATCCACCGCACGTGACTCCACAAAAAACCTTTTTTGGAATCATGGTGATCGACATCTTCATCCGAATGTAGATGATGGTGACGATGTAACCCTACCCACCAGATGATGCCACCTTGCAATGCTAGTGTGCCGCACAAAGCAAAGAAATACTCCAACCACTTGGGCACCTGAAAACTGCGGTGAGAAAGTAAACGGTGCCATCCTAACGTAATTCCCAGCCCACCAGTGATCCAGTGGAGTAGTACTGCGACTCCGACAGCTTGCCAGCTAAATAGTCCTGGCAAAAAAGCACAAACCGCGCCAATGTGAAAGATAACGAGCGCGATAATCATCGTCCAGTCGAGACGAAGTTTTGTTGATGCGGCAACAGTCATTGAGATAACCTATGAAGAGTTGTGATAATATGCCCGATTTGCTCACAGATCCAACAGCCAAATAATTTACCCCCATCGAATCATGAACGGCAAGTTAATCATTCCAGCAGCAGA
Organism: Chroococcales cyanobacterium; assembly: GCA_038247275.1. GTDB lineage: Bacteria > Cyanobacteriota > Cyanobacteriia > Cyanobacteriales > Chamaesiphonaceae > Chamaesiphon. The sequence goes on from JBBRVB010000475.1 coordinate 1,789, forward strand.
AGAAGCACTATCCCTGATTTTTAATGGTATTGACAGTCAAGTCAAGGGTAATCTCCGAAGAGTTTTGGAAATTTATGCTCGGCACCGAGTGGGCGTGCGGCATTTTAGCAGTGTCAGCGGCTACGGACATGACGATTTGGGGCGAGCAACTCTCGATCGAGTTTTTGCCGAGATGATGGGTGCGGAGGCGGCAGCAGTACGGGTGCAATTTGTCTCGGGTACTCATGCGATCGCTTGTGCTCTATTTGGAGTACTGCGTCCGGGAGATGAAATGTTATCGGTGGTGGGTGCGCCTTACGATACTTTGGAGGAAGTGATCGGTACTAGGGGATCGGGGCAGGGATCGCTCAAGGAGTTTGGGATTGGCTACCGCGAATTAGCCCTTGAGAGCGACGGGGGGATCGCTTGGGATACTTTGAGTCATTCGATCGGTTCTAATACCCGTCTCGTCCTCATTCAGCGTTCCTGCGGCTATGCTTGGCGATCGTCTTTATCGATTGCGGAGATCGGGCGGATTGTTGAGATTGTCAAACGTCAAAATCCCAACACTATTTGTTTTGTCGATAATTGCTATGGCGAATTTGTCGAAGATCGCGAACCGCCTGCGGTGGGTGCGGATCTGATTGCCGGATCGCTGATCAAAAATCCGGGGGGGACGATTGCTACTGGCGGTGGTTATGTCGCAGGGCGGGCAGATTTGGTAGAAGCAGCGGCTTGTCGGCTGACAGCACCAGGAATCGGTTCTTCTGGCGGGGCTACCTACGACCAAAATCGGCTGTTATTTCAAGGCTTATTTCTAGCTCCCCAAATGGTCGGTGAAGCGATGAAGGGTAATCATTTGACAGCCTATGTGTTCGATAAATTAGGCTACCCTGTCAATCCGTTACCGATGGCACCACGTCGCGATGTGATTCAGGCAATCCAGCTCGGCTCCAGAGCGAAATTAATTGCTTTTTGTCGATCGATCCAACAAAATTCGCCCATCGATGCCTATGTCGATCCCGTTCCTGGTAATCTACACGGCTATGAGAGCGAGTTGATTATGGCGGGTGGGACATTTATCGACGGGAGTACGTCCGAATTTTCTGCCGATGGCCCTTTACGCGAACCTTACACCGT
>JBBRVB010000476.1:0-2878 GCA_038247275.1 Chroococcales cyanobacterium
GAGAAAACTAACTTATTTTTCTCCTTATCGGCTTCGATAATTATGCCGGGGATACTAGTACCGACGAGGGATTGGTGGTCGCGTTCGAGTAATTGCGATCGAGGAATAAAGCCGCGAATTCCTTGGAAATTCACCGTGACACCACCTTTATTGACACCAGTTACTTTTAATTGGATCGATTCTTTGTTGCTCTGAATATCACCGACTTGATTCCAGGCATATCTGACCTGCAATTGACGTTTGGACAAGGTAACTTGTCCATCGGCATTTTGTTCGCGAATAATCAGGAATTCTTGTTCGTCACCGATTGGTAACAATGCTGATAAATCTGCCGATTCATCAGCGGCAACTTCCTCCGCTGGGACAAAAGCTAGTGATTTCCCATTGATATCTACATAGACACCATCGCTATCGTAGCTATGAATTTTACCCCGCACTAATTGGTCTTTTTCAAAATTGACCGCTTCAGCATCTAAAGCTTTGGCAAAGTCATCCATCGAAAAGATTTCGGCTGAGGTAGTTTGAGTCTTGTTCATTAAATTAGGTTTGAGGTTTGAGGTGTTAGAGATCGGTAAGAGTCTCATCGCGGAGCGCGGGTACCGCCCAATCTCTAAGTTTAAGGCGATTTTACCTACAGTACGCAGCAGCAGCCCATAAATCTATTATGCCGCGCTACTCAGTCAGATTTTAGCTGCTGAAATAGTTCTTCGACATGTAGCCAAGCGGCTTGAGCCGCAGTCGGATTGTAACTCGCTCGTAAATCGCAACAGAAGCCATGTTCGGCACCTGGGTACTGCCAAATTTGATGGGGAATATCGTGTTGAGTCAGCATCGTATCGATTTCGGCAATTTGCGCGGAGGGAATGCTCGCATCATCCATCCCAAAGAACATATATATCGTACCCGCGATCGCGCTCGTTGACGTAGTCTCTCAGAATGAGAATCGACTCACAGAAGGCTCCCCACCACCTGGCGTATAAGTAGTGATTCCCGCACCATAGAACGAGGCTGTTACCCCGATATCGGGCAATGTTGCCGCCAAGTAGGCAACATGTCCGCCAAAGCAAAAGCCGATACAACCAAACTGGGGCGCGACTTGAGGAAGTGTCTTGAGATAATCGATCGCAGCTTGAATATCGGCGAGTAATTGTGATGCACTAGTCTGTTGGGCATAGCTGCGCCCTAGTTCGACATCAGCACTGGTATAACCCGTCTCAAATCCTGGTGCAATGCGATCGAATAATGCTGGTGCAATTGCCACATAACCCATATTGGCAATCCGTTCGGTGACAGCCCGAATGTGGGTATTAACTCCAAAGATCTCCTGAAGTACGACAATACCTGGAAATTGCCCAGATGCCGCTGGCATCGCCAGATATGCAGCAACTTTTGTCGCTGGGGATGCGTCTTGTGCCTCGGTGGTAACGGGGTAATCGATTTGTTGAGCTAATACAGATAATTTAGTCATAAAGATAAATTTAAATATTGACGATCGACATCGATCCAGATAATATCGAAGTCTGGTGAAATGTTTCGATCTAATTTAACAGCATTTCTCGTCTCAGCTCGGAAAATCGAATTATCCTTTGAACGATCTGTTGCTAAGTTGGCTCGATCGAATTTCGATCTGACTGATTCAGGTTAGATCTTTTTATAAATGTTAGGAGTGGCTAAATTGGCTAGCAGTGAGCAGCAACATCGGATTAAAGGATTACTACCAGGGAAAGCCGTATGGGTGGCAATTGCAGCGATGTCTTGTGCGATCGTCGCACTACTGCATACTATTTTGAGTAGTGTGAGTGGGGATACTTTGATTGCCAAGACCGGCATTGCCAATACCGTCGAGGTGACTGCGGCAATTGCCAACAGCACCCCGCTGAACTTCGATGTCCCCAAAAACTTTCAAGCCAAAATTATCAAAAAGGTACCCACACCTGGTAACGAAAAAGTCATCGCGCTCACCTTTGATGATGGCCCTTGGCCGGAAACTACTGAGAAAATTTTAGCAACTCTTAAGCAAGAAAAGATTAAAGCTACCTTTTATATGGTCGGTCAGCCGCTGAAATCTTTCCCCGAAATCGGCAAGAAAGTCCTAGCTGACGGTCACGTTATTGCCAATCATACGCTCCACCATTGGTATAAAAAGATGAGTCCTTTGGTGGCACAACGTGAAATCGAAGATACCGCCAAAATTATCAAAGAAGTCTTAAATGTAGAAACTGAGTACTTCCGACCACCCGGCGGTGTGCTAACCAATGGTTTAGTTGCCTACGCCCTACAACACAATCAATCAGTGAATATATGGTCGGTAGATTCAGGCGACAGTCATCCCCACCGTCCCTCCCCAGAAGCCATGCTCAAAACTATCCTCGCTGAAGCTACCCCTGGCGGCATCGTCCTGATGCATGACGGTGGTGGCAGTCATAACAATACAGCGATTGCGGTACCCGAAATTATCGCCAAACTGCGCGCCCAAGGTTACAAATTTGTAACGGTTCCCGAACTATTAGAAATATCGTCAGCACTACCAGAGACTCCCACCGCTCAATCCTCATCTGAGTCAGTGGATAGTCGATCGTCGATCGCTAATCATCGATAATTAATATATCCCTGCTAGTTGGTGATTAGTAGGGATGTCGTTTTATTAGGAGATGATGTATGTCAGCATTAACGCAACAACAGTGTATCCCTTGCCTTGGCGGTGAAACAGCAATTTCTCAAGCTGAAATCGATGCATTTCAACCACAGATTCCCGATTGGTGTCAGTACGAAGTCAAAGGCGAACAACGAATCGAACGGCTGTATCAATTCAAAGATTTTCAAACTGCACTCACATTTACCAACGCTGTGGGCGAGTTGGCGGAGTCCCAGTCCCATC
>JBBRVB010000477.1:0-2873 GCA_038247275.1 Chroococcales cyanobacterium
AGTAGTACTCGCCGTCAAACTGGCGATGTGAATGGGCGGTTGCTGGCACTGCGGACGACTCCAGCATCAGGGGAGCGAAAGCTAGCCGCATTCGTCACAGGCGATCTCAATACTGGCGATCGCCAAAAGACGAGTACTACTACTGGTTTCAACATCGATACTAAAGGTTTCACTGTGGGTGTCGATTATTCAGTCACAGATCGGATCGTCATTGGCTTGGCGGCAAGCAATAGCAGCAGCAATAACCAGTTGAATGAGAATAAAGGTCAAGTCGGACTCAATAGCTCTGCTGTCTCGATTTATGGCGGCTACCAGCAGGATAAATTATATGCCGACGCGCTGATTAGCTATGGTTGGGATAGTTTCGATTTGACACGGCGGATTAATGTCACGGGTTTCGATCGCGCCACGGCCAATCCTAGTGGCAATCGGTTCTCAGCCGGGATCGGCGGCGGCTATGACTTTGGTACTAATGGCTTATCAATCGGTCCGATCGTCGGCATTCGATATACTAAAGTCAATATTAATGGCTACACCGAGCAAAACGGCGACATCCTCAATTTAAAAGTTAACCCGCAAGAAGCTGATTCGCTATTATTTAATATCGGTGCCCAGGTAGCCTACCCATTCCGCACTAATTTTGGGACGATCTCGCCGTATATTTCCGCCAGTTACGAGCGCGAATTGGCTAATAGTAATCGCCAGATCGTCACCGAACTCGTTACTCAGCCAGGTATTCCAATGCGGACTAATATTGGTCCTGACGGGCCAGATTTTGTCCGGTTGAGCACTGGCTTACAAGCACAGTTTGCCAACAATTTGGCGGTGGGAGTCGGATACGAACGACTTTTTGGCAGTAATGCTAGCGAGAACAATCTCAACGCCCAACTTCGCTATCAGTTCTAATCATGTTATTCAGATAGAACAATTGTAACTATATGCAAGAAAGTATCCTCACAACACTAGTGCAGCGTCACAGCTAAGAATTAGGATTGTCAAATTGGTTCAAATGGGGGAAATTGGATAGAAAAAGAGGGAGCTTTGACGATAGATTAGCAAAATTAAAGTTGAATCTCGATGAGCGTGACGACCCTTGCCTTTCTTAACTGCCGATCTCATCGCTTCAATTTCTACCGATAATAAATACTCTCTAGTTCGGATTTCTACATACTTGCGAGAATTAGGAGATTTAGACGAGATCTTTTCGGTTTTACCAACTTTCGATAGTTGGACGGTTGCTAATGTCATGACTCAACTCCCTAAAAACTGAGAGTATCCACCCCAATTTTACCAACTTATGCTCCAAAGTTGGTAAATATATCCAGATCTAGTAACGCTCGAATCTGGTCGCCTCGATCTATGCTGCTTGTTTTAAGCCAGGATACCATTGCTTAAATTTACCCTGCAACTCTTCATTCAAAACCGATATTCTGACCTGGAGTAGCAAATGGACACCCTTGGGAGTCCACCGCATTTGTTGCTTCTTGACAAACCGTTTGCTAATCACTTGGTTGACTGTTGATTCTACGAATCCAGTGGCAATGGCTTCACCATTTCGCCCCCGTTCTCCATAGTTAGGAATGTAATGTTGATTATTGGAAATATAAGTCTGAAACTCCATTGCCATCTTGAACAGTTTTTTAGTCTCCAATTGGCTATCATCATCAAAAACTGCGATTTCTAAATCATCTACAAGATTATCGATTGCTTGTTGCCCTTTGAACACATTTCCATGCCACAGACACCATTTAATTCGTTCGAGCTGCTTGGGGATGTCTGGTGCAGGATCTGTTTGGCTGAGTCCTTTCGCCATCTGACTCATTACTGTCAGCCGCATTGTAATGTGAAACCAGTCAAGTAAATACTCGGCATTTGGGTTGAGATATAACTGTAATTCGCGGAGCTTACTATCACCATCTGATAAGAAAGTCACTTGTTGATTCATCTGCATTCCTTGGGATTTCAAAACCTCAAAGATCCGCCGTTGGGGTTTGGTATCATAAGAATAAACTCCGCCAAATTGTCTGGATGTACCGTCGGCTTTGATGCTCTTACCAACAATCACTTCAAAGTTACTTTTAGCGGACAATTTTTTATCGGCAGAACGAACGTATCCTCCATCCAGCCCTAGAACTAAAGGTAGATCTGGTTTGGGCAATTTATCCCATTCTCTTTGACAACCATCAATATATGTACCGTTTTCTTCACCCAACTCATCTTCTAAACGTTGCCCCAATGAGTGCAAGTTGTTTCGGACTGCTGTGGTGTTAATTTCTCCTTCGATTGGGAGTACTTCTTGCAAGAGTTTTACAGACAGTCCATAAGACATTAAAGACGCAAACTTTGACTCTAAATACAGCAGTTCTGGAGAAGTGCGCTCGGTAAGTAATTTGGCAACTGGGTTGAAGCTACGGGTTAGTTGTTCTTGACATTTGCAATGAAATAGTCGATGGCTTTGGATGTGTAATTTACCAAATAATGTGCGGTATACAATCGTTCGCTTGTCTTTGTGCAATAGCTGATTTTCACAGTGCAGACATGATGAATTCTCTGCTAAATACGTTGCTACTTGCTGCTCAATTAAGGTGCTTTGGGTCTTTTGGAGTAATGTTTTTGCTTCAGCTAGACTTAGCCCTAAATTTTCTGGTTGTAAGGTACCACGCTCGATTTGGGCAACTTCTTGGATAACTTGAGTTTTACCATTCTCTAACTCAATCACAACCTGAATCTTAATTTTCATCCTAGCCGAGCCTCTGTGCAAATAACATCGATACTGAATCTCCTGCCGCATATTGCTTGAGGCGAGAGTTGACGTACTCTCGGTCAAAATGGTTAACCAGTAGCCATTGACGAAGCTGCTGGATCTCTTCAAT
>JBBRVB010000478.1:0-2867 GCA_038247275.1 Chroococcales cyanobacterium
CTAGAGATCCCGAACCTTGTTTTCCCAATCCCAAAGCTGAACTGGATTTCTCTAGGTTAATCTGGTTTTCTCGCATCAGTACTATTACCTGTAAATCCTGACTACCAATCACTCAATTAGAGATCTGTCAGGTAGTCAGGTCAGCGAGTCTCCTACAAGATTGATAGTTTGAGCCAGATACAGTCTGGCAAAGAGCGGATTCTTCAATCCTTGCAGCCATTGAGGAAGTTGTTTCATCTGTTTTTAGTTGTTGATTTTTTAGAACAATTCTGGAAGAAAGCTAGGATGACACCGCAACTTTTTTTCGTTAGCGGACTCTGACAGAGTGTAGTCGAAGTAGAGAGTTAGCGACACCTTAACGGTTGTACGCGATTACTCAATCCAGAACTCGATCGAGTTGCACAACTGGTGGCAATCCTCCGTCGTGTCAAATGCCAAATAACTTATGCTAAATTCATCAGAAAAGTTAGCGGGTTTAATCGGATTTCAAACAAATAGCTATCAAAGCTTCGATCTATCTAGATCGAAGCTTTAAATGTTGCTCAAATTATTCAACTATTTTCGTTCGTTCTCAACCTAACCATAGAATTATTAGTAAAAACAATCGACCTGTGATTATTTGATTCTCCACAGGAGAGGCTACGCCAACGATTGTTTTTACTAAGGAATGAGAACTAACTATTTTTGGATAATCTCGGTATATTCACCTTTAGTTTTCAGCGTAATAGTCACTGGACTGGTTGTCCGATTTCGCCAAAACCAGCCGTGGGAACCATCAAAAGCGGCGACAAGTTCCCCTGTTTTAGTTTGCTCTGCGCCTTTGCTATATTTATGGTAATCGATCTTGAGTTTTTTAGAATCGGCATGGACATCATAATTGACTTTGCCGCCACTGCTAGCCCAAGTGTATTGGACTTTATTGCCTTTACTCATATCTAGCTTGACTTCTTTTCCTTCATTGGGAGCCAATGTAACCTGTGTTTCATGACTTAACATACCTGCTGCTAGCTGCGTCGGTGCTGGTGCCGCAATCGCATTGGCTTCACCCTGTTTAGGCTTGGTATTGATGGCAGAATTATCAGCTTGTGCTACAGCTTCTTGCTTGGCTGGTTGAGTATCAGCTTGTTGTTGAGCCTCTTCCTTCGCCAGCGAGACTCTAATCTCACCCATTTTCTTCAAGCCAATGATGTTACCGATGCCTGTGGGATCGATGCCGTATTCAGCGGGCATGATGACGGTTACAAGTAATACTGCTGCTGTCGCTGCGGCGATCGCGGTCGATTTAATCAGCTTGGCTGTTGATGGTAACTCTCTGTCGGTAGGTATATTGGTATTTTCCATGATAATTATGTGCTTTAGTTTGAGTTTAAGATGCAAAATAACCAGTTATCTGGTATCCCATAAGCAGGAATCCTAGCATCATCAAAAAGACATTTGCATTGTAGGCATGGCGGAGGAAACTCTTCGATTTGCGCCAATAAGAGATGGCAATTAAAATTGCCCCCAGTGCCAAAAGCTGCCCGACATCAACGCCAATATTAAAGAAAATTAGATTAAATAATAATCCATCGGAAGGCAGATCGTATTCAAGAATTTTGGTCGCTAAACCAAAACCATGAAACAATCCAAATACTAATGTTGCCACTTTCGGATTTGGTTGAAAACAAAACCAACGTTGGAAGGCACCCATGTTATCGAGGGCTTTATAAACAATTGAAAAACCGATAATGGTATCGATAATATAAGCATTGATGCCGATTTTGAATAGTACGCCAGAGAGCAAGGTAATTACATGTCCTACTGCAAACAAGGTGACGTACTTGGCGACATCCTCACGGCGATATAGATAAAAGATCACTCCAAATAAAAACAGCAGATGATCGTAGCCCGTCATCATGTGTTTGGCACTCAGATAGATAAAAGGGATGGGCAGCACGCCCGTGCTTTCTTGGATGTAGCCTTTATCGCCAGAAGTTACACCGTGAGCGATCGCTTCGGGAGTTATCCCCAAAATTGTCACCAGTATCATTGCCAAGCCCATCAAGGCAAGGAATATTTTCTTGTCTTTAAATAGTTGGATAAATTTAATCATTAAGTTTGTCTGCACCTCCTACATAGCGATTCTCTTGCGAGTCGTCTAATTGCCGATCTCAATCCGAAATCGAACAAGCATTTCTAAATAGTTTGCCAGAGCAGGGATGAAATTGAGGTGAAATGCTAACTGTTTTGTTACGATTGCCTATGGTACGCTACGGGAACGATCTTGTGGTTGATTTACCGATCGATCCTCTGTCCTGCTGAAGCGGCAGAAGCTATGCGAACAGGGAAAGGTAATTAATAATTATTGAGCTAGAGATCGATGCGAATTTTGCTGGTGGAAGATGAAACAGATTTAGGCATGGCGATCGAGCGGGTCTTGGTAAGTGAGAAATATGTGGTAGATTGGGTGACTGATGGCGCACGGGCATGGCATTGTCTCGAAAGTCAGTGGACAGACTACACTGTGGCGATCTTCGACTGGCTGCTACCCAAACTATCTGGACTGGAGTTATGTCAGCGGCTGCGGTTGCGTCAAAACCCCTTACCCGTGTTGATGCTAACTGCCTTGGGTCAGCCAGAAAACCGCATAGCCGGATTGGATGCTGGTGCCGATGATTATTTGGTCAAGCCCTTTGTGATGGAAGAGCTGCTAGCACGGCTGCGGGCACTGCAACGTCGATCGCCCCATATTCAACCGCAAACGCTGACGGTGGGGTCATTTACCCTAGATTATGCCAACAATGCCCTATGTGTTGGACTCACCCCACCGCTGCAAACGATTCCGTTAACCATCAAGGAATTTCAAATCCTGACATATCTGATGCAAA
>JBBRVB010000479.1:0-2867 GCA_038247275.1 Chroococcales cyanobacterium
CCCAAACCCCCACACTGGGGAGGTGTCCGCGTAGTTCCTCAAGAAATCGAATTTTGGCAAGGTCGTCCCAGTCGCCTCCATGACAGGCTCCGCTATCAACTAGTCGCCGATAAGTGGCAAATCGACAGACTCGCACCCTAATTAATCTTTTTTGGCATTGCTGAATGTGAGACGAGGCGACGAGGTGACTGGGCAATTGGGAGACGATTAATATCTAATTCCCTACCCATCACCCATTACCCATTACCCATTACCCATTACCCATTACCCAATTTATGACAGCCACTATCAAACTTACAGATCGCCTAGTCAGCCAATTGGTAAATAGCCTACTTGCCGTCAAACCGCTGGCTGATTTAGCAAAACATCAGGCACGGGAATTGATTATCAAACGGGCTGAGGCGATCGGGGTAGCGTGGCGGGAGGATGTGAAGTTTTTGCGTTCGCGAGGTGGCGCAGAGGCATTATCGCCTCAGTGGGAGACAGATTTAGCCCAGATTACCAATCCCGATCTTAAGTACCCCGCTTATTATCTCACATCCTTCCATGCTTACGAACGGGGGAACATGAGCTGGGATGCGGCGATGGAAGTCGAAGTCGCCGCTTACTCAGTTCATGCCAAGATTTTTGCCGAAACTGGCAAAACCGGCGATGCTCAACTTCGCCAAAGTTATCACGATCTGATTAGTAAAGCTTTGCCCACGCCACCTCAAGATATTCTCGACATTGGTTGCAGTGTGGGGATGAGTACGTTTGCGATGCAGGAAGTTTATCCCGCAGCCCAGTTGACTGGTTTGGATCTGTCTCCCTATTTTTTGACGATTGCCAATTACCGCGCCGAGCAAAAACAAACCAAGTCAATTAACTGGGTACACGCTGCGGGAGAAAATACAGGTTTACCCGCCCATAGTTACGATTTGGTATCGCTATTTTTGATTTGTCACGAGTTACCACAAGCAGCCACTCGCGAGATTTTTCAAGAAGCCAAACGTTTGCTCAAACCGGGCGGACAGATTGCAATTATGGATATGAATCCAGAGTCGGAGATCTATGCTCAGATGGCACCATATATCCTGACGCTACTCAAAAGTACCGAGCCATATCTCGATCGCTATTTTACGCTGGACATTGCCCAATCATTAATCGATGCTGGTTTTGAGACTCCGGTAATTACGACCAACACGCCACGACATCGGACTGTAATTGCTCGGGCTACATAAATTAAGCTATTCATAGTATAGTTGGGCTGGATATTTATACCTACCCAGCTATTTACAAATTTAAGTTACAGTCGATCGATCGTGGATATGCGAGTCATTTTCAGGATGTTCAATCGATCGAGGCAGAGTGGTTACAGCAAAGATTGGGGAGTCGTCGCCGATGGATTTTATGGTTGCCAAAATCGCTCCAACGATTACTGGCTGTCAAACTAGCGGGGAGAGTAATTGTCGCTCGTCATCGGTAACGTTAGTTCGGGATGCACCACTAACATCTTAACCACCACCGACGATCGTCACAATTTCCAATCGATCGTCAGCTTTAATTTCTGTCTCATCCCAAAACTGCCGATGCAAAATTTCGCCATTATATTCTACAGCGAGAAGTCTGGGATTTAGCCCCATTTGGACTAATAATTGGGGTAAAGTCATCTGTGGCACACAAGTGTAAACTTCCCCATTAACTTGTAACTCGATCGAATCAATCATAAACTTTCTACCCCCTATTCCCTACTCCCTATCCTCTACTCCCTAACTGTGGCACTCGATTCAAGATCGACAGACAAGACTCAACGGCATGTGTCGGATTATCGGCTCCCATAATTGCGCGGACGATCGCGATTGCTGGTGCGCCAGCTTGGAGAACATCATCAATATTGGTACTGTCGATCCCCCCGATCGCAAACCAGGGTATATTGGCATGTTGGACGGCATGGTGAACATATTCTAGTCCTGCTGCCGCTTTGCCCGGTTTGGTTGGCGTTTCATAGACTGGGCCTACCCCGATATAGTCAGCACCTTCTTTAATTGCTTGAGCCATTTCTGTGGGGTTCGTGGTCGATTTACCGACGATTTTTTGCGAACCGAGGACTTGTCTAGCAAGGGCTATCGATACGTCCTGCTGACCCAAATGTACCCCATCTGCATCGACAGCTAGTGCCAGATCCACGCGATCGTTGAGGATAAATAACGCCCCATAATTATGGCAGAGTTGACACATCGCTTGAGCGATCGCCAATCGATCGATATCGTTAGCTTGCTTATCACGATATTGCACCAAAGTCAAGCCACCTTGTAAAGCTGCTTCCACCCGTGGGAGCAAATCCGGGGCGGGAGCTGTGACTAGATACAACTTGGCACTAGCCAAAATTTGGCGACGGCGATATGCAAGTAAATTACTCTCTAGGGTATATACTCGATACCGCATCTGCTTACAGCTACTACTGAGACTGAGTGAGTAAAGCTTGCCATATTCTTCCAGTACTCGTAAGGCTTCCTGAATTCGACAGAGATTGGCTTGGAGCAGTTGCTCGATCCCCGTGCGCTGTTCTTCGCGAGGATGACTCAACGCGGTACCAATATCGGCGGCGGTATTCCGAGCAGAGCGAATTTCTGGAGTATGCCACATCCCCAAATCCTGGCGCATCTGCTTACACTCACTCGCTAGCTCGGCGTTGTTGAGGGCAAATCGGCACCATTCTTCAATAATTCGCAATCCTTCCCGCGCTCGATCGAAATTCGCATCCAAAATTCGCCTGACTGCTGGTTGGATTGAAGCTAGGGAAAGATCGCTCATGAGTTAGGGGGTAGAGGGTAGAGGGTAGAGGGTAGAGGGTAGAGATTAGGGGGTAGATGGTAGGGAATAAAACA
>JBBRVB010000480.1:0-2857 GCA_038247275.1 Chroococcales cyanobacterium
AAGGGAGCATCCCACTTTTTATTACTTAGTTGTAGAATAAAGTAGCAAGAACCACTCATCAGGCGGTTCAGCGATCGAGGGTATTTTTCTCTTTCAAAATTTTAAAAAGTGGGATGCTCCCGTTCGGCAACGACTATCATCCTCGTACCTTCAGCACAAGTCAAGCCTACTTGGATAATTCCGGCACGCGTTTGATGCTCAAATTGCATTATGTATAATTAGCGATATTACGCTCGATAATAACCGATCTCAAATCCAAATCCACATCCAAACCCCAAACATCCTCAATTACCGATATGCAAAAATCATTAGCAGCCATCATCTTCACGATCGCATTAGGAATGCCCCTCGTCGCTACCGCCGATACTTATGATGACTTTATCAAAACTCAACTCGCTCAGTTCAGCAATGTCGGTAGCGATCGCTGTAAAATGAAAACAAGAACAGAGATCGAAGATGGTAATAAAATTGTTTACGAACTTTGTATTCTGCAAGGAAAACCAATTTTCCTCAGAATGAGTAACGATGGTACACCATTGAGCGTGAGTAAATACCGTCGCGGCAAACTAGTACAGTTTTCACTATGGGAAGGTACTGGTGGCGTGGGATTTCGGAACGAACAACCAGTAGTCGAGTGGAATTCTGGTGAATTTGATAAGCGACAAGTCAATTGGCAGCTCACAGCCTCAGCGAAGGCTAATTATCTAGATATTGCAGCTAAAGAAAGACGTATTTTACGGAAGTTTGGCATTCGTTAACAGTTGACAGTTGACAGCAAAGTTTTTAGTCAGTTGCTCAAATCCCCTGCGCTTTGGTTAATTTGAGATCGGGATGATTATACTTTTGACTCGCCATCAAAATATTTATTCACCCGATCGAACTCCAAATCGGTAAATGTATCGACAGTCCAATTTGCTCGTCGTTGCAACATGTGAAATGGATAAGTATTCGCGATCGCTACTACTTGAATACCTGCCTTTTTCGCTGCTGTAAGCCCTGTAAAAGTATCCTCGATCGCCAAACATTCAGATGCTAATAAGTTCAGATCGGGATGTATTTGATTTAACTTATCGATCGCGAGTAAATACCCTTCTGGATTGGGTTTACTCTGAGTAATTTCATCTCCAGAGACGATCGTCTCAAAAAACATCCCGATCCGCGCTTGCTTGACTACTAGCTCGACTTCCGATCGAATTGTTCCCGTAACGATCGCTAATTTATATTGAGAGTTATACATCTGCTCGATGAACTGCACCACATCTGGATAAATCGGTAAGGATTCTAATTGCTCTAACTTCTGACGATACGCGATCGCTTTTTTAGTAATTAATTTATCCAGATATTCATCGGTTACAAATCGCCCGCGCAATTTTAATAACTCCTTGAGACATGCTCTATCGCTTCTGCCTACCGATACTTTCCAAAATTCTTTTCCTTGTGGTGGTAAGTTTTCCGCTAATAGTAATTCATCAATTAACTCCCGATGAATCGACTCATCCTTAATAATTACCCCGTTGAAATTGAATAAAACCGCTTTTAAAACCACGTTTAATCAGTTGACAGTTGATAGTTGATAGTTGACAGCAATCTATTTATAGGGCATTGCTCACCAATGAATCTTCGATCGATTCTAATATTTAGACAATATGATGATGTTTTACCTTGTTCTAAGTAGGTAGGTGCAGTTATTTATAAAATAGATTATGCCTGAAACCTAGCTGGTGGGCAGTGCCCACCCTACGCGATATCTTATATTTAATTACGCCCACCTACTTAATCAGCCCAAAACCTCAAGCCTAGCTCCTCACCCCACAGCTAACTTGATTGAGCCAGAATACATCTTTAGTTCGTACCTCGTCAAATCCGGCTTTGCCCAACCAGGCATCGAGATTACCTGCGGCGTAGGCTTGAATATAGGGTTCTTCAAAGATATTATTCAACCAATCCAGACTACGCAGGGTGTGCTGATTGCCGTCGAGGATCGCGATTTCGCCACCTGGAGCTAATAGACGATAACCTTCAGCGAGAATAGTTTGCGCCACTGCTGGAGGGGTTTCATGAAACAACAATGAAGCTGTCACCAGATCGAAACTACCAGCCTCAAACTGGGTTAATTCTGCCGTACCATGTACCCAGGCAATCTCGACACCTGCTTGCCTAGCTCGATCCTCCGCTACTGCTAACATATATGGAGACAAGTCTAAACCCGTCACTACAGCACCAGGAAAAGCCTGTTTGAGCGGAATTGTCATCGAACCAGTTCCACACCCCAGATCGAGGATTTGACGAGGCTGAGTGCGAATTCCATCAATCAAACCCTGACGTACCCAAGGTTCGTAAGGTGGCAAAACGTATTGAGTAATCGGATCGTAAGTAATCGCGGCTGTCTGAGTGAGATAGCCACCTTCGATCCCGTGATAGTTTTGAGTGTGATAGTAGTTGGGATAGCTAAATTCTGGGGCTTGATATCGATCGATTGTATCTTGCCAGTCGATGCGATCTCGTACAGCCATCATCTGCTCTTTATCCAATAATCCTTGAATCAAGGGCGAGAGAAATTGCTCCCACAATGTATCTTTTCTAATCGCCATAACGATGAATTGGTAAAATTTAATCTCAAGGACATTAGTTTGTAGGGTGCGTTATCACTCAAGCGTAACGCACCATATCATTAATAATAAATTTGCTAATTTAAGTGTCTTTATTCAACTTCAATACCGCCATAAATGCTTCCTGCGGCACATCTACCGTCCCAACAGACTTCATTCTTTTCTTACCCTTAGCTTGCTTTTGAAGCAATTTCTTCTTTCGCGAGATGTCACCACCATAACATTTGGCTAAGACATCTTTTCGCAGG
>JBBRVB010000481.1:0-2836 GCA_038247275.1 Chroococcales cyanobacterium
AATCTTCAATTATAATACACAAAAATATCTCTCATAAAATTCAATAATTCTTGATAAGAACTGGTTCAAACATGCATGATTGCGTCGCAACCTAGTTGGAGTATGTCTGTCATATAAATGCCGAAAAGGAATCATAGCATGGCTTAGAATTTTAGAACAGGTCTAATGGTTACTACATTCGCTCCAGTCGAATAGATGCGATCGAGTAGATGTTTGACATAGTGGACTTTCAACCACCCATCCTCAACCATTGCTGGAGTCGCACTTGGCATTCGATTGAGATTGGACGCTTCCAATCGATCGGGATCGACTAAAATCCAGTTTTTTACTCCCAACCGTCCCAAGGTTTCGGCAAATACCGCACCGATGCCTCCACAACCAATCAGGGCGACAGTTAGTCGATCGAGTTTTTGCTGGCAACCTTTACCAAATACTTGTTGTCGGGCAAACATCGGATCTGCTAGAACTTTAGATGCTGGGATCTCATCAAATTCCAGCCAAGAGCGATGGCAGTTAATCGCTTGGAAATCTGTGCCTTGGGAATTCCAGATCCGAAATTGCCCACGTTCGAGCGATTCATCAAAGACACCCGAAATCAGGCGCGAGCGATTGTTGGATCTGTTGCTGAGGAATTGGGCATACTCTGATTCGGCGCGATCGTCTACGGCGGAAAAAGCCGGAACATCTGTGTCTGCATGAGTATGGATATGGACTACATCAAACTGTCGATTGTCAAGGAAGTTTTCGAGTAAGTACTGATGGAATTCCTGGTTTAAGATCAGACCGCTAGCTGACTGCAACTCATAACAATCGCGGGTGGGTACTACCCATGCTTTGGGAATGTAACGAGTTCGCTCTGGGGATATGGTAACTCGATGGCAAAATAGAAATCCGATCGTCTCCTCGTTGTCGATACTATTGGCAAGCATGGCTTGGCGAATTGGCTGCCACATGTTGGGCGGGATCTGGAGCGATAGGCGGGGATTATTCATAGCAGTTTTTACTCATCGGAATTGATAGCATGACGGGCGGTAACAAATAGGGTGGCGAGATTGTGCCCGTTGGCAGGATCTTTACTAGGTCGCCATGAATTTAGCCAGTGTTCGGTATTGAAGCCGCCTCCTAGCCCCACACAGTACCAATACCAACCCTGTTCGCTCAAAAATGGCGCACCATAGTAGCTTTGGCGGGTGAAATGATGGTCGCCTTCCCCCGCACTCTGCCAGGGATAGTTGAGGTAGCAACCGATCGGCGGTAATCGGGGATAGTCTGGCGGCAAGAGCAAGAGGATATCGGTATGGGAGACGGTAAATTTACGGGAAGATAGGGGCATTCCTTTTACCAGCACGAGGATGTATTCACTTCCTTCGATGACTTTGCTACCGACAACGATCTTCTGAGCGGCTTTTTCTAACAGTTGGAGTTCTTGAATTAGTCTGGAATTAGGTTGAAAATCGGAACTACCTGGATTGATTTGAATGCTCATTATTTACCCCTTGACAATTTTGGGAATAGTCCAAACTTTGGAGCCTTCTTTGAGTGCTTCATTGTTTTTTAATGGCTTCGTCCCTGAAAAGCCTTCTTCCATGACATCATCAGTGCCAATTTCTGGTAGCTTAGAACGCAAATCTTGGACTGTGGCTCCATTAGGGAGATCGACTAATTTTCCGTTTACTACTGCGCGCATGATTACCTCGATAATGAATTGAGTTGTTGGTTATGAAGCTCTGGGAGTTCGGCAGGACTGGCCTTAGAGGTATTTCCCAGCCAGACTAATCCGCCAGCAAAGATGGAAACAATACAGGTAATCGAGCCGATTAAGTATGTTTGCTGGGTTTGGATTTGAACTGCCATCGTCTTAATTTGTCGATCGAGCGTATTATTTCTTTTGTCGATCGCACTTAGCTTGGATTGAAGTTCTTGGAGCGAAGAAATATCTCTTTCAATTCGCTCCTTAGCTCGATTCCACGTAATTGAAGATTGATATAATCCTTCATATTGTTGTTGGAGATCGACGATCTGTTGTTTTGCTAGATCTAGCTCTTGCCGATCGGTTGCGATCGATTTGCCATTAATTATGGTCATGATTCTAGAAATATCCAGTTTTAATCAAATATATTAGTGGAGCCAATCGGGTGATAATCTCGATTATTGTTTTGAGGTGGTAGGGCATCAAAAATTTCAACTAGATCGATGATGTTATTGGCAGCATTTTTGAGATCGTTACCGAGGGATTGTTCGACAGATGCTACTTCTACCCGTATTCCCCGCCGCCGCAGTTTTTTGGCAAGGTGAGCAAAATCTGAGTCTCCCGTAACTAGCACTACGATGTCTGGTTTCATTTCGAGTGCTAATTCGATCGCGTCCATTGCCATCACGATATCGACGTTACTTTCAAATTCTTCACCTTTAGCTTTTCCTTCTTTGACTACTACTAGAAATCCATTAGATTTCGCCCAGTAGATGAGTTTCTCACGTTGCTTACGCTGTTCTTGGAATCTTTCTCGATCGGGTGGTACTCCAATATAAAGCACCATTTCAATTAGTTCGCGACCTTCACGGTAGTTGGCGAGGTAGTCACGGAGTTTGAGCCAATCTAATTTGCGGTTGAAGTTCTTGGCTGAGAAGAAGGTATTGTCCCAGTCGGCAAAAATTAAGACTCGACGATTCATGAGTTTCCGTAGTTGTTTGCTGTTGTCGATACTTTAATTAAACAACTATTACGGAAAGGAGGGTTTCTGAGTTTGAAATGCTAGTTTAGATGGGATTTGATGCTCGATCTCTGCTGCTCTCAATTAGAGAAATGGGTAGACTTCTCGGCTCTCCCGCCAATATG
>JBBRVB010000482.1:0-2831 GCA_038247275.1 Chroococcales cyanobacterium
GCAGATTGTCAGCGAGCGATCGAAGCAATCGCTCAATTTAGCCGCACTTACTCACATTCTCTCAAAGCCTAGAAATCTCTGGCAGAGATCGAAATTATCACCATTTTCCTGGGCAGTATATAAGATATATAACCAAACGGCTGTAATTCCTAAACCCTACATTTCGTCAGAGTTGTAGCTTTTAGGTAAATATGATTCATAGCCGTATTCACGATCTTTACGCATTGGGAACTGGAAGATGAATACGAGCGTATGCTTGGCAGGGTATCAGATCGCAGCACAAATTCATTTAGGTAGTCGTACCATCATCTATCGGGGGGTGCGAGAGCAAGATGGGTGTCCGGTTGTCATCAAAGTTTTGCGAAATCGATTTCCTAGTTCTAGAGAACTAATTCAGTTACGCAATCACTACACTATTACCAGAAATCTCGATCTGCCCAGCATCTCGAAGCCTTTGGCATTGGAAACTTATCAGAACTCCTATGCGCTGGTGACAGAGGATCGTGGCAGTATTTCTCTGAAAGTTCTATTCGAGCTAGAGCAGGCACTCGGAACTAATTCGCAAAAATTGAGCCTGTTTCTTCAGATCGCGATTCAGATTGCTGAAGCATTAGCGGGATTATATCGTCATCGGGTCATTCATAAAGATCTCAAACCTGCCAACATTTTATTCAACCCAGAGACACAACAGATCGAGCTAATTGATTTTAGTATTTCTTCAATGTTGCCGCGAGAAACTCAATCGATTCAGAATATTACCGACTTAGAGGGGACACTGGCATATATTTCCCCAGAGCAAACTGGGCGGATGAATCGTGGCATCGATTATCGGAGTGATTTTTATGCCCTTGGTGTCACCTACTATGAATTATTGACTGGACAATTACCTTTTATTAGTGAAGATCCGATCGAATTAGTCCATTTTCATCTTGCCAAACAACCAGTACCAGCCGATCGAGTCCAGCCGAAAATTCCAGTGATTTTAGCGAATATTGTCAGTAAATTGATGGCAAAAAATGCTGAAAATCGCTATCAAAATGCCTTGGGGCTAAAACACGATCTAGAAGTATGTCTGACTCAATTACAGACAACTGGTCAGATTGAAGATTTCGAGCTAGGTACCCAAGATCTGACCGATCGATTTACCATTTCCGAACGACTTTACGGTCGGGAAGAAGAAGTAACATCCTTACTAGATACCTTTGAAAGAGTCAGTAACGGTCGTACCGAACTGATGTTAGTTGCTGGCTCTTCGGGGATTGGGAAAACTGCGATCGTCCAAGAAATCCATAAACCGATCGTTCGGCAGCGCGGTTATTTTATCAAGGGGAAATTCGATCAATTTCAGCGAAATGTGCCCTTCTCAGCCTTTTTCCAAGCCTTTGGCGATCTAATCGATCGATTACTCGCCGAATCAGAACTGGACAGGCAAATCTGGAAGGCGAAGATTCTTGAAGTAGTTGGGGAAAATGGTCAAATATTAATAGATGTTATCCCCAATCTAGAGTTGATTATCGGTCGGCAACTCCAGCCACCAGAGCTATCTGTCAAAGCATCACAACAGCGATTTAATCTACTCATCCAAAAATTTGTAGGAATATTAACTACCGGAGAGCATCCCTTAGTTATCTTCCTCGACGATTTGCAATGGGCAGATTTAGCATCACTCAGTTTGCTCCAGTTATTGATGCAAGATCCGGGACATCTATTAGTAATAGGTGCGTATCGAGATAATGAAGTTTCCTCGATTCACCCATTGAATCTGACGACCGATGATATTCAAAAAAATGGAGCGATCGTCAATACTATTACAATTAATCCACTTAGTTTGGGAGATCTAAATCAATTAATCGCAGACACATTGAATTGCGATTTACGAGCATCTGAACCTCTGGCAAAATTGGTAGAACAAAAAACTCAGGGCAATCCGTTCTTTGCTACCCAATTTTTAAAAGCATTACACCAAGATGGTATCATTACTTTCGATCCGCACCAGGGAACATCTGGATGGCAGTGTGACCTTTCTCAAGTTAGAGCCTTAGCTCTTACCGACGATGTGGTTGAATTTATGGCATTGCAATTGCAACGGTTGCCAGCCAAAACTCAGGAAGCAATCAAACTAGCAGCCTGCATTGGCGCACAATTCGATCTCAATACATTGGCGATCGTGTCACAAATATCTGCTGAAGATCTGGCTAAATCATTGTGGGAATCATTGCAATCAGGATTATTAATCCCGACGACAGAGACTTATAAATTCTTTACCCAATTGGATACTGGATCGGCGATTACGGTATCGGTTAATCCAATTTATCGCTTTCTCCACGATCGCGTTCAACAAGCAGCTTACTCCCTGATTCCCGACAGCCAAAAACCTGCAACTCATCTCAAAATTGGTAAGTTAATCCAGCAAAACTTTTCGGAGGCGGCAAGAGAAGAAAAACTGTTCGAGCTAGTCGGGCATTTGAATCTAGCGCAAGAGTTGATTACGCGATCGATCGATCGAGAAACTCTAGCGAAACTCAATCTCCTCGCCGGCAAAAAAGCGAGAAATTCTACTGCTTATGCTGCGGCAAATACTTATTTGAAAACAGGGATCGAACTACTTTCCCTCGATTGTTGGGAAACTCAGTACCAATTGAGTCTAAATCTTCATACTGCGGCTGCTGAGGTAGCGTATTTGAATGGCGATCTCGATCGAATGGAACAGCTTGCAACAGTAGTAATAGAATCTGCGCGGACAATTTTGGAACAAGTTGAAATCTACAGAATTCAAATTGCTGCACTTACCGCCAATGGCAGAATGCAGGAAGCGATCGCCATTGGTGCAA
>JBBRVB010000483.1:0-2828 GCA_038247275.1 Chroococcales cyanobacterium
GCCACTTTCAATGCTGAACTGTGGCACCTGCTCTAAAATTCTCCGCCCCTCTTGCCGTCTCCGACTCTTTCGTTTGCGTCTTCTAGCCAAAAGTCTTACCTCCTCTTTGGTGCAGACAGATGTAATGTCTGTTACAAAAGCCGTCGCTATTTTATCCGCTTCGTTCCAAAAACTCAACCCCCACCTAAATTGGTCTCTAATCTGCTCAAAGCCAGCAACATAAAGAAAAAATAAAGATCGCTCAGTCATTTAACGATCGCAAATTTTAATAATTGTCACAAATCTTTATTTAATTAGGAGTTTGACTCCTGACAAGCTTGGCTGCTGTCGCCAAATCATACCGATCGTGCCAAAATAAATTAATGGCAACTATCGACTAGCAGCGATGGTTACATTGAAATTCCACCCACTACCAGCAACTACCAATCGTGTCTACCGCTGCGAGTTCTGAATTCATGGCTTTGTGTCGCGCACAGTTACGACTGTTGGCGGAAGGCTTGGGTGCGACTGTCAGCATTGTCTACATCACTGAGGAATTAGAAGGCGGTGGGGAATCAAAGTTATTACCAGTGGTGGTGTATCCCGAGACTGAGGTAGTCTGGTCGGAGATGACGACCAAGATTGGGGATCGATCGCTAACATCGCCGCCAGTGGGCACAAATAGTGGTACTGATGCAAGTCGATTTCTAAATTATGCCACTTCACAGCTAGTCAGCACCGCAGCTACTCAAGTGACGACTCTCGCCCCGCCCAAACCAGTCGAGCTGAGTCCAGATCCCAGCAACCGCCATCAAATCCTGTTACCGCTAGTTTCCGATGGGACAATTTTGGGATTGCTAGTCACCACGCGAGAAACTACCCCGTGGAACTCCACAGAGCAAACCGAAATTCAACATATCGCCCAAACGATCGCGTTTGCAGGTGTCCTCGATCGCAAGCAAATCTGGCTAGCTCGGGAACTCAAACACCAGCAAAAATTACAATCTCAGCAGCGAGATCTCCTCCACAATCTGCTGCACCAGCTTCGCAATCCCTTGACCGCAATTCGGACATTTGGAAAATTATTAATCAAACGTTTACATCCAGAAGATCCCCATCGGGGCTTTGCCAATAGTATCGTCCGTGAGAGCGATCGCATCCAAGAACTGTTGCAACATTTAGAAAGTGCGATCGATATTCCGGCGATTTCTACAACTAGTCACGATCGATTAAAACCATTACCCGCAGGGGAAAATATTGTAACTCAGAGTGCGAATTTATTACTGCCTGATGCCGCTTTTCGGATTGAATCTTGTCAGCTTACAGACGTACTCGATCCCTTGATTATATCTGCTGAAGCCATATCTCAAGAACGCAATCTCAGTTTGTACACTCATATTCCTCGTGATTTGCCATTAGTACAAGCCCATCCCGCAGCATTGCGAGAAGTATTGAGTAATCTTATTGATAATGCCTTGAAATATACACCCGCAGGGGGAGAAGTTGATGTTGATGTCGAAGTGGTAAATATTTGGCAGGAGCCGCTAAATACCGATTCAAACATCGTAATTCCCGATCGATCGCGGCTCCAGATTTGTATTCGAGATACTGGGCTGGGGATTCCCGCTCAAGATTTGGATCGGTTGTTTACCCGCCACTATCGCGGCGTTCAAGCTCAAGGTAGTATTGCCGGGACTGGCTTGGGACTCGCGATCGCCAAGGAATTGGTAACGCACATGCACGGTAAAATCGAAGTCACCAGTCCGCCGCCAGGGAGCGATTGTGGGACGGAATTTATCCTCTGGTTACAGTTGGTTGATGGGAAATAGAGGATAGTTGACAGTTGACAGTTGACAGTTGACAGTTGAAATTTAGAGAGCGAACAGATTATTCACTAGATTTATCACTGACTGCTCGGACGATGCGAGAGAGTTCGTATTTTTCATCGACAGCAATCCGACTGGGAGAACCACTAATGATCCCTTCGTAGTTGCGGAATGAATCCTTGATTTCGGCTCCATCCTTGCTGATGGTGTATTCATGAATCCCCTTATCATGCCAAGAACCGCGCATCTTAAATACATTAAGAGCACGAGCCATCTCGCCCCTAATCTCGACGTATTGCAGCATCAAAATTGTATCGGTAATTGTCGAGATGTGCGAATCAGTAATCGAATTTGCTCCCATAAATTGGTCGGAAGTATTTGTAAAAAATCCGGTGATTTCTTCTTGTTTGGCATAACCTGTTACGCCGATCACAAACTGCCGGAAAGAGTTATTACTTACTCCTCTTGCCAAGGCTGAGAGTGAATCGATCGCGATTCGATCGGGCTTAAATTCAGCAATTTCAGACTTAATTGTTTGGAGATGATCTTCCAATCCGGCTGACTCTGGATAGGTACATAAAATCTTGAGTAGTCCTTGTCTTTCCAACTCTTCGAGATCGATCCCCCAGGAAGAAGCATTCCGCGATAGTTGCGCTCTAGATTCTTCATAGGCAAACAAAATCGCCCGCTCTCCAGCCAAACAAGCTTCCTGGATAAATTTGCTCACTAATAGAGTTTTACCCGTCCCAGTGGCTCCAGTTGCCAGGATAATCGAATCTTTAAAGTAGCCGCCACCACACATCACATCCAAGGCTTTGAGTCCAGATGATACTCGCACGTTGGAAGACTTCTGGGTGAGCCGCATCGCCCCCAATGGGAAGATATTGATACCGTGATTGGTGATCGTAAAGGGATATTCGCCCTTCATGTGGGTGGTACCCCTGAGCTTGAGGATTTCGATCGTCCGGCGGCGGCGTTCGCCTTCGAGGACATTACGGACGATGGCGACGTTATCCGAGACAA
>JBBRVB010000484.1:0-2825 GCA_038247275.1 Chroococcales cyanobacterium
CAGTCACGGTAAATGCGCCCAAGGCTCCTTGAACCAGAATTAAGCTCAGGGCAAAGGTTGTCGCCCACGGCAGCCAATATGGGAGCTGTCGCCTAAACCACCACGTCGAGCCAGCTAGGAAAAGCGTACTCAAGCCGATCAGGGCGGCATCCAAGCGATGGAACCACTCCAAGAATACTTGGAGATTCATCTGCTGGGTGGGAACCAATTGTCCATAGCACAATGGCCAATCTGGACAGGCTAAACCAGCATTCATCACTCTGGTGGCACTACCGACTGCCATCAGTAGCAGGGTGGCAAAAGCAATCTTCCAGATCGACTGACGAATGCGGGTCTGAATGACTAAATTTTGCCGTCGATCGAGCAGCGATTCAGATCGATCGGGATATTGAGGGGTAAGTGCAGAGTCTGACATATATAGCCGCCGAGTTAGTTTGCCTAAGTTGTGTTTTTTAGCTACGCTAGCTCAACCATTCCCAAACTAGCATTAATACCTAGTTGATGTTGAGGTGTTAACCGCGAATTCGATCGAATAAATCCGCCGACCTGTATCGCCTAATGCCTGCACTGTCTGAGCTTGAGCATCGAGTTAGTTAGATCCCAAAGAAAATGTTAAAGATTCCCATCGGGCAAATAGTGTTCAGAGTTAAAGTAGGCGAATCCCAAAGAAAATCTGAAGAAATGCGAATAAGTGCCGATTGCTCTAATTGCCTACGGTACCTTAGTAAAGGTAGTGAAGATAACTACTCAAATCTTCACACTGCCATTATTATTACTATCTAACTAAATTTTTTAATCTTGAAATAATATCAAATCTGCGACTAGAGAGCGACAAGCCAAATCTCTAACCCAGGTGATCTAGAGACACGTTCGGTAAATGTTCCTCCAAATCCACATTCCAGCTCTCTAGATTGCATCGTTCCTGGCTCCGTAAACTCCGTTCCATCCCTGCAACACTTCATGAAGATACCTAGTACAATTGTAACCCTCCTGCTGGGCATAGGACTAACCCTGGTTAGTCTCTGGTACGGACAAAACCACGGACTGATGCCCGTTGCAGCTTCCGAAGAAGCAGGACATATCGATGGCTTGTTCAACGCCATGATGACCATTTCGGTCGGATTATTCTTACTCGTTCAAGGCATCATCGTCTACTGTGCGGTCAAGTTTCGCCGCAAACCTGGAGAGCTGGGTGACGGTGCTGCGATCGAAGGTAATGTACCGTTAGAAATATTATGGACGGCAATTCCCGCCGCCATCGTGCTCTGGATTTCGATCTACAGTTTTGAAATCTACAACGAAATGGGTGGTTTCGATCCGAGCGCAGATGGAATGCACGCGATGCACGGAATGCCCGCTGGTAAAGGTAGCGCGATGGCAGCAACCATGAATGATGGTATGCCTCAAGCTAGTCCGATGATTGCGGCATTGGGTGTCGGTGCTTCCCCTGCCAATCAAGGTAAACTTGCGGATGTCAATGTTAATGTTTTAGGACTCCAATATGCTTGGATCTTTACCTATCCAGAAATCAATGTGACTTCTGGCGAACTCCACGTTCCCGTTGGTAAAGAAGTTCAACTCAATATGAACGCTCAAGATGTGATCCACGCTGTCTGGATTCCCCAACTTCGACTCAAGCAGGACGTAATTCCTGGGACGCAGACTCAGTTGCGGTTCACCACTAATAAAGTTGGTACATACCCACTCCGATGTGCGGAACTTTGCGGTGGTTATCACGGTTCGATGGTCACACAGATGATCGTTCATACTCCTCAAGAGTACGATACCTGGATTGCCAGTCAGCAACAATCGGCTCAAGCACAAGCAGAAATTGTCAAACAGACGATTGCGATGAACCCAGCAAATCTATCTCCAGACAAATATCTGGCTCCCTATGCCAAGGAAATGGGCGTAAAACCAGAGATGGTTCAGCACATCCAGCATCATGACATGAGCAAGTCGATCGCGTCTGCAATTAAATAATTCGCAGGTTGGCGGAGATCTACCCATTCAACCAGCAACCCCACGGGTACTTCTCCAGGGATGGGATATTTTCCCAGAGAGAAGTCAGAAAAGTAGTAGCTTGTCTAGGTCAAAATTGTGGGCATTTAAAACGTCAGACAAATTATCTAGAGATGATTTTAGCGAGATCTTTACCCACATTTTCAAGGTGGACGCGCTAGTAGGGTGGGCACTGCCCACCAACAGCTACATCATCGAGATGTTTTCCCTACCCTCACTTACACAGATCGAATCGATCGCAAAAAACAGCTAAATTGGGTCTTTTTTCTAAAGCCTAAAGCCTAAAATCTAATCCCTAAATCATGACAGCAGAATTAATAATTCCTAACGAACCGAAGGACGATGATGTGGTCATCCACCATCGCACTTGGAAAGACTATTTCACATTTAGTACCGATCATAAAGTGATTGGGATTCAGTACTTTGTGACTGGATTTATCTTCTACATTATTGGTGGATTATTAGCTGAAGCAATTCGGACAGAACTGGCGACTCCTGATGCTGATTTAGTCGATCCAAGTACCTACAACAGCATGTTCACTATGCACGGTACGATCATGATCTTCTTGTGGATCGTCCCTGCTGGCACAGGTGCCTTTGCGAACTATCTCTTACCGCTGATGATCGGGGCAAGAGATATGGCATTTCCCAAGCTCAATGCTGTCGCTTTTTGGATTATTCCACCGACGGGATTATTACTTATTCTCAGCTTCTTTTTAGGCCCTGCTCAAGCTGGCTGGACTTCCTACCCACCCCTGAGTTTGCTCACAGGTAAGGTTGGTGAGGGAATTTGGATTATGACC
>JBBRVB010000485.1:0-2816 GCA_038247275.1 Chroococcales cyanobacterium
ATTAATCATCTGGAGTTAAGATTGTGGCAAATTCTAGTGCGATCGCCAAGCAACGTCAAAATCCGAGTTTAGAACCAGATCGCGTACCGCTGCGAATTTGGATCGGAGTGGCTGGGAGTATGCTGGGTGCCTTTATGGCGGTGTTGGATATTCAAATTACCAACTCCTCGCTCCAAGATATTCAAGCCGCTTTAGGCGCGACATTAGAGGAAGGCTCGTGGATTTCGACAGCTTATCTGGTGGCGGAGATCGTGGTAATTCCGCTGACTGGCTGGTTATCGCAGGTATTTTCGATCCGTCGCTATATTTTGGTAAATGCGTCGTTATTTATCTTCTTTTCGGTGTGCTGTGCGTCAGCGTGGGATTTGTCCTCAATGATTACCTTCCGCGCCCTCCAGGGGGCGACTGGGGGAATTTTGATTCCGATGGCATTTACCAACATGTTGATCGGTCTACCGCCCTCCAAGCAGCCAATCGGGTTAGCTTTGTTTGGACTAACTGCGACATTTGCACCTTCGATCGGCCCGACTTTGGGCGGCTGGTTGACGAATAATCTCAGTTGGCACTATATCTTTTATTTAAATGTAATTCCGGGGTTATTATTAATCGCTGGAGTTTGGTATGGCATCAAACCACAACCTCCCAAACCAGAGCTACTTCAGCAAGGCGACTGGTGGGGGATTCTCTCGATGGCGATCGGGTTGGCATCTTTGCAAGTAGTCTTAGAAGAGGGTTCCCGCAAAGATTGGTTTAGCTCTTCACTTATTCTCAATCTGGCGGCGATCGCCATTATTTTCTTATCGATCTTTTTCTGGATCGAATTAACGCGTCAGCAGCCGTTTATTAATTTACGGTTATTAAAAAATCGAAATTTTGGGCTGGCAAGTATCGTTAATGTTTCACTAGGCATCGGATTATACGGTTCCATTTATATTTTGCCGTTATATTTAGTCCAAATTCAACAATATAATGCTCTGCAAATTGGTGAGGTATTGATGTGGGCGGGAATACCACAACTGTTTATCATTCCGCTAGTGCCCAAGCTGATTCAGATCGTCGATTCGCGATTGGTAATTGCGATCGGGATTAGTTTATTTGCCGTGAGTTGTTTTATGAATTCCGACCTGACTAATCTGACGGGAATCGACCAGTTACGGTGGTCGCAATTAGTTCGAGCGATGGGTCAACCCTTAATTATGGTACCGTTATCTAGTGTGGCTACGGCGGGGATTCCTAGAGAGCAAGCGGGTTCGGCGAGTGGTTTGTTTAATATGATGCGAAATTTAGGCGGTTCGTTTGGGATTGCAGCATTGGGGACTTTATTGACTCAGCGCGAACAGTTTCATTCCAATCGGTTGGGTGATAGTGTCTCGATTTATAATCCCGCAACTCGTGCCCGAATCGATGAGTTGACACAGTTGTTTGTTAGTAAGGGTGCAGATTTAATTACCGCCCAAGATCGAGCTTACAAGTCGATCGAGAACATCATTCGTCGCGAGGCTTATGTGTTAGCTTTTAATGATTGTTTTTACTTCATTGGGTTTGCCTTATTATTGAGTGGAGTAGCAATTTTATTCTTTAAAAAGGTGAAGGGGGCGGCAACTGGTGGCGGTCACTAATCTATAAGTAATAATACTAGATTCTAAATATCTATCTATCGGTAGAGCGATCGAGCAAGTAAAGTCGGTATAAATAGATCGTATAAACCATTTAGGAATCCACTCGGTCAGGATGACCTTGAGTCGATCGATCGCTAGTGATTATCAACCAAATTTTAAATAATATTGAAGCGATCCTCTCCGAAATTTGGACTAACGTCTTGGATTTCTTGGGACAGGCTTGGTGGGTAGAAGTTTCTACAGCTCAACCAAGATGTACTTACTATTTTGGTCCCTTTGCCGACTTTCTGCAAGCTAGCCAAGCCAGCCCAGGATATATTGAAGACCTAGAATCTGAATCAGCCCAAGTTGTTCAAACCAAGATCGAGCGATGTAAACCGGCGCGACTAACCATCGAGCTTGAAGATATCTGTGTTTAAACAGTTGACAGTTGATTAATTATTTTAAATGGAGTGCCAACTCACGATCGAATAATACTCACTAAATAACTAAATTTTCAGCAGCTAATTATGTTAAAAATTGAAGAAATGCGACCCGATGAAATTTACGAATTATTGCATAAAATCGGGTACGGTCATTTAGGATTCATTGATGATGGCAAACCCCAAGTGATGTCGATTCATTATTATCTACATGATACGGATATCTACTGGCTAACAACTGAAAAGATGAAGCACCATGAATTAGATGCTAACCCAGAAGTGTGTCTGCAAGTCGAAGAAGTCCATAGCCCTTCACAGTGGCGCAGCGTACTTGTCTCAGGTAGAGCTGAATGCCTGAGTGTCGAACCAGATACCGATCGAGCCATCAATTTTATCAAACAGCGGAATCCAGCATTTGCGCCAGCTAGCAATCGCACCTGGATTGACTCTTGGGGGCATGGCGAAGCAATTGCCATCTACCGGATCGAGTGCGAACAGATGAGTGGACGCATGGCAGATGGAGCAAGTAATCCGCGCGCTCAAAGTTTGAGTAATTAGATAAATACCAATCTCTATCGATCGATAGAGTGATTAGGAGTGACGATCTGAGTAACTAGATATTGGACTCTAAATCTTAATAGTTAGCGATCGATGGATATTCGAGCAGAGTCGCAGTCGATCGGTTGACGCTTTACTGTAGAGGACAAACTGATATCTCTATCTGTGGGCAGAGAGGATAATTGCTACCGATCGGCTAGGCTCAAAATATTGAAAT
>JBBRVB010000486.1:0-2802 GCA_038247275.1 Chroococcales cyanobacterium
CCACGAAATAACAGAGGTTTCAGTCGATCGCGTGTTGTCAATAATCTGCACTTGTTGACAATATGTCACGAGAAAATAGGTATTTGGGATAGCAGTATGGCAAGCGATCTCTCGATCGAAAAGATAACGGGAAAAGTCAGATTAACTAACAAGTAGTACTAAAGTTATGCGCTCCAAGAACTTGCTCGTGGAAACTAACGATCGATAAAGCAAAATTCGTGGGCGAGTGTTGAGCGATTCGAGCCACTAAAGTTGTAAATTCTAAACCCGATCGAGATAACAATTATTCGGCGATAGACTCCAGTAAATCAGCTTCAGATATTACCTTGACTCCCAGCTTCTCCGCCTTCGCTAACTTCGAGCCAGCCTTCTCGCCTGCTAATAAGTAGTCAGTTTTCGCACTAATTGAATCCGAAACTTTACCACCATGGCTCTGGATTAAATTTTTGGCTTCATCCCGTTTGAGTGTTGGTAAGGTGCCAGTAATCACAAAAGTTTTCTCGGCAAATATTTCGCTAAGATTAGAACTACTACCAGCATCTACCGATCGCGCGAATTGTAACCCTGCTGATTTCAACCTCTCGACTAGTGCGATATTTTCTGACTGTTGGAGCCAATTATAGACAGATTGAGCCGTTTCCAATCCGACATCCCGAATATCTTGTAGATCGGAAATCGTGGCTTGTAATAATAGATCGATTGAGGGGAATCTTTCGGTGAGAATATTCGCGCCATTATTCCCAATCTGTCTAATTCCTAAACCATATAATACTCGCGACCACGGACGAGATTTAGAACTAATAATTCCCTCGATCGTTTTAACTGCTGATTTCTCACCCATCCGCTCTAGAGTCATTAACTTGGCAACAGTTAGATCGTATAAGTCCGCAACTGAATTGACAAACTGACGATCGACTAATTGCTCGATTAACTTTTCACCCACACCATTAATATCCAGGGCATCTCGACTTACCCAATGCACCAATGAACCCTTGAGAATTGCCGGACAGTGAGGATTAACACAGCGTAACACCGCTTCCTGTTCTGATTTGACTACTACGGAGTTACACACGGGGCAATTAGTCGGCATTTTAAAATCGACAGTTCCCGGCGGACGCAAATCCGTCAATACGCGCAAGACTTCGGGAATAATTTCCCCAGCTTTGCGGATAATCACCGTATCACCAATCCGCAGATCTAATTGGGCGATGCGATCGCCATTGTGGAGCGTTGCCCGCTGAACTGTCGTTCCCCCCAGTTGGACGGGCTGAAGGTGCGCCAAGGGCGTAATAGCCCCCGTTCTGCCCACGTTTACACTAATATCCAATACCCGTGTCGGTGCTTCTTCGGCGGGATACTTGAGAGCCACCGCCCAGCGGGGAAACTTGTTGGTGAAGCCTAATTCTTGTTGCAGCGCAAAGTCGTTGATTTTGACGACGGCACCATCGGTCATGTAAGCCAGGTTCAACCGCTCGGTATTCCAGCGATCGTAATATGCTCCTACCCCAGCCGCATCGGGAGATAGTTCGCGATGGGGATTGACCTTAAATCCCATCCGCTCCAGCATTTCCAGCGATGCTAAATGGCTATGGAGTTCGGTTTGCGGGGTCGTAGTCGGAATTTGCAGCGTGTAAGCAAAGAAATCTAATTTCCGTTGCGCGACCATTTTCGGGTCTAATTGACGCAATGCTCCAGCGGTGGCATTGCGGGGATTTGCGAGGAGTTGTTCGCCGGCTCGTTCGCGTTCCTGATTTAGTTGTTCAAATACCGCAATTGGTAAAAAAGCTTCACCCCGCACTTCGACGATGGGGGGCGGATTTTCGAGGTTTAATTTAAGTGGGATCGATCGAATTGTCTTGACATTTTGGGTAATCTCTTCCCCGGTATCGCCATCGCCACGCGTCGCACCCCGCACTAATAATCCATGCTCGTATGTGAGGGCGATCGCCGAACCATCGATCTTCAACTCGCACACATATTCGGCACTCTCTTTACTCCCCATATTCCGCTGCCAACCTGCTTCCCACTTGGCAAATTCCGCCATGTCAAAAGCGTTTTCGAGGCTATAGAGCGAGATATGATGTTTGACTGAAACAAATCCTGAAGCCGGACGTTCGCCCACTCGTTGAGTCGGACTATCGGGAGTCACCAGTTCGGGATGTTGGCTCTCCAAATCTTGCAGCTCTCGATACAACCTGTCATATACGGCATCTTCCATGACGGGATTGTCGAGGACGTAATAAGCATAGCCAGCCGACTGGAGTTTTAGGCGGAGTTTTTCGATGCGGGTAATGATTTCAGGTGTCACGATCGATTTCGGCTCAACGGTAATACTATAGTACAAGATGCCTATCGATCTCACAAGACTCGATCGACTCGAAGATCCCTGAGTCCGTTGTAATGGACTAGAGCCGTTAGCTAACAAATCTCTCCCGTAATTCTGGAGTCGGTACCATACAACTATCCCGCCGCCCAAATAAGGCGAATCGCTGCCGTGCAAACTCGCTATAAGCCCAGTCGCGTAACGGTTGTGGCATCGCACTAAATGCTCCCAAATATTGCCAACCGCCATCAAGTCTCGATAGCACCGCCAATACCGCATCGCTTTTGGTCAAAACTCGATCGCCATCCACTAACATCAGTGTTTGAATATCAACTGGATCTAAACCATGCTGATGATAGAGCCGTTGTCCTAATTCGGACTGAATCGCCGCAAATTTAAAGATTTTTTGTCGATCGATCTCGATGACCATTTGCACTGCACTATTACAAAAATTGCAGACACCATCGAACAAAATCAGA
>JBBRVB010000487.1:0-2797 GCA_038247275.1 Chroococcales cyanobacterium
ACATGAAGTCTGGACGCGGTTTTTTAGTTCATCACTTGAGGATCGGCTGCGTTATACCCCCTCCGACTGCTTCGAAACCTTCCCCTTCCCCGAAAACTGTGAAACCAACCCCGAATTAGAATCGATCGGTCAGGAATACTACGAATTCCGCGCTGCTCTGATGATTCGTAACAACCAAGGACTCACCGACACCTACAACCGCTTCCACGACCCAGAAGAAGACGATTCAGACATCCTCAAATTGCGAGAACTCCACACCCAAATGGACACCGCCATCCTCGCCGCCTACGGCTGGACAGATATCTCCACCACCTGCGAATTTCGCCTCGACTACGAAGAGGACGAGCCAGACACCCAGCCCACAGAAGGCAAACGTCAGCGCAAAAAGCCCTGGCGATACCGCTGGCCCGAAGCCACCCACGATGAAGTCCTCGCCCGTCTCCTCGACCTCAACCAACAACGCCACGAAGCCGAACTCTTAGGTGGTAAACACGCCCAGAAGAAAGACAAAGCCAAAAAGCCCAAAGCTCAAAGTACCAAGGCGAAAAAGCTCAAAGGCGTGACGATGGAGAAGCAGCTTAATCTGATTCCGCCCGATGTGGAACAGTTAGACTTTTTGTAGCGAAGTGGGTTTGCCCCCTAGCCCCCAAGTTTGGGGGAACCGGAATGGAGAGTCCCATAAACTTGGGGGAACAGACTCTTAGTCCCCAGAATTGGGGGTTTGGGGAAATGATAGAGGTTTATAATAGAGGCTCGATCGACAAATGTAACTCGACAGGAATAGCGGAATACGCGGAAGAAAATTATTAATACCATGAGTAATCAAACGATCGATCTACGCGAAAAACTCCAAACACTGCTTGAACTATCTGCTGAAAATGAGATAGTGGAATTCAAGCAAGCTAAGAATAATTTTCACTTTGACGATCTAGGTAAATACTTTTCCGCACTGAGTAATGAAGCAAACTTGCAACACAAACCAAACGCTTGGCTAGTTTTTGGTGTGGCAGATAATCGGCAAGTTGTTGGTTCACATTATCGCCCCGATCGTAAAAATTTAGATCGCCTGAAAAGAGAAATAGCCGAAAAAACGACTAATCGAATTACCTTTATTGAAATTCATGAAGTCCAGCATGAAAAAGGTCGAGTTATTTTATTTGAAATACCTGCTGCACCCAAGGGAATACCGATTGCATTTGAAGGACATTATTATGGTCGGGATGGTGAATCTCTATCCCCTCTCAATCTAGAAGAAATCGAGCGTATTCGCTCTCAAGTAACCCTCTCAGACTGGAGTGCAGTGACAGTTCCCATTGCTAATTTGGACGATTTGGATAGCGAAGCCTTACGTGTTGCTAGAGAAAACTTCAAAAGCAAATTTCCAGAAAAAGCTGTGGAAGTAGATAGTTGGGACGACATCACCTTTTTAAACAAAGCCAAGCTAACCATCAAAGGTAAATTAACTCGCACCGCTTTATTGCTCTTAGGTAAAGACGAAGCAGAACATTTTCTCCTACCTGCCGATCTCAAAATTCGTTGGCTACTAAAAGACCATCAAGGAAACGATCGCGATTATGCACTATTTGGGATGCCGCTATTGCTGGCAGTTAATAAAGTCTATGCCAAAATTCGCAACTTAAAATATCGTTATATGCCAGAAGGCACACTTTTCCCTGAAGAAATCGACCAATATGAGCCTTATGCTATTCGTGAAGCATTAAACAATTGTATTGCCCATCAAGATTACACCTTAGCTGGACGCATTAACGTTATTGAAGCAGAAGAAAGTTTAACCTTTACCAATTTGGGTAGTTTTGTGCCTGGTGATGTTCGGCGGGTAGTCATCGAAGATGCCCCAGAAGAGCATTATCGCAATCGCTTTTTAGCAACAGCAATGTTTAATCTCAAAATGGTCGATACAGCAGGCGGCGGCATTCGTAAGTTGTTTCTGTTCCAGAAAGCTCGATTTTTTCCATTACCTGACTATGATATTTCCAACAACCGCGTCAAACTGACCTTGACTGGCAAAGTTATGGATATGGACTATGCTCGCTCTCTAGCCACAAACGGAGATCTAACTCTCATAGATATCATGGCACTAGATAAAGTCCAAAAAAGACAGCCTCTGAGTACTGATGAAGAAAAACGTCTAAAGACAAAATCGCTGATTGAAGGTCGTAAACCGAATTTTTACATTGCCCAACCCCTTGCCCAGCAAACTGGACAGAGAGCATCCTATAGCAACAATAAGGCATTCGATAATCAGTACTATATCGATCTAATCTGCAAGGCGATTCGAGAGCATGGTTCTCTCACTC
Source organism: Chroococcales cyanobacterium (assembly GCA_038247275.1). Taxonomy (GTDB): domain Bacteria; phylum Cyanobacteriota; class Cyanobacteriia; order Cyanobacteriales; family Chamaesiphonaceae; genus Chamaesiphon. Next base: position 2,319 of record JBBRVB010000487.1, read on the forward strand.
GGAAAGATATTGACGAACTGCTCTGGAATAAACTACCAGATTGGATGGATGGCAATCAACGCAAAAATAAGGTGACTAACTTAATCGCAGCATGTAGACGAAGCGAAAAGATCTCCAATCGTGGTTCAGACTCTCAGCCAGAATGGGTTCTTGTAGAATAACACTGATGCTTATTTACAAGAGATATCTCTTGTAAATACAAGAGCTTTCCTTATTCTGCAAGGGTTTCCGCTCTTGTAAACGATCTTCTTTTACAAGAGACTCTCTGAGAGGGACATGCCATGAAGACTCTTGCCCCCACGATGATTTTGAGTCTATGCCTTCATTACCAGCTTTTCCATCCGTTCCGCCACTACTAGCTCAGGTATGTGGCGGTTTTTGTCTTATTGACCATCAAAGCCCAATCGATCGGATACTATTCCCCCAATGCCTGGAATTACTTCCCCGTCAAGCTTCCGCTCATCATCTTTAGCAAATAT
>JBBRVB010000488.1:0-2772 GCA_038247275.1 Chroococcales cyanobacterium
CGGAACCCAATGTCGGTCAATACGATCTTCAACCGTTGTTAGCACAGTTGCAGGCAGAAATTCCTCTGGAATTGACAATAGCTACGATTGATAGTCAAGCCATAAATTTATCACTTCCACCATCATTTGTCGAAGAATGGCGAACCATTTCTACTTCAAAAGAGTAGCAGAGCGACTACGCCATCAGGTGTTACTCATATCGTATTTTTATTGCAATCTAACTAACTAAAGATAGCCTGTTGTGAGCTAATTGACCGAATTTGCTAATCGATTGGGTAGTATTTTCAGAAGAATTATTTATCCAGCCAACACGATCGATAGTCTTCTACATATTGCCTCATCTTAATCGGTGGACGACCTAGTAATCGAGCCACATCGGTTGAGATCGTGCCTGCCAATCCGAACCGAGCCGTTGTATAAATCCCTGTCATTATCAGTACAAAATTTAGCGGCAATCCGCGTTTCCACATTCGCCAAATAAACTCGATCGGTGAAGGATTTGGATACCGAACTGACTTGTCCAAAACTGATGTAAAAATATCTGCAACCTCATCATAAGTTAAAGCTTCAGATCCAGTCAGTGGATATGCCATCCCTTGATGCCCATCTTCAATTAATACTTTTACCGCAACTGCGGCAATATCTCGCACATCAATAAAACTCGTTCTGCCATGACCAGCAGGCATAAATAATTCACCCCGTTGCATATCCGATCGATGAGTAGTATTCAGGTTTTGCATGAAAAAGCTACATCGCAAGAAAGTCGCGGGAATATTTAACTGTTCGATCGTGCGTTCGATCGCATAATGCGGCATAACTCGATTTTTATCCGCTCCTAACAATGACAGAAATACAACCTGCTCGATCCCTGCTTGCTTGGCAGCAACTAAGGCAGGAGCAATTTGTTTGCGAATATCTGCGAGAGCAGGTGGGCGGACTAAAAAAATTTTGTTAATACCTGTAAAGGCCGGCGTAAATGTCTCTGGCTGGGTAAAATCGAAGGCTATACAGGTAATATCTGTGCCTAAGATCGATCTAGCTCTGATGGGATCTCTAACGGCTGCCACCACTTCACAATCTTGATTTTTCAGCAACCGAATTATTTCTTTCCCTACATTACCTGTCGCACCTGTCACCAGAATTTTTAACGTCATTTTAAATAAAGCCAATTTTGATCTAATTGTCTTGATGAAAATCATCTAAAGCAATCATTTATGTATTTATATGACGTATTCAACCAAATCAATCTAGAAATCAAACAGCACTCGCTTATCCTCGAAGTATAGCTAACTTTAATCAGAGGACACAATAATGAATTTAAGAAATAAAAACATCGGTGGACAGCTAGTGAAAATCGGATCTATCTGCTTGGCGGCTGCTAGCCTTCTGGCTATAGTCCCTCAATCTGCCTCCGCACAGACAAGAGCAAATTGTAACAGGATTTACAACGGAGACATCTCAAAATTAAGTGTGACAAAGCGTCTTGCTTATGAGTCTAACCGTCGAGAATGTTATAACGGCGCACAAAAACGGATGACCTACTCGATTCGGGAACGAAATTTACGAGCGGCGATGTTGAAAGTAGAGAATGATTACCTAAAGCGAAACGGTACATTTATCCCCGTCAACAGAAATAACTTGGCTCAGATGATGCGGAATATCGGTGCGACTCCCTCAGAAAGACAGTTTGTTCGTCAACAAATGTATCGATACATTCGGTAGATTGTCAAGTTTAAATACAGTTGAATCGAGATCGAACAATTCAAACGCGATCCTCAAATATTGAGGATCGCGGCTCCGCCGATCGAGCCACTGCACCCTGCTATCAAATCCCTGGAGCTAAACAATGAATTTTAAACGCATTCTAGTTGCCATTAATCATTCACCACTAACTTCCGTCGTGTTCTACCGCCGAGGCGGCGCGCAAGCTTCGTGCCCTCCATATAGCGCAGCAGGAGCAAGCTAGTTTGACGATCTTGCATTGTCTATTCGATATTGTGGGATACAATTCGGCGATCGCTTCGGGTGGGATGTATGGCATCTATCCGGGTTTTTCGGAACCACTCAACAATGAAATAATTCAGTCGGAGATTCAGCAAGCAGAGGACTGGTTAAAAGTATGCTGTCAGAAGGCAACTGCGCTAAATATTTCAACTGAATATCAGCAGCAATTTGGGGAACCAGGAGCAACGATTCTCAGCATCGCGCACCAGTGGAACGCCGATCTCATCGTCCTCGGTCGGCACGATCGATCGAAAGTCGCTGAGTTTTTCATGGGTAGTGTTAGCAATGATGTCGTGCATCAAGCGCATTGTTCGGTGCTAGTCATCAAAGATAACCAAACTCTCGCCGCAGAATCACAATTGAGAGAAGCACAACCCGAACCGATCGATCGACCTCTAGGGCTGCAAGTGGCTGCATAGATCGAAGTATTGAGGCTGATTCCTATCCTGGAATGCGAGAGATCTGCGCCCAATGAAAACAGCACGATCGCCAAACCCCAAATCCCACCGCCGCAAAAGACGCAAAGTATCCCTGGACAACAACAACGAGTCGCGATCTTAGTCAACCATCCAGCGTTAGTCTTGGCAGATGAGCCGACAGGAGCCTTAGATTCCAAAACTTCGCAAGAGATTATGAATCTACTGACGGAATTAAATCAACAGGGCACGACAATCATCGTTGTCACCCATGATGCGAGTGTAGCAGCGCAGACGAAGCGGACGATTCACATGGTCGATGGCAAGATTGTTGAAGCGGCGAATGTCGGAA
>JBBRVB010000489.1:0-2762 GCA_038247275.1 Chroococcales cyanobacterium
CACTTCCACTCGGCTGGAGCACTAAATAGATCGACAGCTTGATAATTTACCTTTGAGCTTGGAAATCTAGCCTGACACCAATCGATCGCAGTTTGAGATAGATCGAATGCTGTGACTTGTGCACCGAGTCCGGCCAAATATTCGGCATCATCTCCTAATCCGCAACCGACGACTAATACTCGGAGATCTTGTATATTTAATTGCGATATTTTAATCCAGTCTAGCAGCCAGGGATTCACCTTTCTGTCCGCCCAAGGAATCGCATCGAGATCGCCATCAGCTTCTGCATATAAAGTTTCAAACCAGCCAGTATAATCACCGCCAGCATAAGCTGCGGTGGCTAATTCCCACACGCGAGTTCTCGATTTGGTCATATTTTCTGGTGTCCGATCTTTGGCAGCAACTATAACCATTGTGACAAAATAAGAGAAGATATTGCCCCAACTGTCCAGGATAACGTTCATGCTCCGCCTCTCAGAAGTCAAACTCCCGCTAGAACACACCGAAGCAGATATCCAGTCCGCCATTCTCAAAAAACTATCCCTCGCCCCCAAGGACTTGATTCGTCACAAGATTTTCAAGCGGAGCTATGATGCGCGGAAGCGGGGCGCGGTCTCATTTGTTTATATCATTGACATTGAGACCACCAGAGAGCAACAGCTACTGCAAAGGTTTAAAAAAGATCCGCATATTGTCCCCACTCCCGATACTAGCTATCGCCATGTAACCCAGTCAACATCAGGATTAGAGCAACGTCCGATCGTCATTGGTTGTGGACCATGCGGGATGTTTGCGGGGTTATTATTGGCACAGATGGGATTTCGCCCGATTATTTTAGAACGCGGGAAAGCAGTACACGATCGATCCGTCGATACATTTGGCTTCTGGAGCAAAGCAAAATTCAATCCAGAATCCAATGCTCAATTTGGCGAAGGTGGCGCGGGGACATTCTCGGATGGCAAACTCTACAGCCGGATCAAAGATGCCAATCATCACGGGCGCAAAGTATTGACAGAACTAGTAAATGCTGGGGCGGCATCCGAAATCCTCTACATTAATAAACCCCACATTGGCACCTATCGACTAGTAAAAATAGTTGAAAATATCCGCAATACGATCGCATCGCTCGGCGGCGAGACTCGCTTTCAAAGTCGGGTCGAGCAAATTAATATTGAAAATGGTCAAGTCTGCGGCGTTACCCTCGCCAGTGGTGAATATCTGCCCAGCAGCCATGTGATTCTGGCTGTCGGACATAGTGCCCGCGATACCTTTGAGATGCTCCACCATGCAGGCGTATACATCGAACCCAAGCCATTTTCGATCGGGTTTCGCGTCGAACATCCTCAAACCGTCATCGATAAATGTCGGTTGGGATCTCAAGCGGGACATCCGATGCTCGGTGCGGCTGATTATAGCCTAGTTCACCATTGTGCCAATGGTCGATCGGTTTATAGCTTTTGTATGTGTCCTGGTGGGCAAGTTGTCGCGGCTACCTCAGAGGTGGGACGAGTTGTCACCAATGGGATGAGCCAATACGAGCGGAGTGGGAAGAACGCCAATAGTGGCATCGTCGTCGGGATTACACCAGCGGATTATCCTGAGAGTCCGATCGCTGGCATTGAATTTCAGCGACGGTTAGAGGAGCAGGCGTTCGTGCTCGGTGGTGGCACCTACGAGGCTCCAGGACAGCTAGTCGGTGACTTTTTGGCAGCTCAAGCATCCACGCAATTAGGGTCAGTCAAACCGTCATATAAGCCCGGTGTCCACTTGTGCGATCTGAGTTCGAGTCTACCAGAATACGCGATCGAGGCAATTCGGGAAGCGATTCCGGCTTTTGACAAGCAGCTCGACGGTTTTGCGATGCACGATGCAGTCCTAACTGGCGTGGAAACGCGTACATCGTCGCCGATTTGCATCAAGCGTGGGGATGACTATCAAAGCCTCAATACCAAGGGTTTGTATCCCGCAGGTGAAGGGGCTGGCTATGCGGGTGGCATCCTCTCGGCGGGGGTAGATGGGATTAAGGTGGCGGAAGCTGTTGCCCTGAGTATTCAGAAACAGTTAAATTATTAAATTGTCGGCGTTGCTCGTGATGTTACGAATTATCGATCGAACCCCAAACCCGACACCAACTTACTACTACACGGGTGATTGTCCCGATAGTGGCGAACTATTAAGATTGCCACGCACTCAGGAAGTAGAGCAGATCGCCCGCAATCTGATGGTGGAATTGGCACGGGACGAGCGATTTTCGCGTGAAGGTAAGATGTATGGGGTCTTATTAATTCAGACAAATACAGGCGAATATTGCTCGATTAAAGCTTTTTCGGGATTACTCAATGGTGAGGCTGTTGTATCTGGATGGGTACCGCCGATTCCTGGACGCGATCGAGTGTCCATAAATGAAGCTGCTACGCTGGAAGATCTGGCGATGATGAAGCAAGAGTTAATCCATCTGGATCGAATACCAGAGCGAGAAAAATATAAATCATCAGCAGCGGAATTTGCAGATAAACTGGAGCAATTATCGATCGAACATCGTCAGCGCAAGGTATTTCGACAGCAAGAGCGAGCAAGATCTGAATCTACTCTCAACGATTGGGAATTGACAGCAGCACTCGACAAACTAGCCGCACAAAGCCGTCAAGACGGACGCGAACGCCGTCAGCTCAAACAAGATCGTGACGCAATTCTACAGCCACTCCAAGAGATTTTAGCCCAGGCTGACGACCGAATTCGCGCATTGAAGCAGCAACGCAAAA
>JBBRVB010000490.1:0-2761 GCA_038247275.1 Chroococcales cyanobacterium
CTGGAATACTGGTAGGAGCTACGCCAGGAATAGCCGCCCGAAACTCTAAACCTGAATTGGAAGAAACCAGACCACTAAGACCGTTGACCAGATTGCGAAGATTAGTGCGGAACTTGGGATCGCCTGTGAGTTCATCAAGATCGGCAGTGATTTTTTGGGTATTGGCAAAAGTGGCGCGTGCCGAGTCCAGCATTTCACGCAAAGCCCCAATTGTGGCGGGATTATTCACCTCAGTCGAGAGCAATCTCAAGTTTTCGGAAGCCGTCGCCGCGTTGTCTGAGAGCTTTTGCAGGTTAGCAACAAACTTACCGTTATCCAGCAGAGGCTTTGTGCCTTCGAGCAACGATCGAGCTTCTTTGGCAGCCCCACTGATACTGTCGAGTGTTGAAGCAAGTTTTTCGCGGTTAGAAACAAACAGGTTATCGGCGGTGTTGGCAGCTTTGCTAAGGTCACTAGCAGCCTGAGCGATCGCATTAGCAGTATTACCAAATTGTTCGATCGGCGCACTCACCTTTCCCACAACATCGTTAGCAGAATCTGACAGTTTTTTGAAGCTACCTAGGGCTTCGTTCGCAGTTATGAGCGTCGTATTCAGGTTAGAAATCATCTGATCGTCGTTGATTTTCCGAAATGCCATCGATGACTCGCGCATCAGTTGGGTGAGACTAACTCCAGTCGTGCCATCGATCGTATTCCCCTGACAAACGATCAGTCTAGTATTGCAATTTGCGGCGATCGGATCGATATTGGGGGTCGAGGCTGGGAGGATAGATTGGGGGCGAATATCGATCGTGGTCGTGCTGATAAATCCTGTTTGATTTGTCTCTACAGCAGACTGACGGGGAATTGCTAGTTTGGCATTATCGATCGACACCGTGACATCAACATTACCGCTTTCGGCTTGCAAACTCAGGACTCTTCCCACCTGCACGCCGCGATAGCGCACGATCGACCCAACATCAACCCCACTAGCATCGCCAAACTTGATCTTAAAGGTGAAAACATCACCCGTCCGCAATCCCCGCAACCACACGAAGATGCCACCGCACATTACCACCCCTGTTAGGATCAATAAACCTAACGCACCTTCTCGCAACGGTTTCGACTGCATAGCTATACCTCCTTACCCACAACTTGAATTGGCCCAGTTGTACTACCGCTAAAAAATTGTCGCACAAATGGATCGTCAGACCGATCGATCTCAGTCACCTGTCCCTGCCATTGCACATGTCCGTTATACAGCATAATCAAGCGATCGGATGTCCGCCGAATCGTGCTTTCTTGGTGCGTCACTACAATATAGCTATCACAAACATCTTGTTCTGTCTTCAACGATCGAATTAAATCTTCAATTACGGTTGATGCCACTGGATCTAGTCCCGCAGTTGGCTCATCATAAAGCAAGATTTTGTGGACTGAGCTTTGAATCGCCGTATCCTCTAGAATCGCACGGGCAAAGCTGACCCGCTTCCGCATCCCACCTGATAGCTGACTGGGAAATCGATCGCTAATATCCGCTAATCCCACTGCTTGCAATTTTTGCTTCACCATGTCTAAAATCTGTTTCCTTGGTAGGCGCGAATGCTCGAACAGCGAGAATCCGACATTTTCGGCGACTGTGAGCGAGTCAAATAATGCGGCCTGCTGGAATACCATGCCAATATGGACTTCCCCTGTACCGCCAATATCTTGCAAGGGTTTGCCGTTAATTAGCACCTCACCTGCATCGGGAGCGAGTAACCCGCTAATAATGCGGAGAAACGTCGATTTCCCCGTCCCAGAAGGGCCGATGATCGCGATCGACTCTCCCTCATAAAGCTTGAGATCGACTCCATCGAGAATGACATTACTCCCAAAACTTTTCTTCACGCCCTTGAGTTCGACCAGAGGTACTTTGGCGGACATTTTAGAGTTTTGGGGATTGGGCTTGACGATCATAGATCTTGCAACAGGCGAAAGTCATCATGCCATCTAGAATAAAGCCTTAAGCCAAACCTTTCAAGTAAATATATCCCAATCACTAGCAGTATGGCTGAGATCGAAACAAAATTATGGCAGAATGAAGCAATCGTACCGAGTCAGGAAGCCATGGTTACCGTATCTTCAGAATACCGCCATCTACCAACTGCGGCAGAGTTGCCAGATTCCGATGAAACCCCCGTGGATAATGAGCTTCAGAACGACATTCCGAATATTCTGCTGAACTTACTTCGATCGATTTGGGCAGAGCGCACCGATTGGTTTTGGGGTGTAGATATGGGGATCTATTACGAACCCAACATTGAATATCCTGAAAAATCTAAATGTATTATTCCTGATGGTTTTCTGGCGTTAGGTGTACCGAGATCCACAAGTGAAGGCGGACGCTTAAGCTATGTTTTATGGGAAGAACAAGTGATGCCGATTTTAGCTTTAGAAGTTGTTTCTAAGAAATATAACGGTGAATACGATCGCAAGTTGGCAAAGTATGAAGAATTAGGGATTCTCTACTATGTTGCTTATAATTCCACCACTGGCAGAAAAATTTACAAAAATCACCAGTCTTTAGAAGTGTACAAGCTAATTAATGGGAAGTATGAACTCATGCCATCAGTCACTCTGATTCAAGCAGGGGGGCAAGAAGGCGGGAAAATGATTTGGATGCCAGAAATTGGACTGGGAATTGGTTGTGAACGTGGTGTATGTGATAGTTGGCGACGAGAGTGGGTGTATTGGTACGATTCCCAAGGAATGAGATATCCTACTGCTGAAGAACGGGTCA
>JBBRVB010000491.1:0-2732 GCA_038247275.1 Chroococcales cyanobacterium
ATCAGCAATCCACCTGGTCTGTCTGCGCGTTCTAACACTGTTACCCAGTGCCCAGCTTGATTCAATTGAGCTGCTGCACAGAGTCCAGCAGGGCCAGAACCGACGATCGCAATCTTCTTACCTGTCCGTTTTGCGGGGGTTTGGGGGACGATCCAGCCCTCTTCCCAGCCTTTATCGACGATCGAGTGTTCGATGCTTTTAATCGTGACTGGAGATTTGTGAATGCCCAGGACGCAGGAGCCTTCACAGGGTGCGGGGCAAACTCGCCCAGTGAATTCGGGGAAATTATTAGTTTTGTGAAGCCTGTCGAGTGCTTCGCGCCAGAGTCCGCGATATACGAGGTCATTCCATTCGGGGATGAGATTGCCGATGGGACAACCGCTAGCCATCCCTGCGACCATATTTCCGGTATGACAAAATGGGGTGCCACAATCCATACACCTCGCACTCTGGTTCCGGAGGGTTTGGTCGGGAAGAGGTAAGTGAAATTCGTCCCAATTATGAATCCGCTCGACTGGGGAGATTTCGGCTTCGACTTCGCGCAGGTATTCGATGAATCCAGTTGGCTTGCCCATCAGGGTTATGTCTAAATAATAGTTTAGGTATGGCGGCTGGCTTACACAATTGAACCTCGTGCGATCGGGATGTTCCGGGTCTTGAGTGCGATCGTTCAACTGGCTACCGATCGCAATTTTAAGCCGATCGCTCAAATAAGAGTGATGAATGGTACCGATCTGTAATAATTCTTGTGCAGATGAAGTCGATTCACGATCCACACTGTGCTTCAATCGTATTTAAGAAGATCTGCGCGACTAATTTGGCGATTGCCTCCAGCACGCTACGCGAACGAGACATTTACCGAAATGGCTAAAACTAAAATGCCAAGAGCCGCTCAATCTCATATCGATTCGGCAAAGCCGAGGCTACGCCAACGAAAGCACTATCTACAGTAGCCAAAGTCATTTTTTCTACTTGAGATCGAGCAATTAGCACACGGTCAAAAGGATCGCGGTGGTGAACAGGTAGATTTGACAGTGCGTAAATATGCATTAAATCAATCGATAGTAATTGATTCGATCGTGGAGCGTCCGCTTTGCGGGGTCGTACTCATGATGTGATGGCGCAGATTGAGTATGATTCGATCTTACCATTCCCATATTTTGGCAACAAGGATCGAATACCTATGGTTGGCTTCGCCAACGAACCGTCAGAAATCGAGATAATAATTCCAAACTGTTACTCCATAAGCGTTAGCTCGTGGACAACGATCGCCCTACTTTTCTATCTGACTCGTTGTCAGTCCCCACCAGGCTAGCCTTATTCCGACTTATACCTTATTGTTTGTGCTTTGAACCATCTCCACATAACGGCGCATTGCTGTCTTGTAGTTTTGAACAGTTCCAGCGGCTTTATCTGTGATTCGAGCAGCTATTGAATCTACATCTGCTTCAGAAGAAAGTAATGATGGTGAAATATCTTCTCCAATCGATTTGGAAACGGACTCCAGATAAGAAATATAGGAATCTGGTGAAGATGCAACTCGATCGTTTTGACCAACCCCATGTTCTATAATCCACTGACGATATTGAGCTTCATTGGTAATCATATGCTTTTAAAGACTGGATTAACGAGTACAACTTGCTTTTCGGATACAAACAGTATTCCCAATCGACAGTGTAAATCCAACAAATCCTAGTTTACAGCGAAAGTTTATCTGCTGATTCAAGAGAGAGTTACCCTTGAGAATTTTGATAATGGTCTAAAAATGTCCTGATTTAATGTGTAGTTGCTGGATATAGATATAAGTCTCATGCTAAATTTATGTCTGGATCATCTCGAAAAATTCTCAAGTTTATATGTTGGTGCATTTCTTCCTTATTCCTGTTCGTCGGGTGTAATTTATGCTTGTTCAACCCAAATAAATTTATCGGAATTATCTATATTGCGTTATCGCTTATATTTCTCCCCCCACTATACTCCCAGCTAACTAACCGTTATGGGTTGAAGAGAAATATTGTTGGACGAATTATTATCTTCTTCCTACTCAGTGTCTCAACACCAGCACCTCAACAAGCGTCAAAGACCCAAACGACCTCGACACAGGTAGTCGTTCAAACACCAAAAGCTGAAACACCAAAACCGATCTTTGTGTCTCCAGAATACAAAATGTTTAGATCTGCTGGTGCTAGTCCAAAAAAAGCTCAGGCTCTTAAAGATGCTTGTACGGCTGATAAAACTTGCCCTACAACACTTAAAATTGCAAAGGCAGTAGTCAGAGGTGAGATCACCTTGGGATTGGTTTCCAAACCAGAGCAGCCTTGTACTGAGGCTGAGTTCAAGAAAGATGAGAATAGTTTAGACGATGGCGACTTTTGTTATTCTAAATCTGCCGAAGGTCGAAAGAGTATTCGTGAAGCTGAAGCTGCGAGCAAAGCTCAAGAAAACAAACCGTCAGCAGTGGAATCTTGGAAAGAGGCTGCCGTTTTAGCTGAAAGCCAACCGAATAGTAAGGATCTAGCGGACAAAGCAGAGAAAGCGCGTTTAGAGGCGATCGTGGAGAACGGAAAAAGTCATGGGCTATCAAAAGCTTATGGGCGTTGCTGATTTGATGTATGATATGACGATCGAAAGCAAAATCGACGTCAAATAATGAACAGCACATCAACAACGATCGAATGCCCTGAATGTAAGTCAACTCGTGTTAATAAGAATGGGCATAAAGCAGGAAAACA
>JBBRVB010000492.1:0-2726 GCA_038247275.1 Chroococcales cyanobacterium
ACCAATCTGCTGCCAGCTATAGCGATATTAATCTCAACCGAGCGGCGATCGCGCCCGGTGTCACTGCATCGCCGCAGGACGATCTCATCTTCCGTGGTGGTAAGGTCGTGCCACAAATGGGCTTTCAAAATGTGTATTTGGGACGCGCTAGTGATTTTGCGCCAGGGGATATAGAATCGATTGATAATGCGATCGCGCGGGTAATACGTGACAATCGACTCAAAGATATTATCCAGCAATACTTTGTTGGCCAGACTCTATCCTACGATATTGCGGATTCGGTCATTCTTGATGAGGCCAAACCGATCGAGATGGGCGAGTTAGATGTTCAGAATAAAATTGTTGAATTGTCCGATCGCAATCTGCTCTTGCCTACCGACCGCGATCGGACTTGCTTTAACCTGGTGCTGCCACCAGGCACAATTCTGAAATTAGATCGTTCTACCTCCCTGCGTGGGCTGGGTGGATACCACGGCTCAGTTAACTTCTTCCGCAACGGACAAATGCGGACGCTGTATTACTCAGCCAATGTTTACTCTGAGATCCGTGCAGGTCTGCGAAATGGTATTCCCTTCTTCAATCAGTCGTGGAAAAACATCGTTGGCACTCTATACCACGAACTAATCGAGTTTCAAACAGATCCCGATGTCAGCGATGCGATCCGCCAGCGAGATCGTCGCTTCATTGGATGGAACTCTCAGTTTGGGATGGAAATCGGCGACCAACCAATTGCCGCCAACACCCTAGATAGAGTTTTCAAGGAGGTAATGACAAACCCCGGCCCACAGCCTACACCCGTCCAGTTTATGTATTCTAACAAAGTACATGGTGCGGAAGGGCCAGATGAAAAACCACCCCAAGAATTGGTCTTAAATGCCCCGACCGTTCGAGGAGAAATTGGTGCGGCTGACGAGCGAGATCGCTATAAATTTCAAGTGACAACAGCCGGAAAATATTCGATCGAAACAAACGGTACGACAGATACGGTCATCAGTTTGTTCGGGCCAGACAGTGAGACAATCCTTGTCGCTGAAGATGATGATAGTGGCTCTGGGTCTTTATCGTTGCTAGTTCGCGATCTAACCGTGGGACAGTATATCGTCCAGGTTCGCCATTTCAACCCAGCAAGGACGGGAGCTTATGGAATCTCAGTAAGATCGGGAGCTTAGAGAGCGAGATCCGATCGACTCATTCGTGACACGGGAGGAAACCTCAGCAAGAATGCGCATCCGATTCCACACTACAAATCTGTAACTAGCAACTTAGGTTCTCAAACTCGATCTTCAAACTTTCACTATCTTAAACCTGCCGCCATCAGTAAGGCAGTCGCTAAGGGAACCGCTCGGAAATAATGTACCAAATTGTAGGGTGTGTTATCGCGAAGCGTAACGCACCAGCACGATCAAAATGGGTACTTTATTTGTCAGCAAGTCCCTAAAGCCCAAAAATTAGAATCAATTGAATTCCCGCCACAGAAGTCAGCTAATCGAATTGCTATTACTCACAGTATTGATTCACAAAGAGAACTATATCGGCTATGCAAAGCAGCCCAGACAGGAAACGGGAATACCATCTATTACTCTAATGGAAAAGTTATGACAGATTGGGCAGGCAAAAAGAATGCAACTTGGTATTATCCTAATGGGCAAGTCATGACAGATTGGGTAGGGAAAGAAAATGCAACTTGGTATCATCCTAATGGTCAAATTATCACATTTAGTGGTAATTTAATATCAGAAGAAGAAATGCTTTACCCATGTAGTTATATTGAATAATTATATTAATATTAAATTAAGTTTATTGGTGAGACCTATTTTCAAAAGTACCTATTACCCAGAGTTTAAAATGTCCAATTTACAGAATTTTTTTTTGAAGGACAAGAGGTGAGGTTTGTTGGAACTTCTGAAACTCCAGAGTGTATTGGATTGGATATTGTTGGTATTTTGTATCCAGAAGTTGATTTAAAAGATAGAGCAACGTATCTTTGTAGAATCTCTTCTAGGTATAAGGGTGTACAAAAAGTGCAGACCCCTAGTGGTGCCCAAGAGATGGTAACTGTTCTAGAACCAGGACTTTATTCTCTACTTGCTCTATCCGATAGTCCATTGGCTATTCCTATTTTCAAATGGATATTTGGGGAAGTACTGCCAAGTATTCGTAAGCATGGCTTTTACTCTGTTTAAGAGGCTGTTTGAAAAGTTAGAGAGGCAGTATGGTTCTAAGGAATCCTGCGTACAACGAAACTTAGAAAGGACAATGTGTCGCCATAAGTAAAGAGTTGTGCGTTGGCGTAGTCTGTGCATAGCACGTATCGCTCATGGCGCAGTAGGGAAACATTTTCCACTTTAGCTGATGTGGGTAAATAACTTGCGTGAACCCGCAATTTTATGTGCGTGAATTCCTCTACCTTTAGCAGGCAGAAGCATGAATAATACATATATCAACCGATTCAAGTAGATGACTAGAGCTTGTCTATCAAACGCTTGAGCGATCGAATAGGCGATCGACCTTGGATTATCAATTGAATTATTGAATCTTACATAAATCAAAATATATGAAATTAATCAGAGCAATAATTAGCTTTTAGAGGGTGTCTGAAAAGTCAGGCGAGACGGCGGAGTGATAAGCGAATCATGGCGATATAGAGAAAAGCCTCAGAAGTATCAGTCAAAATCTCGTAATCTTTACTCAAACGACGAGACCAATTAAACCAACCGAAAGTTCGT
>JBBRVB010000493.1:0-2724 GCA_038247275.1 Chroococcales cyanobacterium
AATAATTACCCCATTGAGCCGATCTCCTGGTTGAGGCACCATGAGCAGTCGCGTCCGATCGTCTAGAGTCCAGGCATGAATTTTGTCAGGCTCCAGTTCCAAACCCAGAGCCGGATTCGATCGCGGGAGAGATACCGACTTATAGGCATCCGGGATATAGTTTTGTTCGCATTGCAACCCCGCATCCTGGACTAAATCATCGCGAACGTGCGAGCGTGCTCCATCTGCGGCAACCAAGCGATCGTAAGCAATGGAAAACGCCTCGCCCTGTTCTGGCTGCATCATTGCGCTCTTAGCTTTTCGATCCACCTGGACGCACTGACAGCCAAACTTAATGATGAGCTGTTCGGATGGGTACGTTTGGGTTAAGTGCTGCAAGAGAATCATTACCAGGCGATGGCGATCGATCGACTGAATCGGAATCGCTCGCGGAATCTTCCGCGCTCTACCCTGCTGGCGATAAATTTTTGTGCCGTTGCAGAACACACTCGCAGCGGCGATCGCTTCCTCTAAGCCTGCAATCTCGCGGAGTGCCGATCGTCCGCGTTCCTGAAGCGAGATTGGAAATGTGCGACCTTGCGATATTCCTGCCAACCGAAAGTCAGAACGTCGCTCATAAATCTCTACGCGATACTGACCCCGACGCAATAAATAATGAGCCAGTAACAGTCCCGCTGGCCCCGCACCAATAATGACAACTTTTTGAAGCATAAACTGTACCCAACCTGCTGATTTATTAATCCGATAAGTACCAATACTCAAATCTTTTGCTAATTGTCGCTCGTGATGTTCGAGATTTATTTATCTTATAATTTTAACTCAAGCTGGCTCTTCATTACTTAGTATGCAAAACTAACAATTCCTATGCCAATTAAGTAAGCACCTGTTTCGGAAGTTCTCGAAATTTGTAAATCCATAAGCGGAACGCTTTATTAGCCTGAGTTTATTGTTGATTCCTTCTACAACACCACTGGTTGTTCTATTATCGAAATAAGCAAGTATTTCATCTAACCATCTAACTATTGTCGATTGACTATTGACAAAATATTCTTGCGCTTCTGATAGCCACCCACCTATTTCAATTAATCCATCAGCCCACCGCTCTACTTTCTCAAATATTTTTCTGAACTTTTCTTTGAGCTGATGCATTATTTTGAGAGTGGGAGATACATTTTTGACTTCTACTAATTTGTTCTTCTGTTTAGAATTTAAGTCTTTTTCATTCTTCAGTAATGAATACTTGCTTGCTACTATACCTGCCAATATATTCTGATTGACTAGCTTTTCTTTGTGACTTTCTGCCAGCTTAACTTTTTTCTCGATCGCTCGCTTTTCTGTTTTTCTGTGCATGTCTAGCTCTTTGTTTATTTGAATCATCACATGAAATCTGTCAGCTACCACTTGAGCCTTTGGCATGATTTCTGTCACTAGGCTTTTATACCCTTTCCACAAATCTATACTGACATCCTCTATTCCCCCTAAGACCTCTTCTCCCCATCCCAGTAAAACTTTCTTGAGTTCATCTTTAGTTCGACTTTCTAACATCATCAATAATTTAGATCGTTCTAAATCTACTAATACTGCACAGTATTTTCCCTGACCCTTTACTAGAGCTATTTCATCTATCCCTAATCTTTTTAATCCTACTGGCTTTAATTCTAATAAGTTTGCTGATGCATCCTTTAACATTCTTTCTATTTCTTCTGTTGTCACTATTCCTTTTTTTGCTACACTGCTTAGAGGATGTTTGGAAAGTATAAACAAGTACCAGTAAAGAGAAAAACTCCCTAGACTTGTTAGGCTGGTAAAAATTCTAAATCTAAACAGCCGTCTAGGAAGCTATGACTCCAGCCTACACGAGTGAACTAACAATCGAACAATACCAATTGCTATCAACACTGATACCACCAGAAACGGGCACAGGAAGACCACGTACCGTAAATATGATGTTGGTCATCCAAGGTATTTTGTATGTCTTGGTAAGTGGTTGCGCTTGGCGACTGATGCCAACCGAATACCCACCCGCATCAACCGTTTACTATTACTTCAGCAAATGGCGCAACGATGGCAGTTGGAAACAGATCCACGACCGCTTAGTGGCATGGATCAGAGTCTCAGAAGACCGAGATCCTAGTCCCAGTGTCGCCAGTGTCGATTCGCAGACGGTGCCCACAGCAGTGATGGTCAGCGATACCGTCGGGTATGATGCAGGTAAAAAGCTCAAAGGACGAAAACGCTTTACGCTGGTGGATACTCTGGGGTTATTACTAATGGTGCAGGTTGTAGCTGCCAATGTCCCTGAACGGGAAGGAGCCAAGCAATTACTCTCGACCATGAATCATGAACGTCACCGCGTGCCCAGACTAGTTCGGATTTGGTTTGATGGAGGCTTTTCTGGACCTGATTTTCTCCACTGGGTGATGGATACTTGCCGCTGGATTGTTGATGTCGTCCTCCGACCTAACGGGAGCAAGGGTTTCGTTCTCTTGCCGAAGCGGTGGACAGTCGAACGCACTTATGGATGGTTGCATTGGTGTCGTCGTCTCAACCTCGATTATGAACGGTTGCCTGCTTCTTCTGAGGCTTTTATTTACATTGCCATGATTCGATTAATGCTACGCAGACTTGCTTGATTTTTTATACCCTCCGTATTTCCAAACATCCTCTTAGATCGTCCGCTAAGACTTCCTCTACAATCTTGACCGCTAGTCTTTTTGTATATGT
>JBBRVB010000494.1:0-2687 GCA_038247275.1 Chroococcales cyanobacterium
ACCCGTCCTCCCCTTCATCGATTTTAGAATGCGATAAATTTAAGCCTAACACATCCAACCATTACCGAATCATGGCCGATCGATCCAAACAAATAATTCCCGATCCTAATGCTGTTGCTCGTTGTCTAGATCCAAAGATGCTGGAGCTACTTGATTCACATAGTACATTCACAATTAATGAGCTTTCTCAAAAAATTGCTCCATCTGTCGATTTACCTATAGATTGTTCTTTAGAAAAATTATTATCACAAGAAAAATTAAATATTATTTTTGCCACAGCTCATCCTGGCAATTGTGATTTTTCAAAAATCACAAAAGACATAAATGAAGCCATCAAGCCATTAGTTTTATCAATATCTACAGACCAATTAAATCTTATGCATGAAAAAATCAGAATCGATCATCGTTATGGCTCTTCAGATTTTATTAAAACTATATTTCTTGAAACAATTGCGGGATCGGTGAAATCACTGAAATCAGTGGTAAACATTTTAATAGACGGTACAAAAGTTTCATTATTACAGCCTGACGGTAAAGGATGGCAAAAAGGTAACCTAAAACTATGCTTTGAATTTATACCGGAAGAATCCGAATCTATAGTAGCTCAACCAGATTCAGTAGAAACTCATGCTTCACCACTAGATGAAATTAGACAATTATCAAACGAATTGACATTGATGGTATCGGTCGAGCAAAATTAACCAATACTAGATGGCAGATTATCTGGATCGATGCCTTGCGATCGAATATAAGCCATCAATCGCTCTTTTTGCTGACGCTCTTGCTCGATTTGCTCCACTGCCCACGGTAGCATAACTCCCGACTGATCCCACCAGCGCAACCAATAGCCCGATCTCCCCTCCTTACTACCCCGCCATGTACCCAGAAATAAATTCATTTCCGCGATCCAGTGTCGCCCATCAGCATCAGGAATTATTAGTTCATAACGACTATTTTGAAGTTGATAAAACTCCAATAACCCGCTCTCTGGCTCGAAAATAACATAGATCGGTACTTGGAGAATTTGCTCGTAGAAGAACCATTTACCAGGGGGAAAGGTGCGCTTAACAGAGTATTCGCTGCCATCCAGATGCGAAAGAAATTCCATCACAATGATGGGCGAATCGCCTTCAGCATGAGGGGTATAGCTTCTCCGAGTAGATTCAATCGGTTCTACCGAGGCTACATATAACCAATCAGGAGCTTTCACCACAATTTGCCCGTCAATCGTCGCACACAGCCCGAAATTAGAGACAATCAGCATCTGTGGCTGAATAAAACCACTTAGTTCCAGGCTTTCGCGCAATGCGCCTGCTAACAGCGGTTGTCCATCATTTTCCACTGGATTGTCCTCTAATTGAAAATCCTTGGGTAACGGTTCCCAAGTAATGATTGGTTTGTGGTTGATGCTGGCTGTGCCGAGTTGAGCAATCATGGCTTTTGCCTAGTTAGTCTGACCTTTATTTTATCCTGTTTGACAATGCCTGAAAAATCTAAACGGATTAGTTTTCCCAAAGAAGTGCGCGAGTATATATTCCAGCGCGACAATCATCAATGTCAAAGCTGTGGAGAAACTACCAAACTATCGATCGACCATATCATTCCCCTCGCTTCAGGCGGTAGCAACGATCTTAGCAATTTACAAACTTTATGCTGTTCGTGCAACAGTCAGAAAAAACACTATTTCGATCCGAGATTCGATCGACGTTACAGTTGATTTTGGTGAGCGATATTCAGTAGTTAGATTTTAAACGCGATCGATATTAATACCGACTTATATAGATTACATCTGGTAGACTTCGCCAACGAATCTAATCGATCGATACCATCTCTATTTACCAATCTTGAGCAATTCGACATCAAAAATTAGTGTTGCATTGGGTGGAATTACACCGCCAGCACCAGCAGCACCGTAAGCCAATTGAGGTGGAATCGTTAACTTACGCCGTTCGCCGACTTTCATTGTACTCAAAGCTTCATCCCAACCAGGAATCACTCTACCCGCCCCCAAAGGAAAGCTAAAAGGTTCACCTTTATCGCGTGAACTATCGAACTTTTGACCATTGGTAAGGGTACCTGTATAGTGAACGAAAACTGTTTGACCTCTTTTTGGTAAGGCTCCTTTACCAGCTTTAAGAACGGTATATTTTAAGCCAGAAGCAGTAGTAATCGTTTTGGTTTTGGTACTCTTAGTTACCGCTAATGCGATCTCGGTCTGGTTCGGCTGTTGGTCTGCAAAATTAGTAGCAGTTGCGGCTAGATCGCCAATTGCTAATTGTGATAATGAACCTAAAACTCCAGCGCACAGCATCCCGATCGAGTTAACTGAATTTTTTCTCATTAATGCACCTCAATTTCTAGTTATTTACAATATCACAAATCAATCTTCGTTAAACCAAAATATGGTGATTAGATTTCTGGTATGTTATCTTGGGGATAATATACCATACGGTATTATTAAACTTCTGAAATTGTCACTGGCAACGATCGACTCTAATTCTAGATCGAGCATGTTCGCAAATCTAGCACTGGCACGGTCGATCGGTTTAGGTTATCAAAGATATCTCTTCAATTAAACATTATAACTATGCTTACAACATTTACCGTTCCCGACTTAGCTTGTGGTGCTTGTGTCAATACAATTACGCAAGCAATTAATTCTGTCGATCCAGATGCTAAAATTGTTG
>JBBRVB010000495.1:0-2677 GCA_038247275.1 Chroococcales cyanobacterium
GATCGCAATGTCAGACAGAAAATCTTGGGAATAAGTTAAATCTGCATTATTACCAGATAACACCTCTAAACTATCGATCCGACGACAGGAAATACCGCGCTTGGTAAGATGCTGAATTAATGGATCGAAACCGCGATCGCGTGAGAGAATTACATAGTTGGATTTAGGCGATTGGAGGCTAATTTGACCGAGGTAAAATACTAGATGGAAGTCGAGCGCATTTGCGCCGCTACCTTCGACACCAATCCACTCAACAGCTTCACCGAGTAGATGCGCTTCTCTGACTAGCTCGAATGGAATTTTAACTTGAGCGCAGCCGACAAAAATAAAGATTTTGAGATTGGGACGCTGGAGATCGGCTAGTCTGACTTGAGTGACATTCTCATAGTCAATAAATAGGATTGTTGCTGACTCATGTTTCTCAGTGGGTGGATTCATACTAAGTTCTTAGTCCGCGAAGGCGGACTGTGGATGCTGTTCGCGGAGCGTCTGCTCAGGCACACAGGGGTGGGTTTTCTAACCGCTTAGTTCTATTTAACCCAAATTTAGGGAGTTAACTGGCACTTCATCCCATGATGTGACTGTTCGCAGTCTGGCAATCCAGCCAAGTTGCTTTTGCTCGGTGGTGAGATTTTGCTCGAAAGATTCATGACAGTCTTTGGCTAATTCTTCGCTTCGACAAGCAATGCAGGCATACATCAAACCACCCGGATCTAATTGTTCGTTTACCCAGATTGTGAGCATTGATTTTAATTCCTGCTAGATTGTACTCATCAAATTTTAATCAATTTGAGGCTTCATCGCAATCTCAGCCAGCGTTTCGGCACTCATCCGGCAAGTTTTCCAGTCTGGTAATACCGTCGCACCCAGACGCTGATAAAACTCGATCGCGGGTTGATTCCAGTCCAGTACAGACCACTCTAATCGCCCACAACCTCGATCGAAGGCAATTTTGGCGACTGCGGTCATTAAAGCTTTACCCACACCTTGACGGCGATATTCGGGCTGTACGAATACATCTTCGAGGTGGATACCCGGTTGGGTGAGAAAGGTAGAGTAGGTCGGGAAAAATAAAGCAAACCCGATCGTCAGATCGCCCAGTTCAGCTACAATTGCTTCAGCATAGGCTCGATCGCCAAATAAATGCGATCGCAATAGCTCAGTATTTCCAGTCACTCGATCGCTCAGTTTTTCATAAGCAGCCAAGCCTAGAATTAACTCAAAAATTCGCTCGATATCTCTCTCTTGGGCAGCTCTAATTGTTAGCATTAATTTATTGAATTTTAATTATCAATTATCAATTATTAATTATTAATTATTAATTAACTCCCCATCCTTGTTTTTCGATTAACTCGATCGATAGCTCGTTGATAGCAGACAAATCGGGATGACGGGGTAGGCTAGAATCATCATACGCGCGATCGAGTTCGGCGACCAAATTATCGGCAATGGCGGTTACTTGCTCGTAAGTGAAATCACCATGTAAAATTGCTTTGAGTTCGTCAGCATCGCCGACTTCCTGTCGATCGACAAATACTTCACCCGATCGTAAGATCTCCAAGCCACTGCGTAATAACCGAATGCAGTGCATCGCATGTTTGAGATCGAAACCTGACTGTTTTTCCATCCCCGCGCGGGCAGGATTACGATTGGTTTGCCAGGATTGGTAAGCATTCCACTCTCGCAAGGCATTTTGATACTGTTGGCTTTTTTGGAGCAGCTTGATAAAGTCGCCGCGACTATTGGTGAGCTTTTGGGTGTATTCTAAAACTTCATCGGGCAGGTTATGCTGTTTTAATAAACCCTTATAGTCGATATCTCCAGTCAGTAATTTATATAGTTCTTGAGCTTCTGCTAGATATTCAATCTTGCCCCGTACTAGACTATACAAATATTCCAAGAAGGCATGTAATTCTTCTTTATTTAGGGGCTGCTCTGCGGTAAAGCCAAATTTTTCAGGAGTTGGCTTTTCCTGTGGTGGATTGAGCAACCATTTTCGATGAGATTCAATTTTCTTAATTTGAGCAAAAGCGTAGCCAGCATAAGTATGTTTGACGCGCTTACTGAGAAACATCTTGCGATGTGCGATCAAATATTTGCCAACTTCAGTCTCGATCGGATATTGTTTGAGCCAGAGTAACTCTAGAATATTTGGGTTGGCTCCAGCCAGTAGCTGCACGAATTTTTTCAGCTCGTAAATCACTGTATCTTTTTCGCCAGTGAGAAAATCAAAGATCCCTGGCTCGGTACCCCAGCCGCTATCTTTTTGCTCGACTTTATCCACACCTAAATAATATTTCTTACCAGCAATAAATACCCCACGATAGTCGAGATCGGATTCGGGGCGGCTCAAGCCATAGCCATGACTACCAGCTAAACCAATCAGGATCGTGCGTTGTTCGACTTCTAGACGTTGCATCTTGAATTAGGCTTTAGAGATTAGGCTTGAGGGGTTAGGATCGCAACAGCAGAGAATTATTTAGTGGGTGCCTGATGTAAGATTAAGCGATTACCATCGGGATCGTAGGCGTAGATTTCGCGACCGTGAGAGGCTGTAGTCATCTTGGACGATGGGGGATAGCCGAGTTGGGCTAATTTGTCGATCGACTCTTCCAAATCATCTACCTCCAGACACAAGCTCATCCCACTCTGACGGGGATGCCCAAATTCTTCACGA
>JBBRVB010000496.1:0-2653 GCA_038247275.1 Chroococcales cyanobacterium
CGTCAATTGAGTGGGTATACGGTAGCAGTTTATCAGCTTTCCTGCCAAGCAGCGATCGAATCGGGCTTACCGCAGATCTTAATTATCTTTACTGCCCGCTTCCCCAGAGTAACTTGGAAATACCATGCCCTTGCCTATGCCCTGATTTTGAAGCATGTCGGCGTTCTGTACCAAAGTATGTATTTAGTAGCGACAGCGATGGAACTAGCCCCTTGCGCCATTGGTGGTGGAAATTCTGACTTGTTTGCTCAGGCGACTGACATCAATTATTTGGATGAGACTTCGATCGGTGAGTTTATACTCGGTAGCAAATCGGAATAGCAGCAGACGATCGATCGCTAATAAGGATTTTCGATCCCACGATCGCGCTACCAGTTAGTTTGGATTGAAATATCGCTAGTAACCAAAGAAGATAGGTTCTACCGAACATACTATGCTGAATTTAGGCTCAAATGTTGTCTAGATAAGGATTTAACGCGAAAAATGAGTTGTGGTTAGATTTATTTGCTGCAAACCGACTCACAGCAACCTTTTTACAGTTTTGCTATGCGATTTTGCATAGCAAGTTCGGTAGAGCCAGAAGATAAGGCTATTTTAATTTATTGTATTATGCGTAGTCGCAGGCTCGACTAACTTAAACGCCTGCTGATATAACTTACAACCAGGAATTGCTTTATCGCCCGATCGATCGATTAAACCCAGACTGCTCAACTTATAAGCTAGGATGGGAGCGAGTCCGATTGGACTAGTGGCACTCATGACTCGATCGAGAGCTTGAGCTAATTCTGGCTGTTCTGTTAGCGTTACCCAATGACGCTGCAAATGATGATGATAAATTCCGGTAGCTGTGGCGGCAGTTTGTAGCAATTCCCCTAAAGTTATGTCGCCACGACTCAGGTGATAGAAGGCAATATTCACCAGTGCGGGATGTCCCCCCACCAGCTCCATTAGTTGCCCAGCATCCACTCCATCTTCCCAGTCGAGTCCGTAGCATCGAGCTAACTGCTGTACCTCTGCTAGCGAGAAAGTATCTAACTGAATCGGCAATCCCACATTAAACGGGGATTGGTTGAGCTGAAGGGGAATGTAAATCTCCGTCGAGTGAACCACAATCAGGCGGAGCTTTTGCCAAATCGGCAGGATTTTGGCTTCTTCATACCAAGAGCGTAGCAACGGCAAAAAATCCTTGGCGATCTGCGGATGCTCGAAAATTTGATTCAGCTCATCGAATACCAATACCAGCGGAGTAGCAATTTTATCTAAGAGATAGTGTTGGAAGTAGTTAGTACAGCTAATTTTGCTGCCGAGATCTTCATCCCAATACTCGTCGAGCATCGGTTTGAGCTGGAGCTGACGAGCTACATTCGTACAGATACAACGCAAAAATCGATCGAGATCGCTCACAATCGATTCGTCAACTTGCGCGAGATTGAGGCTGACGGTATGGTAGCCCAGGCTTTGCGCCGATGCCAGTACCCTCAGTAGCAGGGATGTCTTACCCATTTCTCGCGATGCTTTGATCCGCACCAATGCTCCTGGCTTAGTAATTTCGCGATCGATCTGCGCTGTAAACGGGGTGCGCTCTAAATAAAACGGCGAGCCGAGCGGGACGGCACCATTGGGGTAGCGAGGTGATGTGTCTGGCGGCAGAAAATCATTGGTGAAACTTGTCTCAAAGACGTTCGATCCGTTCCCACCAGCACAAATCGACTCAGGCTGGAAGATCTGCGGCGATCCAACATCTACTGTTGAAATTTCTCGCCAGTCTAGTTCTAGTTTCCGACAAAGTTCTTCAAAAGTCGTGTAGTCAACAGCTTTGCCAGTCAGAAATTTATTAACTGTCGCGAGTGCAAAGCCGACATCCTCAGCCAAGGAGCGTTGACTGGGAAAGCCATTGCGGTTGAGTGCCAGTTTGACTCGATCGATGTAATTTTCTCGAACTCTGAGAGATCTGGGCATATCACCTCTCACGATAGATGTTTCAATCTTACAGGATAATTCAACCAAAAGTAGTCATTCGATATACAAAAGTTATAAACAAGTTAGTCATTCTTAGTCTCGAACTTAGTCAGCAGTCGAGTTTGATGGATGTATCGGGTTCGATCGACAACGCGATCTTCCTGGAAAAACTAATAATTTCAAACTAGTTCAGAAGAAAAATGAAAATTAAATTCGCTACAACAGTCGCTAGTACTATGATTGTCATTATTGCAATTAATGGTACTGTTTGTTCAGCTTCAACTATTGAAAAAGCCATAGTTGCTCCAGATTTTTTAGTAAGTCAACAACCTCCCTCTTCGCCTCCTACTTACGGACTACCAACGCCTACACGACCAAAAATGCCTAAAAAGGCAAGAAGAATCATAAAATAAAGTTTGTTTGTATATTGCTGAATATTATGCATAATGCTTATGAAAAAGGTCAAATTTTTTGCGATTTTCTTACAATCAATTTCATTGACTTCAATAAAATGTATTAGCTTTTGAAACTTGTCATCAATAAATTAAAACCATGGAAATATCAGAGAAAGATAAAGCTAAAGCTAGTTTTTGGTCAAGCAATTCTCAACCTCAAGAGATGAATTTTAGAAATAGGTTTTCTAATTGGTTAAAGTCAACCCAAGGCATTTTGATTTCGATTGCAAGTATTCTTA
>JBBRVB010000497.1:0-2599 GCA_038247275.1 Chroococcales cyanobacterium
ATTGCGGGAACGCTGCTCGGTAAATCCTTATCTACGGCAGTACCTGGGGCAATATTTAGCCCTGATGCTTTGAGTAAAATTATTCAGCCTTTAGATATTTTTATCGTGTTGGCAAATACACATACGATTACTGCTCATTTTATCGGCATCGTGTGTTCGCTATGGTTACTCGACAGACTCGATCGACAAAGCTAATTTTGATAATTATAATTAATATAATCATTAATTAACGATCGATTGGGGTAACACCTGATTCAATTTACCGCTGCGATATCCTTCTAAATCTAGAGTGACATATATAAACCCGAACGATCGAAAGGTTTCGGTTAATTCAACTAGATTGGTTTGAGCGACAAACTTTTGAATTAACTCGGCTGGTAACTCAATCTTGGCAGTGTCTTCACTCGATCGGACACGCACATTTTCATATCCCAATCTTCGCAGATATATCTCAGCTCTGCCCACCCGATTTAATTTTGGAATTGTGATCTCTTCCCCATACGGAAACCGCGAACTCAAGCATGGTTGAGCGGGTTTGTTCCAACATGATAAACCCAGAAACTTGGCAATCTCGCGGACTTCCATTTTAGTAATTCCTAGCTCTGCTAATGGCGACCTAGCACCCCGTTCTTTCGCCGCTTGAATACCTGGGCGATAATCTTGGAGATCGTCAGCATTGACACCATCAATGACATATTGGTAGCCGAGTTTTAATCCTAATGGCTTGAGTGTATCGTGAAGTTCACTCTTACAAAAATAGCACCGATTGACCGGATTAGATGAATAATTGGGATTGTCCATTTCATGAGTTTCGACAATCTGATGGGCAATCCCGATCGACTTGGCCTGCTCGATCGCATCTGCCAATTCTTCAGGTAGTAATGATGGTGATTTAGCCGTCACAGCCAAGGCTCGATCGCCCAAAACATCATAAGCAATTTTCGCAATCAGAGTACTATCAATCCCGCCAGAATAAGCAATCAATGCTCGATCCATTTCTACAAATAGATGATTAAGTCGTTCTAGTTTTAGTTCTAACATTCGTTGGCGTAGCCTCTCTGAAAGAGCATCGAATTAATATTATTTAGTAATAATAGTTACAGTTTCTGATTATATCAAATCTATCGGAGTACGATCGGAATGTTTAGGAAACCCTTCATCCCGTGAGTATAATTCCAACAAGTTGATATTTTAGGTCAGATTATTGGCTGCCTGACAATATTCTTCTAGCTGAGATTGCTTGTCTTCGTCCGCCTCGATCGAAATCAAACTTGCTTACTACACATTCACCTGCATCGATTGTCAACTAAGTAGCAAGCTGTCGATCGTTTAATCCACATCTCCCACTTCCTTACCATGACTACTCATCTAGAAATTGCGATTGTTGGAGCTGGTATCGCGGGCATTACTTGCGCCCGCGAACTTCAAGCTGCTGGTTATCAAGGGATTGGCATCTTTGAAAAATCTCGGGGTGTCGGTGGCAGATTAACTACACGGCGGATGTTTGATACCTGTGTCGATCGCGGCACTTGCTACATTTCACCACAAGGTGAGGAATTTCGCAAATTATTCGATCGACTGATTGCCGCCAATATTGTTACTCCTTGGACAGATACGGTACATACTCTAACACCAGCAGGAAGAATGCTTCCCAATTCCGATATTTACCCGCGCTATGTTGCCCCTGGTGGCATGAATCAAATTGCCAAATACTTAGCGGCGGATCTAAATCTCAGCTTCGGACAACGGGCAATCTCGATCCAGCCGCAGGGCAATATGTGGCGACTGCAACTCGATGGTAACGAGCCAGCAGAAATTCTTGCCTACACCGTCATCCTCGCCATCCCTGCTCCTCAAGCAGTAGATCTCCTCACACCTGTGGCAAATCTGCTACCCATTAAATTCTTCAATGACTTGAAATCAATCGAATTTTATCCTTCGATCGCACTTGCCGCAGGTTATACACCTCTTCAACTAGCTGAATGGGAAGCAGCCTATCCCCAGGTCAAATCAGTTACCTGCTCGGACGATCCGATCCTGGCTTGGCTGGGATTAGATAGTAGCAAACGCAGACAACCAGCACCACCAGTTTTTGTGCTCCAAAGTACGGCTGAATTTGCCGCTAAGTACCCCCACCCTCAAGATACAGCTCTAGCTAGCGTGTTAATGCTAGAACGTGCTAGCGAACGCTTATTTCCATGGTTTCAACATTTTCAGTGGCAAGAACCCCACCTCTGGCGGTATGCCATCCCTAAATTACCGCGACCTTTGTCCTCAGAACTAAGGTCAACTGATTTGTATTTATCGATCGATACTCCCGCGCCTTTATTCTGCATGGGCGACTGGTGTCGTGGGCGTAAAGTAGAGGATGCTTTTCTATCTGGATTAGCAGTCGCCAGAGTGCTCAGAGACTAGAGTTTCAATCGTTTTCTCAACACCAACCAATTATTATTAAACTAATTTCGACAAAAGGGTTGACAAGACCAATGAGGGCAAGCTATATTAGTAAAGCGGTCGAGAGCAGCAGCGACACGGAACCGGCGAAAGCCGCTCCTAGAGCCAAACTCTTCACCCTGAACCTAGACAACTATATAGTTTG
>JBBRVB010000498.1:0-2561 GCA_038247275.1 Chroococcales cyanobacterium
AAATTGCTGCACATATTCCGGCAATTACTTTGTGGCGACGACTGCGGTAAAAAAAAGTAGTTGGTTTCGCTGAAGTATTTGCATTTGCTCGCGATCGCTTATTCTTGAGAATTAAAGAAAACAGTAATCCTATATCTCCCAAAATAGCTGATGGGATAGTGAGGATCGCCAGCCAGTGAGCAAAGACCATCCCTGTAATGATGTCTCCATGCCAGGAAGGGGGAGGGCAACGAAAAACCAAGGCTTCTGACTCACAGCCAAAGCGTTCTGCCAAATTGAGTCCTCCCCAAGTTAGCAGCAGCGGGAAGATTCCATAGAAGATGCAAATACTAAATAAAAGCAGGTGTCCACGGATTGAGGGCGATCGGAGAAAGGCGATCGCCGCGAGTCCTGGCCCGATCGATAGTAGTGTCAAAATCAAAGGTGAGTAAATCATCTAGATTCAAGATCTCAGCACTTCTAGCAATGCCCGAAGTTGGGAGATTTCCTGCGCTAGATCTAGCACCATCGTCGCGCCAATGAGATTTAGTCCTAAATCCTGGCGCAACCGTTGGAGTTGAGCAATGCGCCCAATTTCTCGCGATCGCAGCATGGAGCCGACAGGTTCGATCGATCCGACTTCAATGAATTGCTCGATAACAATTATTGAGGTTCCTGTTACCAAAGCCGCATATTCAAATGTGTATAGTCGATCGTCTTCTGAAGCAACAACCATACTGTAGCTATCAAAATCGGTCATAATGTCACCGCCTCTATTGTCGATCGTGGGTTAAAATTGCTATGAGCTTGAATCTTTTCATAACAATCTTGTTCGATTTCACTCAATTCCTGGGGCGAGACAATCTGAATTTTGACAATCAGATCGGTTCGCCCACCTTTCGGTAAGATCCAACCTTTACCGCGCAGCCGGAGCGATTGCCCAGAACGCGCTCCCTTAGTAACGGTCATCGTTACCGCACCATCGGGCGTGGGTACGCGAATTTGGGCACCTAAAACGGCTTCATCTGGACGAATCGGGACTTCGCAGGTGAGATTGTCGCCTGCGAATTGGAAAAATGAATGGGGTGATAGTTCGATCGTCAGGTATAAATCGCCGCGCTGTTGGGAAAAAGGACTGGGGCGACCTTTGCCTTTGACGCGAATCCGACTGCCCGATTTAGCCCCTGGGGGAATGCGAACGTTCGCAGTGTCATCGTCTAGCTGTAACCGCTTTTGCACGCCATGAAAGGCTTCTGAGAAGGAAAGCGCAATCGCGGCTTCCGTGTCGGGTGCGGGTGCTTGACTCCTAAATCCACCAAAATTGTCAGATTGACGGTAATTGGTGCGTCCTGCTCTGGATTTACCGCCGAGTAGGTCGTTGATGAAGTCGTCAAAGTTGCCATAGCCATCGAAGTCGCTATCGCTGAATCCGGCGGTATTTGCGCTGCTTCCTTGCGGTGGCACACCACTCGATCCTTGCTTCCAGTGCTGACCAAATTGGTCGTATTTGGCGCGAGTTTCGGGATTTGAGATGACTTCGTTGGCTTCATTAATGTCTTTGAATTTTTCCTCGGCGGCGGGATTGCCAGGATTGACATCAGGATGATGTTTGCGGGCAAGTTTGCGATATGCCCGCTTGATTTCTTCGGGAGTTGCGGTTTGGCTAACTCCCAGAGTGGCGTAGTAGTCTTTAAAGTCGGTGGCGGTGGGCATGACTAGATCTCGCTTCAATGTGTTTGGGCAAGAGGTCTAATTAACGGTCGAAATCTGATGCTTCGTCGATTGTAACATCATTTGTCAGTGATAAATCATCTTCTTTATCATCACTAGGATGTTCGACGCTGATGGGATAATCGCCATCGGTATCAAACCGCTGCTCGGTTCCAGATGCTAGACTGTTAGCCTGAGGAACTAACTCTGCTTTGACATTTAATAGGGCACTACCACCAGAGTAATTGTACTTTCCCGCGATCGTTTGCAGGGCTTCAGCAGCGGCTCGCTCGGATAATATTTCTCGGTCGATCGATTCATTATTCATGGTTATGATCTCTTGAATTTAGGATTGTGTATTCAGTGTAACTAAGTACAAGCAGATGAAATTTTTAATCATATTCTGTACGAGTATTATCAGTATTTCCATCTCAGCGATCGCGATCGCTGGGGGTGATATGTTTAGTGATGGACGAGGCGAATTTTTAGACGATCGCTGGTCGATCTCGGTGGGTGAGTGCGGTGAATTAGTTCCTCATACTTATATCAAAAATGATGGTAAATCGTTAATTCTAACTGGCAATCCCAAAGTCACATACAAAGGCAATCGAAAGATTTCAACTTGGAGTAAAGCTGGCACTAAGTATCAAGCAATTTGGAATGCTCAAGACCCAAGATTTGTTAGGCTTAGAGTTATTGGTGCCAATGGGAGAATCATTGCCAACAGATTACTCAAAGCTGGTAAATATCCACCTTGCTAAATTTAGAATTGCTGATTTTAGGTTCAACAATTAATTGTGTAGGAGTACTTGTGAATACCCCTACAGATTCTTAACTGACAAAATCAGCATCAACTACATCTTCACTGCCTT
>JBBRVB010000499.1:0-2558 GCA_038247275.1 Chroococcales cyanobacterium
CATCAAGGTATCGAAGCCAGGAGTAGTACCGCGAAAGGTAGTGAGGAGATAGTCGGATACGCAGTCCTGGAGTTGACGGGCAACGATCGAAGGAATCATGTTTTATCGGGGTAGATATCGCACTTGCTTGAGACAGTCTGCTAAGTCGCTGATGCTGGTAAGTAGCTCGGATCTCTGATGCAGTCTCTAATACTACTACTTTAAGGATGAGAGTAGATAACCAGTTAACTCATTTACGATCCCGATCCAAACTGTTTTACTCACAGGAATACCCCATATCTAATCGCATTCAATAAATCGATTATTCGCTCCAATCCGACCGAACTAGTTAAAATTTGGCTGGGAGTGTCACCATTTAACGCTGGGTTAGATTCAGCTAACCAAGTTTCAGCACTCTCTTGAGAGCCAAATACTTCCACCGCATGGAGTTTCGCACTGAGTAAATAAATTTCTGCTTGGAGTTGCGCTTTAATTACACTCAAATCCTTCGCTGGCATAACTCCGCTCATAGGAGTACCTCAAGTAATTACTAAAACTGATAACGATCTCAAACTTCAAAACCCGATAGGATGTCGTCGGGTAAAGGATCGTCAAAATCTGGGGCAATCTTAATCATTCCCGCCGCTGTCCCTGGAACTCTAGGGGGTAAACTGGCTGGAGGCGATAACCGCGCAATTTCTCGACCATCTTTGAGAATGGTAAAGTCTTCACCATGACCTACCCGTTCGAGTAGATCGAGCAAGCTGGTGGTAGCTTCTTCAACCGTGATGCTTATCGTCAAAACGATTTCCTCCGGTACTCTTCGCGAACGTCATGTCGGGTAAATTTACTGGGGTAGATATCGCTCTTGCATTGAGACGGGTTTAATTATTTCATAGCGGGGATGACTTGAATCAGACCAGTGTGAAAAGCAGTGTCATAAGTTACGATCGGTAAATTTTCTAGTTCTGCTTGAGCCATCAACATTCGGTCGAATGGATCGCGATGCTCGATCGGTAAGCTTCCGGCTCTGAGCGCATGAACAGATGAAATCGGCAATTCGACAAATTTTGCCCGCTGTAATATTTGATGATACTCTTCAACGATCTGTTTAGCTTCTGGGAGTTTACCAATTCGGTACTTAGTGGCAATTTCCCAAGCTGAGACACTACTAACCAGAATGCAATGATTGGGATCGCGAATAATATCTCGACAATCTAATTTTAGTTGAGGATCGTCGAATAGCCACCAGAGTAAAACATGGGTATCGATGAGATAATTTATTCCCATTTTTCTAACTCTTCTTCTGGCAAAGGTTCAAAAAAAGCAGTTCCCAATTTGCCAGATAGTAATCCAGGGATACGCGGCTGTGCGAGGCTTTTTTCTAAACCCAAACGAAAGTAATGAATGAGGTCGTAAATCTCTGCCAGTTTTTCTTCGGGAATATCTTGTAATTCTTGGACAATTTTCTGAATTAACATAAATCCTCAGTGAGTAAGGGTGGCTGTTGCTTGTGGTACTTAACTATTGATATATTCTCGAAAAATGCGTTCGATTATTTGTGGATATTGTTCGGTTAAGTTATCCATCTGAGTTGTGGTAAATATCTTTAGCGGGCATAGCAATAATTATAATCCGTAATAAACAGACATCTAGCCATAACTCCAAATCTTAGACGGTGATGTGTTGTTCTACGGAACAACACATCATTAAGCGTGGCTGAAGTACTCCCAAGCGGTGCGGTAGTCTTCTACCCTGTCGCATTTATCGAAGGGTGCTTGGTAGGTAATCGTCCGCTGGAATGAGCCTGTGGGTAAGGTGTCATCGGTGACGGTGACTGCTACTGTGCCCTCGGTCATGTTTTGGACATCTTCCCAGCCGATGATGCCGCGTTTGGGATTACCTTTGCGGGGTAATCCTACGCCGACTAAGCCTTTGCTGATGGTGAAAACGATGCGCCCGTTGGTGTCGTAGTAGGTGTCCCGTTCGTACTGTTGCATGACGGGGAATTGGACGCGGTAGATGGCGGTCAGTTCTTCTAGGGTTAAGCCGAGGGCGAGGGCGACGAGGACATCGATTTCGACTAGGGCTTGGCGGCGGCTGTAGTCGCTGCGGAGGGCACAGTTACGATTCCAGGTGGGGGTGAGGTTTGTCCAGAAGGTGTTGGGGAGGCGGGGGTCGGTTTTGCTCCATTGGGTATGTTGGCAATCGTTATCCCAGCATTCGTTCCAGAGTTCGGCGTAGTATGTCGTGAGGCAATTTAAGGCGAGGGTGCGAAGTCGCAGTTGAGACTTAAAGATGAAATCTGTTGGAATTAGCGGTAATATCCGTAAGATGTTTTGGTTCGCGTGACCCATACCAGTTGTTTTCACAAAGAAATCAATTGGTAGAGAGATACCCATTGCTAGATAGTCGATTGTCTTGATTGGATCTTGAAATACAGTTGCAATACAGGTATGAACGTGACCTACTCCTTTTGGGATTAGAGTAGGAATAAAAGTCCTTTCTCCTGATTGACTGAGCATTTCTCGATTTACCACCCGATAAAAATCGGTGACGGGTTGATTGTCGCCCCAAGG
>JBBRVB010000500.1:0-2556 GCA_038247275.1 Chroococcales cyanobacterium
CGGCGATTCCAGAGTTTCCAGAGTTCCACATCGCTACCATCGGCGGCTTTGGCTGTTAGTGTTTTGGGGACTACTGTCAGCGCACAACGGGTACCTGTAAATCCAGCATTTTTGGAGAAGGAGCGAAACTCGATCGCACAATCCCGCGCCCCTTCAATTTCGTAGATCGATCGCGGTAAACTAGGGTCGGTGATAAAGGCTTCATAAGCCGCATCAAAGAAGATAATTGAGCCATTAGCCAAGGCATAGTCTACCCACGCTTGCAGGTAGGCTGTGGTTGCGACTGCGCCAGTAGGATTATTGTGGAAGCAGAGGTAGATCAGATCGACTTTTTCGCTGGGAACTTGGGCGATGAAATCATTCTCAGCCGTGATGGGGAGATAGACTAAACCACCATACTCGCCCTGATCGTTGGCATCCCCAGTATTACCCGCCATGACATTGGTATCGACATAAACGGGGTATACAGGGTCGGTAACTGCGATCGTGTTGTCATGTCCGAAAATGTCGAGGATGTTGCCAGAATCGCATTTTGAACCATCTGAGATGAAGATTTCCGAGGCATCGATCGCACATCCTCGCGCTTGAAAATCATTGGTGGCGATCGCTTCTCGCAACCAAGCATAACCCTGTTCGGGGCCATAACCTTTAAATGACTCCCGATTTCCCATATCTTCGATCGCCTTTGTCATCGCAGTGCGACAAGCTCGGGGTAATGGTTCCGTGACATCCCCAATCCCCAAGCGGATCATCGGCGCATCAGGATTGGCTTGAGCAAAGGTATTGACGCGCCGCGCGATTTCGGGGAACAGGTAGCCAGCTTTGAGTTTGAGGTAGTTATCGTTAATAGTTGCCATAATTTCTGTCGCGAATCGTCATTCAACAGCTTACCGCACCAGGAGCCACTGCTCGATCCTGGTATGCGTCCTGACGATCGTATTTTTGTTGACGGGGAGAGCAGTAATTCATAGTTTGCCCATCCCCATTTGGATCTCGATCGCAAAAGGGATAACATCTAGTCATTGCTAAATGTTATCCCTTAATTATTGGTAGATAAATCTACGATCTCTGAAGCGTCAACTAATTTTAAGTTAGTTTTGATGTCGATCTAGTTTTTGTTAACGTCAGATAATTTCTTTCTCATCCGCAGAGCTGTGGCACCACCAATGATTGTCCCAATGACAGTAAAAGGTTCGGGAACTGCTGTGGGATTGACTGGGCCAGCTATGATACCATAGTTACCACCACCAAGAGTCGCCCCATCACTAATAGTAAATGAAAGCACTTGAGCTGTCGTACTGTCAGTACCATTCGAAATGGTACCAATGCCGTTACCTCCTGTGAATCCAAAGTTTACAGCTCCAGGGGTAAGAAAATTAAGTGAAAATAGGTTACCACTTGCAATATTCACACTAGTTCCACTTCCAAACGCAAATGATAATGGATTAAAAAGAGTGAAAGCACTGGCACTATTTTTGGTGAAGGTACCCACAGCAGAAGATATTGGCTGGAAAGTAGATGGAGTTAATGATGAAGCAGTATTCGTCCCTGACGGCACAGTCAAGTCGTTTGACAAAATGGCGGTATTGCCTAGTGGGTTAAAGTTGATGTTGAAATTGTTACCGACAGCAGTAGTAGTCAACTGAGTGTAAAAATCTGAGGTTAAACCTGCAAAATCCAACTGACCACCATTGAAAGTAGCCGCGCGTGCTGGTGTAGCAGAAAATACAGCCGCAACACCAGTGGCGATCGTGCCGATCGCAATTAATTTAGTTAACTGATTGGTTTTCATAGAAATATTTATACTCTCCTTATCAAGTTTTCAGTAAGATCTCACTTTTTGCTTCTACTTGTAATCAGTACAAACAAACATGAAAAAGTTTGCGACCTTAAGCTATTTGCAGCCGTATTAACTGTAACATGAGCATTCTTTGATAGAGCATAAAGCTTGGTAAATTCAGCAAAATGGCGTAGCCGTCTTACCGATCTTTTATTAAAGTTACAGCTAATAAAAAATATTTATAATTCAACGATAAAACTTGAAATCTTCAGCAAATTAGCATATTTTTTAAACCAATCTAGTAACAATGCACAATATTCAAAAAG
Organism: Chroococcales cyanobacterium; assembly: GCA_038247275.1. Classification (GTDB taxonomy): domain Bacteria; phylum Cyanobacteriota; class Cyanobacteriia; order Cyanobacteriales; family Chamaesiphonaceae; genus Chamaesiphon. Next base: position 2,107 of record JBBRVB010000500.1, read on the forward strand.
AAACAACAGTCAAACAAGGTAATTTCAAAAGACTTAGGATAAATATTCCTGAACGATCGAGTGATGGTGTAGTAAATCGATCGATTGCGAATATTTCCTGATGAGCTAAGAACTTCAGCCGATCGATCGCGTCCAGAGCTAAATTGTGTAATATGTTACTTAGATTGCTGACATTACTCAGTAAAAATCCATTCGGAATTCCGATCCAGATCTAGCTACTTGAATCTAGACTGCCAATGTTCGCAATAATATACCTATGCGATCTTATGGTTTAGTGTTGATGAATAAGGATAATTACCGGATTGAGAAAGATTCGATGGGCGAACGGCAGATCCCGGCATCTGCATACTACGGTATTCAAACTCTGCGCGCGATCGAGAATTTTCCGATTAGCGGACTCAAGCCACTCGCTACCTATATTGATGCTTGTATCTTAATCAAAAAGGCTGC
>JBBRVB010000501.1:0-2480 GCA_038247275.1 Chroococcales cyanobacterium
TGCCAGAGTGGTTATCGATGCGAGCGGGCACGAGTCGATGTTTGTCAAGCGGCAGTATCAGGGGGCGGTAGCGTATCAAACTGCCTATGGCATCGTCGGTCATTTTTCTGCACCGCCAGTCGATCGGCAACAATTCGTCTGCATGGATTTTCGCAGTGAGCATCTCTCGGAAACCGAACGCACCAACGAGCCGCCGACATTTTTATATGCGAGCGATTTTGGCGAGGATGTCTATTTTGTCGAAGAGACATCGCTGGCGATGTCACCCCCGCTGAGTTTCGAGTTGCTGGAGCGACGTTTGCACAATAGGCTTGCCGCGCGCGGAATTAGCGTTACTGCCGTCCATGAGGTCGAACGCGTCATCTTTCCGATGACGTTACCGCTGCCCGATCTCCATCAACCCATAGTCGCTTTTGGCGGCGCGGCGAGCATGGTACACCCAGCATCTGGTTATCTGGTAGGGGCGTTGCTGCGCCGCGCTCCTGGCTTGGCCGAGGCGATTGCCACCGCCCTTCAAGATCCCCAAGCCGAACCAGCGGCGATCGCTCGTGCGGCTTGGCAGGAGCTATGGAATCCCGATCGCCTCCGCAAATACTATCTCTATCGGTTTGGCTTGGAAAAGTTGATGCGCTTCGACGAGGTGCTGTTAAAACAGCATTTCGATACCTTCTTCAGTCTGCCTCAAAGTCAATGGGCGGAATTTTTGGCCGACGGATTATCGACACCAGAATTGCTGGCAGCCATGGTGCGTTTATTTGCCACCGCACCCAATTCCCTCCGGTGGGGTTTGATGCAATTTCCTGGTTGGGAAGGCAATCTCCTCTGGCAATTCCTCAGCCTCCAAGCCACACGAGCGTCTGAGCCGATGGCTTCTAAATCGCTCTAATGAGGAACTATAGCAGCGGTCGGCAGTCAGATCTCAGCAGTCAGCTTTCAGCTTATGCGCTGTTCGCGCAGCGTGCGCGAACAGCGACTCAAATCGCGCTGAGATTCCCGCCTGTATTATCTCGCTGCTTGGTTCGCGTGCTGCTTTTTTTAGTACAAGCGATTGCTGATTAACTGATTACTCGCTGCTTATCACAATCTCGATCGTGAAGTCTAATTCTTGATTTTCTGCATCTTTAAAATTCCGACACAGGCGATCGACCATAGTAACCCGATCGCATAACCAGCAATAATATCGGTGGGATAATGAACACCCAAAAATAACCGACTCAACCCGATCGATCCCACAATTACTACCGCAATCCCATAAATCCCCACCTGATAACGGGGGTATCGATCGGCTAACAATACAGTAAGAACCCATATACCACGGACGATCCGAGTGCATGACCGCTCGGAAAGCTGTAGGAATATTCGACAATTAAGGGAGTCCATAATTGAGGTCTAGGCTTGGCAAAAAATAGCTTCAGACCTTGATTGAGAATCAAACCACCCAAACAGTTCAAAAATAAGATTTGGGCTGTCCACACCCGTTTATACCACAACAACAGACTAAAACTAATCGTTACCAATACTACGACAAACTCTGGATCGCCAAGTTTAGTGATGTTTAGCATCAAACTATCGATCGTCGAATTGCTATATTGATGCAGCCACAATAAAATCGTCGTGTCGAAGCCGAGTGCTTCTTTTTCTAGCACTTCTTGACTGAGCCAGCCAAACAACGCGAGTAAACCCAGACAACCCAGCAAGACAACGAAACTGAGTGGAAAACTAGAACGAGTCCAGCGAGTGAACTTGGTGGTAATTAATTTCAGCATGGGATGTTTACTTTAAAACTACTACCCAGGCTAATCCACGATCGTCAAGAACTAGAAAAGAACATCGAAATCTATCTATTCGATCTTTCCGAGTTCTTGACATTGATACTTTACGATCGACTTGTAATTAAATCGATCGTCAGGAAAAACATGACCACAACAAGACAGCAAGAGCTTCTCAGCAAGGTACCGGAAGTAACTTTAGCTTTCTGGCTCGTTAAGATTTTGGCGACAACTCTGGGTGAGACTGGCGGCGATGCCTTATCGATGTCTGCGCTAAATCACAACTATCTTTTAAGCACGATCGTGTTTGGGACAATTTTTGCCATTGCGGTCACAGTGCAGATTTTAGCAAAGCAGTTTCACCCGATCGTCTACTGGATCACCATTGTCGCGACGACCACAGTGGGCACGACGCTGGCAGATTTTGTCGATCGATCGCTAGGAATTGGCTATGCAGGTGGCTCGACGATTCTGTTCACTTTATTAATGGGATCGCTATGGCTGTGGTATCGGACGCTCGGCTCGGTAGCAGTTGAAACCGTTCAGTCACCCCAAGCCGAAATGTTTTACCCTACATTCAGCAGGTTATTTAGGATAAAAAATAATATTGTTGAGAAGAAGAGCCAAGGAACTGCAAAATCAGGGTTTGCCTACTTGTAAGCTGAATCCGAGATCTAACTCCATCGACAAAGACAAGATGAACAGACTGAA
>JBBRVB010000502.1:0-2408 GCA_038247275.1 Chroococcales cyanobacterium
CCCCTGAAGGTGGTAGAGTCCCTGGGGGGTCTGAGACACTCCTAGAGCTGTTGCTGCATATAATAAAGCTGTCTCGGCGGCGGTGACTTGAGAGTAAAGTTTCAATTGCAAATCGAGAAATGTCCGCAATCGTTTATCGCCGGCTAACCCAAACCATTTGAGCGCGTCGCCAACGGTAGAAAGTGTAAACGGCACAGTAATCAGGGTGCCCAATCGCAATGCGCCGACTAATTGCGTCACATCCCAGAGATTGCGCGGGGGTAAGATCGGATCGCGACCTTGAAATTCCCAGCTAGCTGTAAATAATTGCTGTAAGAATTGCCAAAAGGGTTCGCTGCCTGGAAATTGCTGCTGACGTTCGGCTTGCCACCGTTCGGGGTCGCGCCAGACACTGATTGGAGTAGTTTCGCCTGGTAAAAATACCGCACAAGCCGGATCGCAAGGTACCGCTGGTGGTAAGTCAATTTCTAATTCACCAAAGATCCGGTGATGGATACCGCCCGGTTCCAATCCGGCTACTTGAGTCGCGCCGACATCAAAGGTGAAGCCTTGACGCTTAAATGTAGACGCACAGCCACCAGGAACGATCGCTTGGTCGAAGATGGTGACTTCATATCCCCGTTTTGCCAACAATGCACCCGCTGTCAATCCGCCGATGCCAGCACCAATTACTACAACTTTCGGAAGAGACGAATTTGACATGCGAACTAACGAGGGTATGATTGCTGTCTTTATCTTAACATTTCTACACGAGGAGCTAAAAGGTTGAGGGCAAAGGCTTTGGTAGAATTCTCATCAAGGATATAGATTACTTGTCGATCGCCGGTATCGTTACAATTACTACATTACAGAGATTCGATCGCCTAGATCTCGATTTTGCACCATCCTGACTGCTGAAAATGTGACGTTAAAATATGGGCATTGAAACATTCTACTTTTACGGAATAATTGTCAGCCGGAGCATATTTTGGTGACTAACCATACCATTCATATTTTTGCGGCAACTGTAGAATACTCACTGTAGATATCGATGGAGATTAGGAAAAAATTATGACTTTTACCTCAATTGCATCTCGTCCAACTCAGTCCATAGCTACCGATCTAACAGCTTTGACCACATCGAAATTATTCAAAATTTCAATCGGTACCTCAATCGTTACCGTTCTTGGTGCGACATTTCTACCATTGCTGTGGATGTCAGCATCATATCCCGCCGAAATTCCTCATGACCACTCACAAGTAGCTCCCATCACCAGTACCGTAAGTAAATAGCCGGTGGGAAAGTCCCGCCGCTATTGGCTTGAGATCGAAAACTCAATTTAGGTTGATGCTGACTGGCAATCGAGCGCGATCCCGAACATCGCGATCGATTGTTGTTTGGTCGGTACATCCAATCATTGAGCTAATCATCCAGATGAGCGTAACGATTGAACAGAAAATCGAGTGCGTAATTGCGTAAATCGATATAGGTCTTACTTTCCATAATTTGTTCGCGATTGCGAGGTCGATCGAATGGAATATCCAATACTTCACCGATTTTAGCAGCAGGGCCATTGGTCATCATCACCAAGCGATCGGCTAGATACAGAGCTTCATCGATATCGTGCGTAATCATCAAGACTGTTACACGATGTTCGCTCCAAATAGTGAGGAGTTCGTCTTGTAATTCTTCCTTGGTGATGGCATCGAGGGCACCAAAAGGTTCATCTAAGATGAGGACTTGGGGCTTAATTGCTAGGGCACGGGCGATCGCGACGCGCTGCTTCATCCCACCCGAAAGTTGTCTGGGTTTTTTGGAAGCTGATTCAGTTAGTCCGACCATTTCTAGATGTTCGCGGACGATCGCTTTTTTCTGGGCTTCGGTATGACTCGGATAAACAGAATCTACAGCTAGATAAACGTTGTCGTAAGCAGTCAGCCAGGGCAGTAGACAGTAGTTTTGGAACACCATCATCCGATCGGGACCGGGTTCGGAAATGACCCGATCTTGGATCGTCACGCTGCCACTAGTAGGGGTATTGAAGCCGGACACCATATTGAGGAGGGTGGATTTGCCGCAACCGGAGTGACCGATTAGGCAGATAAATTCACCTTCATGGACATCCAAATTGATGCCGTCGAGGACGGTAGCGGGACCATTGGCGGTAGGGTAAACTTTGGTAACTCGATCGATCGTCAGGAATGCCATGTGTTTTAGCGCAGTAAATCAGCTCGTAGGGCGGGGTAGGTAGATCTTCGCAACCTCAACTAATCAAGCTCGATCGTTCTAATCTCCAGCTCCCGCTGAATGGGTTGATTGCGGAGATAACCGATCGGGTCGTCAGGGTTGAATACTTGACCGTCGAAGAGCTGGAAGGGGTCGCGATCGGGTTCGATACCGATGTAACCTAGTTCTTGGCAAGCAGTCA
>JBBRVB010000503.1:0-2377 GCA_038247275.1 Chroococcales cyanobacterium
GAGTATTTTAGCGTTCGACATTACGATCCAATTACTCGCGGCTTTGAGGGTCAAATCGAGACGATTCGGATTCCTCAAATGCTAGCTAAACAGTCGGGATTATTGCCGAGTTCGATTCGAGATTTGGAGCGATCTCCAGGCGGGAGTCAGGGTTGGTATATTTATGGAGATCGAGATCCGCAGGGTGTATTTACCGTCGCGGCGATTCAACCACGATCTTTATTTACACTGACACCACAGCGGGAGGTTGTCGAAGTGGCTGCCAAGTTTGATTATCTCGATCGACAGCATTGGCAAAATACGCCTCAACATAAAGGTAAGTTATCACAAGTCAAATTCGTGGGCATGTCTGCGGGGAGTCGCCCAGCAGTATTAGGCACCAGAGCATTAGTCATCCATTCCTTCGGTGGCATTGGTGGTAAAACTGGCGATCCTGTCGATCTGTGGCAAACTATTACCGGACATTTTGCCTATGGAATGGCGACGGTAGTGCGATCGGATTTTACTGACGAACCAGAGTGGCAGGTAGCATACAATCAGGTGTACGCTCACAATCCCGATGGGATAGTGGCAGGGAAACAGGATTGGGCGACGTATCTGGGGCATCTTCAGCGGGGCTGGTTGGCGACTCGCCCAGTTGCGGATCTGTTAATTAGTTATCCGCCGGTGACGGAGGATTATGATTTTGGCGGCATCAAACTCTCGCCCCTGACTGAATTACAGCGACAATTAAATATTTTTGCCGCCCGTTATCGAACTGGCGATGGTACGGGAAGTGCGAGCGTGACACCTGCGACTTCCTGCGTGCAAGATGCCAACCAAGCTTTGTATGTGACAATTCGGCAATTAAACCGTCAAGTTGCAGCGCAGCCAGCGATTCAAGCTTGGATCGCCGATCGTCCACAGGAGCCGCAAACTTTACGATTTAGGGAGCTGCAATCGCTGGATGCGGAGCTGGAAACTACCCTCGCACCGTTGGGAATAGTTCGCCGAGATTGGCAACAAAATGCAGCAAAATTAGCGGGAATTAAGTCAAGTCAAGGGTTTACTAGTAGTAGCAACCCACTCGCGGGATTGGTAAGTTGGCGGACGATGTTACCGCGTGGTGCCCAGGATGGGATTGCGAAGATTTTTACTCGTCGGGGAGCGACGATTTGGTTTTTAAATACCGCTCAGGTGGGTGGTGTAAATCCAGATATCTTTCCGATCGCACCGACGATTTTATTCGGACAAGTCCCGATGTTAGCAATGTTAGTTGTGAGAATTTGGGCAGGGTTATTCACGCTACCAAGTTTGTCGGGATGGTTATTGGGGTTGGGATTATTAATTGGTTATGCGGTAATTGCGCTAACGATCGGATTCAGATCTAAATTTTTGACATTCACACCAAGATCTGCTGATTCACAGTCGGGATTATTCCCACAAATCCGATCGTGGGTTACACTATTGTTAATGCCCGCATTAGTAGAAGAGTTAATTTTTAGACTATTATTAATTCCCCACCCGATCGAGACAGCTTCATCATTACACATCTATGGAACATCACTAATATCTTTGATATTATTTATTAGCTATCACCCATTAAATGCATGGACGTTTTACCGATTGGGTAATCCTACCTTTATGGACTGGAGATTCCTGACTTTGACAGGTTTATTAGGTGGAGTTTGTACGATCGCTTATTTGGCTACTGGCTCGATTTGGGTGGCGGTAATCATTCACTGGCTAGTAGTTGGAATTTGGCTTAAGTTTCTCGGTGGCGCGCAACGGCTGGCGACATCGAACGTCCCACCCTCGATGGCGCGTTGGCAGTGAGGTGAAGCTGCTCTAGTTGCACGCTAAACCAAGGATTGCCTAAATCAACTGCGAAAAAAGGACTTTCAGCCGGAATACTCAATTGAAATGGTGTCCAGTTAAGTCCGGTTTCGACATCACCTTGAAATGATAAAATATCTCGATCGAGACTACCAAAGACATCACCACTAATTTTGAGTTTGCCCCAGAAGGAGAGTGGTAATGTGGTAGAAGATCGATCGATTCGACAGAGAGATTTATCACCTTGTGAAACCGTAATATCGCGATCGCCCCACGCAAAATCAGCCAACTCTTTTGGCAGTCCCCAGATATTTCTGCCGCCTGCTACCGAAAGGGGATTATCTACATAGATGTGCGAAATCCATGCCCCAATTTTGCCCCGATAGCGGACTAGAGCCGGAGCAACAATTAATTCATGATATTGGAGCGTCGAATTAGATTCGTAGATCGATACATATAAGCTCCCCACTGTTTTGCCTGGAAGCACGGGGACAATCTCAAAATCTCTAGGTACAAATTGTCTGGCTACAGCCAGATCGATCGCGTGGAGCGATTGCAGCGC
>JBBRVB010000504.1:0-2312 GCA_038247275.1 Chroococcales cyanobacterium
CTACAAGCCGAGTGCGGGTGATGATATGCATATATAGAATCTTAGCAAATTGCGAAGTTCAAAGCAAGGGGTTACGCTGATTAGGTCGGCACGACTTTGTTTTAGGAGTGCGATCGCATTTTCAAAGGCTTGTTCAGAGGTTCTGTTCATATTTAAAAAAATATAGATGGGGAGAGCTTGAAAAAGTTAGCTAGTTTTTCAAGTGGTTAACCTAATACTAAAATACTTTCTACTTCACTATTTTCAAATTCGGCAATTGAATCAAAGTTATCTCTCAAAATCTGAACAATCTTTGATGTTGGACTATTCCCAATGCGAAGATAAATAAACTTGGGTGGATGACCGTAAAGCAAGCTGCGCTGATGAAAGTCTGAGTCTTTGGAAACGATCGCATATTCATTTACTTTTGCGTATTGCCAGATGAGTGCGTCGTCAGTATTGATTAGTGATAGCTGTTTGACGTGTTTTGACTCAGGATACAAATTAATAATCTTACTGATGATTCTATCTGATAGATTTTCGTCTAGTAGTAGCCTCACAGTACCACCAGAAATAATTTTTTCTCGCGGGCGGCGGCAAAAGAGAGGCAGGCTTTGATATCTTGGGAAGTAAGTTCGGAAAAGTCTTCTAAAATTTCGGCTTCGGTCATGCCTCCTGCTAGGTACTCTAGGATGTCATACACTGTTATTCGCATTCCTCGGATGCATGGTTTACCACTGCGTTTTCCTGATTCAATGGTGATAATTTGTTGGTAGTCCATGATGTGTAAGTTTAATAATGTGTTTGAGGTGGATATAGCTTGAATTTAGCCCGTCTCTAATACTAGACTAATTTTTCCTTGTTAACCTAGAGCGAATTCTGTGTATTGACGGACATAGGGGGCATGATAGGCAATGACGATATCTTTGCTTGGTACGCCTTTTGATACCAGTTGATCGGCGATCGCATCTTCCATACCGTCATGTTGTATCCAAATCTTTTCACCGATAATATCAACATGAATCGCGCAGCCATAAATGCGGGTGTTGCTGTTTTTCCAGCCGATATTGACAAGTTGATAGTGATCGCCTTCGCGATCGAAGACTAGCTCACTTTGGACTGGATCGGTGAGAGCGCGTAGTTTTGCTCTTTCAGTTAGGGATTCTTGGATGAGTTGACGATATGAGTTTATCTTATCCATTTAGCTATCTCCTGTTTTTCGGAATCGTAGACGAGTAATGGAATTTGGTTACGCTGAATTACGGTTTGAATGAATGGATGTTTGAAGAAGCGTTTGTGAATATCTGATGGTATTGCTAAATATAATAATCGATCTGGTTCTTCTTCCTCTAGGGCAATGCGATAGTTGATGAATTGTCCGATCGCTGTATGAAATTCGGAGATAGTTGAAGGGGCAATAAAGGTTTTGATCTCGATCGCGATTTTATTCCCATCTTTGATTGCGCCAATTAATCGTTCTGCTCCTAAATCAATGTACAGATCGACAAAGCCTAAATCAATATGATACGGATCATGGGTAATTGTCCACCCTTCATTTTCGAGGGCGGTTTTAACAAGTTGATGAAATATGTCTTTTCTGGGCATTATCGGTAATTTAGTGAGGGATAAAGTCTAGTAGCTTTTAGATCGTGTTGTCATACAGAGAAACCAGAGATTTTGCCAGACAAATCAAGATATCTTTGGGTATATCCCCACTAACTTGATAAGATGGTAGGCGTTGCAGGTAAACAGGATACATCGTTTTATGTTCCAAACTGTACCTAAAGGCATGACCCTTAATGACTTTCTGGATTGGTATCCAGATGGTTATGGTCGCTATGAACTCTATGACGGGGTGGTTGTTGAAATGCAACCAACAGGAACTCACGAACAGGTCAGTGGATTGATTGCCCTTGAAGTGGGGATGGAGATTCGGCGGTTACAGATTCCTTGTTTTATTCCACGTCAAGCAATTGTAAAACCAGTGGATTTCGATCGATCTGGTTATATTCCAGATGTAATTGTGCTCAATCAGATAGAACTGGAAACTGCACCGATGTGGAAAAAACGATCGATGATCTCGCAGGGGGAATCGGTGCATTTGGCAGTTGAGGTGGTGAGTACAAACTGGCAAGACGACTATCTCACCAAGTTGAGAGATTACGAAGCGTTGGGCATTCCTGAATATTGGATTGTAGATTATTTGGGATTAGGTGGGCGACGCTATATCGGCTTTCCCAAGCAGCCAACAATTTCGGTGTATCAGTTGGTGGATGGTGAGTATGAGGTGCAGCAGTTTCGAGCTAGAGATCGTGTGATCTCGCGGGCTTTTC
>JBBRVB010000505.1:0-2288 GCA_038247275.1 Chroococcales cyanobacterium
CCCCTATTCCCTAACAATCGATCGAGTCCCATTGCGACGACTGGTGTGAGTACCAACGCCATTGCTGTGGGTACTAGGGGAATCCAGACCGATCGCGCGTTCAAGTAGACTTGACAAGTAACGACGAGAATGCCGATTGCGCCCAGTTGAACGATCCATAACTTGTCACCCCTCAACCAGAACCAGATCGCGCCGCCGACTGTTCCCCAGAGTAAAATCCACCCGAATTCAGCCAGATCTACCCAGGTGGTAATCAAAGGTCGATCGTCTAAGATATGACTGAGTAGATTGGTGGTCATTTGGGCGTGAATCATCACTCCGGGGAGTTGGCGTGTTTTGTCTAGGCTATACCAGGTATCGCCATTCCCCTGTCCGGTATAGCCGATGAGGACGATTTTATTAGCGATCCGCGCTGCGAGTCGATCGTCAGTCAAAAGCTCGGTTAAACTCATCACTGGGGCAACCTGGTGGGTATTGCGGTAATTTAACATCACCTGGAAACCACGGAGATTATCACGGGCGTGAGTCGATCGATAGCCGCCAAAACTCGTTCCTAAGACAGCTACTTGACGATTGCCGATTTTGAGATTGCCATCTTCGGCTTCATCGGCGGCGGGAATATTTAGATATTTTAATGCCAAGCGCAGGCTCAAAGAGTGATCTGTGGTGCAGCCATCATCTACCGCCGCCATCCCCAATACCTGGCGGCGGATCGCACCATCTGGATCGAGACTAAAATTCGTAAATCCGACATGTTCCGGCTGAACGCCTGGTGGTGCGGATACTCCTGGGAATTTTTGCCGCTGGCTCGACATTACACAAGAGCTGATAATTGCCTGTTGTTGCAGCAAGGTATTCAAATCCTGATGTCCCTCCCCAAACGGGATGTCGCGATAAATATCGAGTCCGATCGCTTGAGGATGGTACTGTTGCAGCTTGTGGAGGGCTTGAAATAGGAAGCGATCGCTAATTGGTGTATTGCGCTCGACACCGATGACTAAAATCCGCTCGTCGGGGGGTTCGGGGGCGCGAGCATTCATCTTTAGATCGTAGGTGGTAAGTTCGATCGGTTCTAGATAGCCTTGACTTCTGATCCCCCAAATTGCGGCGGTAGTGGCGAGGACGATCGCGCCTAATTTCCACAGACTCAGCTTGACTCGTGGTGATGGGTAAAATGATGTCCAGGTGGGGAGGGCGACGGTGGGATTCCAGAAGACGACGGGGAGCCAGGTAGCACAGGGAAAATCGGCTTCGATCGATTGGAGTTGGCGTTTGGCAGCGGCGACGGCAACTAGTAAGGAATTGCCACTTTTGAAGCTGTGGAGGAAGGTTTGTAAGAAGTCTTGGGCGACGCGATTGGGGATGGCTGCACGCATGACGATCGCGGTGGGGATATTTAATTTGGCTAGACTAGTCCCCAATCCCAGCCCACTACAACAATTAAAAATCGCGAGTTTTAGCCCGCGTCCGATCGCGGTGGCTAAGGCATGGCTAACGTCATTTAAGGTCACTGATTCGAGTGGGTTGAGGTGGATCGCCCCAGCTTGGCGATCGCTGCCGTGTCCGGCAAAAAACAGGATATCCCAGCCCTGCCGATCTGCGAGTTGGTGACAGAGTTGGGAGATCGTCGGCTCGATCAGTGTGACTAAATCTGCTGAGAGTTGGTGGATAAATGTGGCATCAGCGGTGGTATCGATGCCAGTGCGATCGCCAAATACTGCCAGAATTCGCGGCTTGGTGCGACCGGAGGTACTAGTTTGACGTTGATAGGTATTGAGACTAAAGGTAATTTCGGCTTGCGGACAATCGATGAGTGCGCTCCAGCAGTGCCAAGGGAGGCGATAAATTCGATCGTCTGCCGATTCGATGATAATGATGACTTCACTGTGGTGGAGCCGCTCTGGTTGGGCGGCGAGATCGCCAGCGTGCCACAGTAATGGTTCGGCTAAGGTGCTAAAAGAGCTAAGATCGAGCCACTCGCGCATCTGAGTTTCAAGCTGCTGGCGCGTTCGATCGAAACTAGTCACTGAAAAGCCGGTGATCCCGGTACTATCGAGTTCGATCTGGGGATTGTCTCCCCTTACTGCCTGGGGATAGTTGTCATAATAAGCAGCATAATAAAATTGCCACTGGTAACAGAGATCCTGTAATTCCGCGTTACCCGGTAGACTGCCTTGGAGCTGTGCGACGAGCTTCCCATCTACTTCTAGTCGGGAGTTAATGCGATCGAATCCATTACTCAAACTACCCACACCCAGATTTAGAAATAAGACGATCGACATGCGTTA
>JBBRVB010000506.1:0-2287 GCA_038247275.1 Chroococcales cyanobacterium
AAGAGAATGCCCTACTACAGCCAGATCGATCGCATCCCCACTTTATTAGAGGCACTCAACATCCACACGGTTGACGTGCTCAAGAAACTGGCGGGTTTGTTACCTGGAGGTAAATCCCCAACTCGCAAAGCCGAACTAGTTGAATACGTCCATCAGTCGCTAGAAGGCTCGACACTAATGCGATTATGGGGACAGTGCGATCGACTCCAACAAGCGGCAATTGCGGAGACTGTCCATTCTAGTACTAGCGATCGATACGAAAAAATTAGGTTTGTGAGTAAGTATAATGAAGCTCCTAGCTGGGGTGCTGGGAGGTATGGTTATAGCAGTGATTTTAAGCCGACGGCTTTAGATTTGTTCTTCTATCATTCCATCATGCCGCAAGACTTGAAACAGCGGCTGCGGGGATTTGTACCGCCTCCAATATCTACTCAGATTGCCAGTCAGGAGACGATTGCAGCTACGCTGTCAGTGACGAAAATGGAGTTCGATCGCGAAACTCGCCAACGGATACCTTATGAGGTGGAGTTCCCGATGCAAATGCGGGAAACCGAGCAAGTGGCAAGGCGGGAGTTGCTAACGGTATTGAGATTGGTGGATTTGGGGAAAGTTGCCGTTAGCGATAAAACTTTTCATCCCTCAACAGCAACACTAAAAGCGATCGATCTAGTATTAGAAGAAGGCGACTATTATCGTGAATGGAGGCTCACCAAATCGCCAGAAGGTTGGCAGTATAATTACGGAATCGGATATATTAAACCCTTTGCTTGGGTGATGTTATTACAAGCGGGGAAACTGGTAGAGTTGAGTGGTAAAAATCTGAGGCTAACAAAAGTCGGACAAAAAGCCTTAATCGAACCAGCCGAAAAAACACTCCAAATTCTCTGGAAAAATTGGCAAAAAACTAATCTCTTTGATGAACTGCGGCGAGTAGATGGGATTAAAGGACAAACTGGTAAAGGCAAACGTTCCCTGACTCCTGTTGCTGGAAGACGTACCCAACTTGTGGCAGCCTTGAAAGATTGCCCGGTTGGAGAATGGATGAGAATTACTGAATTCTTTCGCTATATTCTAGCGGCAGGATACGATCTAGTTGTCTGTCGTAGTCTCGAAAATTTGACGATCGATGGTGAAAATGGTAGCTACTATGATGCTAATTTTATGATTGTCGAAGCTCGGTATATAATGTGCTGCTTCTTTGAATATATTGCGACACTGGGCATAATTGATGTATCGTTTCTTCATCCTGATGATGGTGGTGTGGCAAACTTCAAAAATGATGGTAATAGTTATTATATTGACAATCCTTTAAGCAGTTATGATGGGTTAGCGTATTTTAAGATTACGTCTTTGGGTGCTTATTTATTAGGCATTAGCGATCGATATATTCCCAAAGAATTACCTCAAACCCAAATTCTGCGAATTTTGCCGAATTTAGAGGTTGTCGCCGTGCAAGAATTATCTCGTGCCGATCGATTGATGCTCGATAGTAGTTTACAGCATGTTTCTGATTCAGTGTGGACATTCGATCGGGGTAAGCTATTGGATGCAATTGCTCAAGGGCGGAGTGTTGAAGAACTGAAGACTTTTTTGGTGGCTAATAGTGGTGAAGATCTACCCCAAACTGTGATTCAGTTTCTCGCAGATCTCCAAGTTCGTACCACCAGCTTGGAAGATCTCGGTGCGGCGAGATTGATTCGGTGTGTAGATCCCGCTCTGGCTGTCCTGATTGCTAATGATACTCGCACGAAGGCTTTTTGTTTCCTCGCCGATCGACCAACGGCGATGATGGGGGGGGCAGCCTGTTATTTAGTTGTCCCGACGGAAACCGAAACTAAGTTTCGCAACGCGCTCAAGAAGATTGGGTATAGTTTGCCAAATTAATCTAAGTTACTAGTTATAATCTCAGCGGTTAAAACCGCTGCTCGTGATACAAAGTCCGCCTGCGCGGACTATTATCTTAGTCCGCGCAGGCGGACTTTGCATCATTAGCCACGATTTCAATCGTTGGCTCTCCAATAACTAACAACTTGTGTTAATAAATCAATCGTGTCCTACATTCCAGACAATGCCTTAATTATTCAAAGCGATCGATCTGTATTGCTCGAAACCCATTCACCTCATGCAAATGCAGCGCGAGATGCGATTGCTCCCTTTGCAGAACTAGTCAAAAGCCCCGAACATATTCACACCTATCAAATCTCACCTTTGAGCATTTGGAATGCTAGAGCGGCGGGAATGCCTGTGGTGGAGATGATTGCTGCATTGCGATCGCATAGCAAGTATC
>JBBRVB010000507.1:0-2282 GCA_038247275.1 Chroococcales cyanobacterium
AACTGAGCTTAAAAACTCAATATTGGACGAGTCGCGGCTTTGCGGTGGTCGATGTCAATTATGGCGGTAGTACTGGCTATGGTAAAGCTTATCAACACCGACTCGATGGCCAGTGGGGAATTGTCGATGTCGATGATTGTACCAATGCCGCACTATATCTAGTCACACAAGGGTTAGCCGATGCCAACCGCTTAACCATCTCTGGCGGGAGCGCAGGCGGCTACACGACCTTAGCCGCACTCACCTTCGGCACCACATTCAAAGCTGGCGCGAGTTACTATGGCGTTAGCGATCTGATCGCCCTTGCCACAGACACCCACAAATTTGAATCCCAGTATCTCGATCGATTAGTCGCGCCCTATGCCACCCAGCCGGATATCTATCGCACTCGATCGCCCCTTTATTTTACCCAACAATTGTCCTGTCCGATTATTTTCTTCCAAGGTCTCGAAGATAAAGTCGTCCCTCCCAATCAAGCCGAAATGATGGTGGATGCCCTCAAAGCCAAAGGCATTCCCGTCGAGTATGTCACTTTTGCTGACGAGCAACATGGTTTTCGCCAAGCGGCAAATATCAAACGTGCATTGACTGATGAATTTTCTTTTTACGCACGCATCTTTGGCTTCAAGCCAGCAGCTTGATTGGAACCTAAGTAGCTGCACCAAGTTGTTTAGGTCTTGCCGATTTGAGTGCGATTACCTGTTTGGATACATCCAAAATTTCCCAATCTCCCCGATCTCGATCTCGTCCTTATATTCTCAACTTAAATTGTGGTTCAATTTACCCAACTTAGTCTCCTCTCATCACTACCCAGTGGTCAGAAACCGAGCGGCAATCGGTCGATCGGCACCAAACCAAATCGCCGCTCGGCACCCCGAATTACTAAACCCAAAATAGAACTGCAATACCTAGCTTTCGATGATGATTATTTTTGGGAATTAATTAGCAAAGATTATGCCTCGGCCTGGAAATATGTGAGCCGAATGACCCGAATTCTGTGAGCTAATCAGGCGATTACTCATGATGCTCTAGCGGAGAAGTACCAACGGTTTAGTGGTTTTTGCCGACCGCTCGTTCCCGCTCGTTCCTAAGCGTATCGAGAATTTTTAGAGCTAATTCTGGCTTGTCAGTAATTATCGCTGAAATATACTTGCTACCGAGCAATTTAAACAATCGCCATTCATCATTCACCGTCCATACATAAACTTCCCTGTCGAGTAGTTTCATTCGCCATAAAAACCCAAACTTGAGGAGTCGAAAATGCGGTGCCACAAAATCTGCTCCGGTTTTCAAGATTCTATGTTCAGGAAAAAATTGAGATATAATACTGAATAAGAGAAACTTACCACTAACCTTTCCCAGTAATAAACCTGTCTTTATTTGTGGATCTAGAGCTTTGATTTTCCGAACGGAGGCATCGTTAAAAGATTTGATAACAAAATCAGAATATTTTAAATATTTGGTAGTCAGAGCTACAATCCGATCTTCATAACCTTCTTCCTTTAGTTCGATGTCCAGTGCGATCCGATCGCGACACAGCTTGAGAATATCCTCAAATAACGGAATATCAAACCCCTTACCTTGGGCGATCGATCGCAATTCATGATAATCGAGATCGCCAATATTAATGTCATCGATCGAGCGATCGTGATAACTGATTAAGTAGCCATCTTTGGACATCCGCAGATCGAATTCGATTTGGTTGATGCCGATGTCCTGAGCGCAGTCTTGGAGGACGACCATCGCTTGTTGAAAAGCTTCCATGGTATTCTCGGATTTTACCGTAGCTGTGTTGCCTCGATGAGCGATAATGCTGACGTTCAGCGGCTGCGCCAAAGAGACCCGACGATGCATCTTGTTCATAACGCGCGATCGACGATTCGGTGTAACAATTTTGCTCGAAGTAAATTACCTCAAGTTTTATCTATCATAAATGAATCCACTCAGAGTAGCTGTTGTGGATCGATCGCGTTGTATGTTAAGATTGTCTTGAATTGCGGGTGTAATTCAGTGGTAGAATGTCACCTTCCCAAGGTGAACGTCGTGGGTTCGAGTCCCACTACCCGCTTAACGACGAGTGTACATTTGTACAATATTTGTCAGTTTTACATAGTGTACATTAACTAATTATTTGTCACTGTTAACACATTAATGTCAGTTTAACTAATTATTGTCATTTACGAAAAAAATATTGAACAATTACCACATCTCGCTTCATTTTTCTAAGCGGGCAATGGGACTCCTTTCAACTACTCCAGATCCATAAAATTAGACGCAGATTC
>JBBRVB010000508.1:0-2274 GCA_038247275.1 Chroococcales cyanobacterium
TACCAAACTCCCCACGACCACCGCACCTAATTAAACAGTTGACAGTTGACAGTTGACAGTTGACAGCGAAGTAATTAGAGCAGAGTGCTGGGGCTTTAAACCCCTGCTATTCGGTAAAATAGGGCGTTGCTGAATCAAGATATAAGAGATAGAGAAAAGTGCGGGAACTGGAAAAACCCCTGTTCCCGCACTTTTCTCTATCCCCTGACTTTCGCAGGAAGTCTACTGCATACAGCACTTGCCTCATTCATGCAGTACACTGAACCTTTACCAAGTCAGTCTTTCAATAACGTTTGTGTACTCCATATAGCTGGAAAGTGCTGTAACGATCGAAAACACACTCAATTAGAAAACTACGGACTACAATTCAAAATATCAGTTGCTTGTCACTACAATCTAACTACGAGGTCTCGATCGTGCGTTTTCTTTACTCTGGAATTGGCTTCAATATTGCTTTGTGTGGATTAGCTGTGACCAATTTGGCAGCGATGGCTGCGCCGTCACCCGTCCCTGCTGTGACGCTTTCACCTGCCAGTTCAGCAATGTTGCAAAACAGCAGTAAAACAACGATTAGAGGTACTGGAGTAGAATTTACCGTACCAACAGGCTTTCAAGGTGGGCCGCCTTCTAGTGGTGATACTAAAGCCATCACCACCGAAGCTGCCAAGATGTTTCCGTCGATGGCATCGTTTGTCAAGATATTAGATAGCGATCCGACGTTTCTCAGAGCAATTGCGGTTAATTCTGCCAAAAAAGACCCCGAGATCGTCTTGATTACGCGCGTACCCATACCAGGGGACGTGCCAATCGAGGAGTTACATGACATGATGGCCAAGATTTTGCCATCGATGCTACCGCCCGAATTTAAGCTCGTCGAGCATAAAGTAGATAATGTTGGATCGCGTCAGATTGTCCGCCTGACCGTAGATGTCGATATCCAAGGTGCTAAATTTAAGGAATCGATCGGGTTATTTCGTGAAGGAAATGAGGTATTTCAAGTTACCTACGTCTATGCGAATGAGCATATCCAGCAGGCTCTACCAATTTTTGATGGCATCGTTACTAGCTTCAAAGCAATTCCGACAGATCCAACCACTCCACCAGGCTAAATGGTGTCGAAGCCGCGATGTTGCTCGACCGACATCGCGGTACCACTCCAGTCGCTGTGGCTAACGCAAATCGATCGCAACATAAGTTAGATAAATCTCGTCATAAAGATTGTTGATTGTTAAAATTAATTTAACAGTTATCGCTCTGACACACACCCCTAATTTGGTAAAAGATTTATGTTCGCGAGAGTAGCTTCACTCCAAAAG
Organism: Chroococcales cyanobacterium; assembly: GCA_038247275.1. GTDB lineage: Bacteria > Cyanobacteriota > Cyanobacteriia > Cyanobacteriales > Chamaesiphonaceae > Chamaesiphon. The sequence goes on from JBBRVB010000508.1 coordinate 1,317, forward strand.
TGGTTGCGGCGACGGTGGTTGTATTCCTGCATCAGTGCATTGACGGTAGGTATTGTCACGATCGGGCAACCACAGATCGGTCAAGCGGCTGACTGGCTTCAAATTCTGCTGCAAGGTGCTCAAATTATTCAGCTATCAAATATCTCTGACGCTCAGGAAGCCAGGTTGGGCGCAGATACTAATCGCGCGCTACTTAACGATCGAGTAAGAATCTATCAAAATCAGGCTGTCAATAGCTATGTAGATCGGATCGGTCAACGCCTAGCGCGAAATAGTGCCAGACCGAATATTAAATACACTTTTCAAGTCGTTGACGATGACGGTATTAACGCCTTTGCGACGATGGGTGGATATGTTTATGTCAACACTGGTCTGATCAAAGCCGCCGATAATGAAGCGCAGCTAGCGGGAGTGATCGGTCATGAGATCGGGCACATTACCGGTCGTCATTCGCTCCAACGCCTCAAACAAGCCACGATCGCGCGAGGTATTAGCTCCATCGCCGGAGTCGATCGCAATCAGGTAGCTCAGATTGCCGCACAATTAGTCTTTACATTGCCTAATAGCCGCAAGGATGAGTATGATGCCGACAGACGCGGTTTGACAACCATGATTCAGAGTGGATACGCACCGATGGCGATGCCTGAGTTTATGAAGAAGCTAGCCCGAGGTAATTCGGCTCCTGAATTTTTGAGCAGTCACCCTGCGGTTAACGAACGTGTTGCAAATCTCCAAAGGATGATTCCTGCTGCCTATAAAAATCGCACTGATGGCTTGAATGCAAGTAGTTACAGGCAAAATTTACGCGGTTTTTTCTAAAGATCGCTGTCGTCTACACATGATCCGACCTAAAAAGACACCCGATTTCGTTGAGAAGCCGGGTGTCTTTTTAATGCTCGATTATTTTAGTGCGCTATGTAAAAGCCGATCGCTAGCAATAACCCACTCACAAAATGCA
>JBBRVB010000509.1:0-2226 GCA_038247275.1 Chroococcales cyanobacterium
CGCACGATCGATCGAGTCGAGTCAACACGATCCAGATGACATTTACATCATTGGCGATCTCCAGCCAGCAATCACCGATGATGTCGATCGTTAGCGATTGGCGCATGTGGGTCTACTATACTGAAATAAGTAGTTGGATATCATCGACGGATAGATCTAGATAGTACAAATTGCGAACGCCAACTAGACCGCTAATCAATCGGTAGCCTCGATCGAGATCCCGTATCAGCGGTAAGTAGACACCCATACAGCAGGAGCAAAATTGCAGTTGTAGGATGTGTGACTCCGCCAAAAAACGCACCAACTAAGTAGACTTATATATCAGGAGCACAATCTCAGTGAGCAGTACAATCGATCGCCCGACAGTTCGGAGATTGCCCAACGGGTTGACCATTATTGCCGAACAGATGCCTGTCGAAGCAGTCAATCTGAATATCTATCTAAATGTCGGCTCCTTTCAAGAAACTGATGCGATTAATGGGATGGCGCATTTCCTCGAACACATGGTATTCAAAGGTACCTCCAGACTAGCAGCAGGAGAATTCGAGCGACTGATCGAAGAGCGGGGTGCGGTGACTAATGCGGCGACTAGCCAAGACTATACTCATTACTACATCACTACTGCGCCCAAAGATTTTGAGGCACTTGCACCACTTCAAATCGATGTCGTCACCAATCCACGCATCCCCGATGATGACTTTGAACGCGAGAAATTGGTGGTGCTTGAAGAGATTCGGAGATCGCATGATAGTTCTTCGCGGCGGATCTATCAACACGCGATCGAAGTCGCCTTTGCTAAATTACCATATCGGCGATCGGTATTGGGGCCAGAGTCCGTAATCGAAGGTGTAACGCCCCAACAGATGCGTTATTTCCACGCGACTCATTATCAACCAGCCGCAATGACAGCAGTCGCCGTGGGCAATCTACCCGTCGAAGAATTAATCGAAATCGTCGCGGATGGGTTTGCTTCCCAGACTGGCACGATCCCCGCTGCGGAATTTGTCGGCACAAAGCCCCGCCCGACTCCCGAGCCAGCATTTGCACGCACGGTTCGCAAAGAACATATCGATCCCAGTCTCCAACAGGCAAGACTAATTATGGTCTGGCGCGTCCCTGGCTTGTTGAATTTATCCGAAACCTATCCGCTGGATATCCTCGCCGCGATCCTCAGTTCAGGACGCACTTCGCGACTGGTAAAAGAGTTGCGGGAAGAACGCCAACTGGTAAATAGTATCAGCGTCAGTAATATGAGCAACCGGATTCAGGGACTATTTTATCTCAGCGCGCAGTTGCCCAGCGAAAATCTCGCCCAAGTCGAGAAGATTATCGCCCAACATATTTTCCAACTTCAAACCACGCTAGTTACCGAAGCTGAAATCGCCCGCATCCGTCGTCAAGTTGCCAATCGTTATATTTTTGGCACCGAAACTCCGAGCGATCGTGCGGATCTTTACGGCTATTATCAGTCTGTAGTTGGCGATCTCACCCCAGCCCTCAACTATCCCCAACAGATCCAAGCTCTAGATGCCAAAACCATTCAACTCGCCGCTCGTCAGTATCTTTCCCCTAGTGCCTACGGAGTTATCACTGTCAAACCAGAGTGATTAACTTGAGTTCTCAGTCGGTAGGGGCAATTCATGAATTGCCCCTACCTGTACCGTCAATTGGTGTTATTTAATCACGCGCACAGTTTTCACTTGTAACGGTTGCCCGACTTGGCAAATAGTAGCCATATCGGTTTTTGGCACGCCACTAACCCGCACTCTAGTCCCGTCGATTTTGGGAAACTTGCCCATCAATTCATATTTTTTACCATCATCAGCAGCGAGTTGATAACAGGTACCTTCTACAGCAATTTTTCTAATCGTACCAGTTAGATTAACTGTGGCTGACTTAACTTTGGTAGAGGCAGTTACGGTACTTGCTAGTGCTGGTAATAAGGGTACTAATAGCCCCATTGCCCAAATCGCTCCTAGAGCTGAGATCCAAATTTTAGTTACTTTAGCTGGCATAAATGTTAGCTCCGTCGCGATTTTTAGTATTGCTGAGTCTGGTTACAAGGGAAACGATGGGGAGTGTCAAGCCGGACGACCCAATGTAGTAATATACAACACGGCTTCATCTTCGGGAATCCCCAAAACTTCATTAACGCGATCGTCAAAGAATCCGGCAATCCCACTCACTCCCAAATCCAATCGAATCGCGGCTAAATTCAACCTTTGC
>JBBRVB010000510.1:0-2224 GCA_038247275.1 Chroococcales cyanobacterium
CATCATCGCCTTTGGCGATGATGCGCCACAAAATTCCCTCAATGTAAGTAACATATCCGGTAGTAAATCACTACAACTATCTCCAGGATTGGATTTAGAGTTTCGGATCTTCGGTTTAGATACTAACACTTACTGGATGGCGGTCAAAAGTAGCATGTTTCTCGACCGAGATGGTCATCCCACCCGCACCATCGGTATCCACATGGATATTACCGAGAAAAAACAACTCGAAGCTCAATTCCTCAGAGCGCAACGCTTAGAAAGTCTCGGCACCCTAGCCAGTGGCATCGCCCACGACTTAAATAATGTCCTCACCCCGATTTTAGCAGCCGCGCAGTTATTACCGCTGAGATTGCCAAATCTTGACGATCGGACCCAAAATCTGATCGAAATCTTAGAATCTAGTTCCCGCCGAGGGGCAGATTTGATCGGTCAAATTTTATCCTTTGCCCAAGGTATCGAAGGTAAGCATATATCGATCCAACCCGCGCACCTGCTCCTAGACATTCAAAAGATCGTCGCACAAGTCCTGCCCAAATCGATCTCGATCGATCGAGCTATTCCTGCCGATCTGTGGACGGTATCGGGGGATATGACTCAACTCCATCAGGTACTGATGAATCTGTGTGTCAATGCCCGCGATGCCATGCCCCAAGGTGGCACCCTCAGCATCAAAGCTGCCAATCGATCGATCGATTCAGCCTTCGCCCGCACCCATCTAGATGCTCAAGTAGGAAATTATGTAGAGATGAGCATCACCGATACCGGAACTGGCATTGCGCCCCAACTGCTCGATCGGATTTTCGACCCGTTTGTGACGACCAAAGAGATCGGTAAAGGAACGGGTTTAGGTTTATCAGCGGTACTCGGCATTATCAAAAGTCATGGTGGTTTTCTGGATGTCCAAACTCAAGTAGATCGGGGTACCCAATTTCATATTTATTTACCTGCCAGCAATACACCAATTCAGCCCGACCAGGATGAGCCAGAACTACCTTCCGGTCAGCAACAGTTGATTCTAGTCGTAGATGATGAAATCGCGATCTCAGAGCTACTAAAAACCACTCTGGAGACATATAATTATCGAGTAATAACAGCTAATAATGGTGCCGAAGCGATCGCGATTTATCAACAGCATCACGACACGATCGATAGTGTTTTAATCGATATGATGATGCCAGTTATGGATGGACTCACCACAGTAGCGGCCCTCCATCGGCTCAATCCCGATTTACCCATCGTCGCCATGAGCGGCATCAATTCGATCGAAGCCGTCGCCCAAACACAACGTGTTGGTTGCCAATACTTTCTCGCTAAACCTTACACTAATCGTGATTTATTACAGGTAGTTTTTGACTGCACGCGATCGCGGTGATCAGACAGTTGACAGTTGACAGTTGACAGCGAAAAGGTACTTCACTTGTGAAGTACCTTTTTAAGACAGCGGAGTTGGTGCGCGATCCTGCGGGGTAACACCCTGCTGAATATGCAAATAATAGCCTGCGGCTAAATCTATAAATAATAGCCTGCGGCGATCGATCCCAATCCTAACCACAACAAAAAACTCAAGCGAGTTAACTGTAAAGCTTGCTGAATAATTTCGATCGTAATTGGTTGTAAATCGTCACCCAGTAGCGGCTTTTCCTGAACTTGTCCCTTGTAGTAATTGATGCCCCCAACTTGCACTCCCAATGCAGCGGCGTAAGCACACTCACTCCAGCCAGAATTGGGGCTGGGATCTTGAATTGCATCGCGGTAACAGAGTCGCCACACAGTGAGCGGTTTACCAGAAATAATACTCAATGTCAGTACTGCTAACCGACAGGGCAACCAAGTCAGAATATCCTCAGCTTTGGCACTACACCAGCCAATATCGGCGTATGGCTCACGACGGTAACCGACCATCGAATCTAGGGTACTGGCTGCTTTATACGCCATTGCCAGGGGCACAGCCCCAACTGCGGGGATAAATAACCCAACGATCGCGTAAAACAATGGAGCCATCACACCATCGATCGCATTTTCGGTGACAGTTTCGAGGATGGCACGATGGATTTCGGGGATCGTCAGTTTAGCGGTATCTCTGCCCACATACATGCTGAGTTTCGATCGAGCCAGATCGAGATCTCCCAAATCGATCGCCGTCAATACATCCTCAGCCGCACGCCGCAAACTTCTACCTGCAAAACAACTGGCTAAGGCGATCGATTGCACGCCAATACTC
>JBBRVB010000511.1:0-2214 GCA_038247275.1 Chroococcales cyanobacterium
CTATAGTAAAATCATCTCAACTTTATCAAAGCATTAACGAGATTGCCAAAAAGATCGTCGCTAAAAGTTCAGGTCAAACTGACATTATTAATTTGGGTCGCGAATCCTAGTTTTATCCAGATCGATCGAGTCCAACTAGCAGAAGTTAAATCTCATTATGGGAGGCACGCCTAGTGAAAATTGCCCAAAATTCCCGATCGAATAAACGCAGCTAAATCTAATTAACCCCTCGCTCTATCATGCCCAAAATTCCCGAACGGCTTGCCGTCTGTCTTGTCGCGCTGCTTGGTGCGCGACAGCAATCGAATTAACACACTCGATCGAGTATTCCGATCCTTGAGTAGAGCCACTCAAAATCATCAATCGTGCCAAATACTGAATCCATCTGAGTGAAGTTAATCGGGATCTTTCTGCTGTGAGCAGAAGAGGGGGAAATGAGGTACCGATAAGTGTATTTATCGGTACCTCATTTCCCTCAGATCCCAAATTTCTACCCATTTGAGCTTCTACTCATCTTCCCCAAATGGGGGCAGATTAGCCAGTAATCTGGCAAATAACTAACTTTTATCCTCAAATCCATGCCATCCCGACAAGGTAGGATTTTATCAATAGCTAGTCTTTCATTCGAGTCATTAATTTATATTTAAATACGACTTCGCTGCAAAAATACGTTTGTATATACTTTAATTAAACAATTAAAATAAAGCCATATGCAAAAAACACATATATTTATTGAAAAACTATACGCTTAATTTAAAAAGATAATTGAGAGCGTCGAAATTGACAAAAAATGTCGGGAGGATCGATCGGATCGGGTCTATTGGGTGGGAGTGGCGGGGGATAGCACGGGACTAGCGCGCGAAATTGAGGTTTTGTTACAAAGCGTGACATCGATCGAAGATTTTTTATAGAATGAGAGAGCTAACTAGGATTTGTGCAGATGGTCGATACCACCGAGCAACAGACAGCAGTAGTTGTCGAAATTGACTGCGACGCATTGATTGGCGTGTTCACCAACTTTTTGCAATTTGATGTTGCCAACGGTGGTGCCAGTGGCGATACGATCGTCACCTACTGGACGCAGGTCAAACAGTATTTAGAGTGGTGTCGAGAGAGTAAGATCGATCCGCAGGCGGCGACGCGAGAGACGATTAAGATCTATCGGTGGCATTTGACACAGCGAGGGTATAAGCCCAACACGATCGCGGTGAAATTGACAGCAGTGAGTCGGTTGTACGATGCGGCGGTAGAATATGGATTGATGGGCGGGAATCCGGCTTGGGGCGTTAAACCACCCACAGAATCGATCGATCCAGCGGCGCGGATTACTTATCTCGAACAGGACGAAGCTACCATCCTGCTCAAGTCGATTAATACTTCCATACCTTTGAAAACCCTGCGGGATAAGTTATTGCTGGGCGTGATGACTCTCGAAGGGACTCGGAGTGTCGAGATGCATCGGCTGAATATTGGCGATGTGGTACGGCAAGGAACGCGGGTAGGGTTGAAAGTCAGTAGTAAGCGACATACGCGAGTGGTGCCTTTGACTCCTCAGTTAGCGCAGGTATTAGAGGAGTATTTGACAGCACGGCGGGGGGCGGGGTTTGATTGTATGGTGGATAGTCCGCTATCGATCAATCTCAGTAATTACGGGTGTGGGGAACGGTTATCACGGCGGGGGATTCGTCAGGTGGTGGATAAATATCTTCAGGCGGCGAATCTTAAATATATGGAGGGGCGGACGCTCTCGGCGCATAGTTTACGGCATACGGCGGGGACATTAGCTCTCCGAAACGGGGCGACTTTAAGGCAGGTGCAGGATTTGTTGGGACATGCCGATCCCCGGACTACGGCGATTTATGCCCATGTTGGGGACAGATGGGAAAATAATCCCGCGTTGAAGGTGGGTATCGATTTACTGTAAGTAGGACAGGATGCTAGCGATGCGGACGCGATCGAGCATCGAGCCTGGTGTACATTAACTAATTATCTGCCCACTTAACAAATTAATGTCACAGCAATGGTCTTAACCTCAAATCCTTATCTGGCGGCATTTTTTATTGTCTTATGTACATTAGGTGATTCCCGACAAAAAAGCTACCCAATCATAGTACTATTTTATTAGTAAACCCATAACAGGAAAATAGTGTTGTTACCTAGCCCTGAACGTCAGCAAGTAAGTAGTAGCCAAAGAGAAGATCTGCGGCTAGCTTC
>JBBRVB010000512.1:0-2195 GCA_038247275.1 Chroococcales cyanobacterium
CTACTTTAGATCCACATTACCGATCGATTGACCCGTAATACACCGCCAATGACAGTCGAATAAATCTGGCTGCTGTACCCCAATACTCGCTAGTGCGGGGATAGCGGGAAAGGGGAATAATCGATCGAAGATTATCCCCCCTTCTACTTGGCTAAATTGCACCAGATAAGTGGCGGGTGGTGCGGTCAGTTGGGTAAGTAATTGGGTCGCAAACTGGCAGATCGATTGTCGCTCGATATCTTCAAGGTGAATCGGTTTCTGATAATTACCACCTTCGATCTCTCCGATAACTTCCCCATGAATTGGGTCGCTAGCCGTCCAAATTACAGGCAACCACAAATTTCCAACGTCACCTACTTTTATGCCCGTTGTCGTGGCGGCTAGGTCGCGGAGATGCTCGATATCTTGGCAACTTTGACCGATCGATCGTCCCCAAAACTCGAATGTCGGGGGAAGATTGAGTGTCATCGGACAATAAATAGCTCTAGGATTGGCAACGGCAGGTAAGTCAGTGACAGTTACAAACTGGACTGACTCGACGATCTCACCGATCGATCGGAGCATTGCCACGCCCAACCTTTGACTATCTGAAGTATCATCCAAAATCACGACGATTTTAGACATGACTGAGGACAGTCATGGGCTGGGGAGAGTGCTGCTGATTAATATTGGGTAAGTCTAACTTGAGATCCGGTGGCTGCTGCTGAAGATCGATCCCTCTAGTGGCAATTCGATCTGTCACATTTACCAGTTGAGCTTGCAGTTGGCGATTTTCACTCTGCAAGGACATGATTTTAGTCTTAATCGGTGCCAACCGTTCGGCAAATTTGCGGGTGTAAACTTTGGGGAGTTCCCGAATTACTTGCTCCAACATTTGACTACGTGCGCTGAGTTCGCGGATCGTTTGGCGCAGTTCTTGGATTTCTACATCCCGTCGTTGGAGTTGTTCTTGATAAAAATGGACTTGATGCTCGACTCCCTGAAGTTGTTCGCGCAGCAATCTCACCTCCGCCCGATAATCTCCCGCTACCTCTGGTCTAGGCGCATACGCAGTGTTATCTTTGACTAGTCGGAATAGTTCTTGAGATAGTTGCTGGACGAGTTTGTCACGGGTATTGAGTTCTTCACGAAACCGAGCAACTTCGGCTTTTAACGCTGAAATATTAGTGGGTTGAATTTTGTTCACGGGGGATCGCCACAGTAGTTTTACGTCGATGGACATTCACAGTCTTGCGCTCTGGAGCATTCGTTGGCAAAGCCTATCCTACGGATCATCGATCTTAACGCTTTTAGGCTTGCGATTTCACGCTCGATCGGGCAAGTCGATGTTGTCAGCCAACATTTTGGTCATGGAAATACCATGACTGTATCAGTTTGTTCGGGTTGTCGCAACGGGGGTTGCCCTCATCCGGTTCCTCTTAATAAAAATATCGGCTACTTTCATGGATGTGCCAACATCAGTTCAAGACGTTGCGCTGTTTGAAATAGTTACCAATTTTGGTCAAGATCAACTTCGTAATATGAAAATAACAGAGTCAAAGATGGGTAATTCTCCATCACCAGTTGAGGCACCAAACCCAACAAACCCACGGATCGAATGTGAGGATGTTGGGTTTCGCATTCGCTCTACCCAACCTACAGATCTACAAATCGGATGCCTAATGGGAGGGACGATTCATGAATTGCCCATATCCTTGGGCGTAATACATCCGATCGATCGACCTCACTTTGCTAACTACGCAACGATTCGAGATCCCGGCTTATGATAGTGTTAGGACACGAAGATCAGCGAGTGAGTAGGGAAATCTAACGATGAGCGCAGGTAGTAGCAGTACGCATCAAATTAAGTTTGGGACTGACGGATGGCGGGGAATAATTGCTGAAGATTTTACCTTTGCTAATGTATGTAAGGTAACACGCGCGATCGCCGCATATCTCAGCACGGCTTATAGCCAGGATCGTCCGGTGTTAATTGCTTACGATCCGAGATTTTTGGCAGACAAATTCGCCCATACTGCTGCCGAAGTGTTGGCAGATTTGGGATGGACGGTGAAAATAGTCGATCGAGATTGTCCGACTCCAGTGATTGCTTTCAACGCTCGGCTATTAAACTCTGCGGGTGCGCTGATGTTTACCGCCAGCCACAATCCCGCCGCTTATTGTGGGATTAAGTATATCCCTGATTATGCTGGCCC
>JBBRVB010000513.1:0-2178 GCA_038247275.1 Chroococcales cyanobacterium
GCCTACGATGAACTCGGCAAACGCTTTAATTGGGCGAAGATTGCGGTGCAAACGCAGACTGTTTACTATAATGCACTGGTTAAAACCAAGCAATCGGTTAGGCTTTAGTGAAAAAGATATTCATTAGGGATTATTTATAATCCTAAATTGGCTCAAGTTCTGTTCACTACTCGTTGGCTCATGTGCTCAGAACGAGAATCCATCCAGAGTTAAACTGTATTAAGAAAGCCAAGTTTTCGCAATCAGGTCTTGCCGGACTTTTAGAAAAATACGATCTTGAAATAGATCCAATGAATTAAAATCGCTAGACCGAGCGACTTCGGCTAGTATATAGTTACTGAGATACCCGATCCATCGATCGGCATCTCATCCCTACAACTTAAAGCTGGTCAGTGAGCGATAGCCGAGAAAGCCTAAAACCTAATCCGATGAAAATTCTACATCTATCCGATATCCACATGGGTGGAGGTTTCGCGCATGGTAAGATCGACCCAGAAACCGGACTGAACACGCGATTTCAAGATTTTGTCAAATCGCTGTCGAGGGCGATCGACAGGGCGTTAGCCGAACCCGTCGATCTGGTATTATTTGGTGGCGATGCCTTTCCTGATGCGACACCCGCGCCTTATATTCAACAAGCCTTTGCGCTCCAATTTTATCGGCTCGTCGATGCCAATATTCCCACCGTCTTATTAGTTGGTAATCACGATCAACATTCTCAGGGACAAGGTGGAGCCAGCTTGTCAATTTATCGCTCCTTGGGCGTTCCGGGGACGATCGTGGGTGATACGATCGAGACTCATGTCATCAATACTCGCAGCGGTGCGATCCAAATTATTACCCTCCCTTGGCTCAATCGCTCCACTCTCCTCACGCGCGAGATTGCCGAAAATCTCTCGATGCTGGAAGTCAACCAATTATTACTCGATAAACTCCAGCCGCGACTAGAAGGCGAGATTCGTAAACTCAATCCCGATGTACCGACGATCGTCTTAGCTCACCTAATGGCGGATAATGCCACGCTGGGAGCCGAGAAATTTTTAGCTGTCGGACGCGGTTTTACCATTCCCCTGTCCTTCCTGACCCGTTCTTGCTTTGACTACGTGGCTCTGGGGCACGTCCATCGTCACCAAAATCTCAATAAAACTAACGACCCCGCCGTTGTCTATCCGGGGAGTATCGAGCGGGTAGATTTTAGCGAAGAGAAAGAAGATAAAGGCTTTGTGTTAGTCACGATTGAGCCGACGGTGCAGCCAGCGAGTAAAAGCTTTGAGACTACCTGGGAATTTTGCCCTCTGGAGGTACGGACTTTTCGGACGATTAAAATTGATATCTCCGCTAGCGAACAGCCTCAATTAGATATCTTAGCGGCGATCGCGAAAGTAGATATCAATGATGTAGTTGTGCGCCTGATCTATCAACTCAATCCTCAACAAGTCGAATTAATTAGTACTAGTGGCATTCACGAAGCCTTAAGCGCGGCGCATCACTACACGATTCAAGCCGAACTCATCAGTCAACTCAGTCAACCACGATTGCCAGAACTTGGCTGTAGTGTTGGCGATCCGATGGTAGCACTGTCTACTTATTTGGACAATCGCCCCGATCTTAAAGACATTGCCACGGCGATGATTGCCGCCGCCAATGAGTTATTATCTGGAGACAATCTCGGAGCGAGATCGAGTAATCGCGTCTTACTAGATCTGGAATCTTCTTCAGATATTTTAGCTATTGACGTAGATGATAAGCTCGAACATATCGATCGGGACAAAGCCAATAATAAGACTAAATCAAAAACTGCTGGACAATTAACGCTGTTGTAACAAGATATCTAGCAGCCCTCACTCCGCTCTCGCCTCCGGTGACGGTGCCCCTCTTCCTTGGGAGCAACTGAGCCGACGTAAACGTCGTCTCAGGGGTGAAAGAAACTTTGGTTGATCATGTTGGGTTTCATTCTTCAACCCAACCTACAGTTCCTTGCTGTGAGCTGATTCCAGATTAAGTTCCTTGGGAGAGAGGTTGGGGGTGAAGGAAGATTTAATACTCACTGCTAAAACCGAGCGAATAACAGATAACGTTACCTGACTTTTCACGCTAAGTCTCTAATCCACGAAATAACACTGGTTTCAGTCGATCGCGTATTGTCAATAATCTGCACTTGTTGATAATACGTCACGA
>JBBRVB010000514.1:0-2111 GCA_038247275.1 Chroococcales cyanobacterium
CTTTTGGGGTTAACTATCTCAGCTTTATTTTGCCTGGGATGGTGGCATTGTCGGCGATGACGATTAGTTTCGGCGGCACAACTTTTTCGATCTGTGGCGATCGACTCTACAGCAAAACCTTTGAAGAAATGCTGATGGTACCGATTCATCCTTTAGCGATGCATTTGGGCAAAATGATGGCGGGTGTGATCAGAGGATTGCTGACATCAGGTTCGGTGATTCTGGTGGCAATTTTAGCTACGGGTAATTGGCGATTTCTCCATCCCGAATTTCTGCTCCTGTTGCTGCTGAACTGCATGGTGTTTGCGGGTTTGGGCGTAATTGCGGGATTAACCGTCAAGTCACTCGAATCTGTTGGATTATTTAATAACTTTGCGATCGTGCCGATGTCGTTTCTGGGCGCGACTTTTTTCGATCCAGCGCAACTGCCCCCAGCAATGCAAGCACTCGTGTATGCATTGCCGCTAACTCATGCCAGCACTGGGATGCGGGCGGTAGTGAATGGTGGTCACGCTAGTTGGTACGGTTGGCTAGTTTTAGCTGGAGTGGCGATCTCGCTATCCTGGGTTGGAGCTTACAAGTTTTCACATCAGCAAGACTAGTGTTGTGTCAGGCGTGAATAGATTACCTTGGTTGGTGATCTCGACCATTTATGAGTCGATCGTCGTTGACCAGAATTCATCGACAGTCATTGATAAATATTGTCGCTCCTGCAAGAAATCAACAATTGCATTATCTTGCGGAAATTCTGACTTGAAACTTTCTAATAGCCTCTCTAAGAGCGGATTTGCCAGTTGCACGGCAAATTTACCGTGCAAGCAGCGTTCGTACCATTCAATCAATTCAGACTCTCTCACGATTCCACGCACACGCCTACCCCAGCTTATTTGCTTGCTAACAACTTTAATCACTTCTGCATCTACATCACGGCAGACAATTACAATATTGTCACTTTCAACCTGATCGATAATTGTCTGGGCAAGTTTATCGTTGAGTGTTAGATGCTTGACTTGAATTGCAGGCCCAAAATTAGCCCACATGTCCAAACCTCTATCAGCAGCGTTAGTAACTCCTACACGATATACATGGGCAGGGAGTTCCCAGCTATTCTGCCCTGATTTAAGTCCGAGCAAAACCTGAGCAAGATCTGAAAACTCTTTAAGCATTTCTCGGCTACTAGCGGGCACACTAACTTTAATCGTTGTACCAAGAGTACTTACAACTGTCTCAAAAAGACTGTAAACAACTATCTCATAAGCTTTATCGATACTGCGCCTGATTCCTGCTTGTGTCATAAACATCTCAAGTAGCTTACTCAAGGCAAAGTCTTGAGTAGACGTATTTTCGATCAATGCGATCACATTGGAGACAGTTTGTTGTCTTTCGTTAAATCTCAGATAGATATAGCGTTCTACACCTCCTTGAGTACGATTATTTTCGGCATCAAGAATTGCGAGAAACTCAGGAGGCATTGCTGTTGGATTCCAAACATCATGCTGATATCTTGCGGAAGATGTACAAATCTTTTTCAGTAAACGTTTTGTGACTATATCCCGCCAATGCATTGAAGGGTTTTGATAACTCGCTGTATTTAGGATTTCTATGTCATCTTGAAGCCGCGATCGACGAAGAACTTCAGCAATTTGAATTGGCTTGTAAAGGTCAACTCGTGCCTTAGCGATAATACCGTCAAGTCGTTCTTTAGCTGCTTGAATTGTTGACATATCTATACTCTGCCTACTTCATAAGGATTAGAAGCAGGCTCGAAGATAAAACTTAGTTGTCCAGCATTTTGAGGTTTGAGTTCATATAGTGGGGACTTAGATGGCAGTATTGCATCCAGAACAGACCTCATAACAGCCGCTACACAGGGAATTGCGACTGAATTGCCTGCCTGTTTACGAGTAGCTTGATAATTGCCAACAATTTTATATGAATCAGGAAAACCTTGAAGTCGCAACATTTCGCGCTCTGTCAATCTTCTTGTGCCATTAACCAAGAGGTAATTGTAGGATGCGCCTGCTCTTAAAGCACAGGAATATGGATATGCACTGATATTACCGCCCTTATTTTCATGCCAGATTGTTAGTTCGTTATGTTGCTCTTTGCCA
>JBBRVB010000515.1:0-2069 GCA_038247275.1 Chroococcales cyanobacterium
GATTCCCTAAAAGTTCTTGAATCGCTTCTTGACCAGAACGAATGAGGGTTTCAACTTGATCATTAGGCGCGTTCCCACATCTTAACCATACGACTTTGGGTGGGGAGTCATATAGCCGACTTTTTTCCGCAAAATCTACATCTTGAGTCACCATACAGAAATCGTTTAATTTGGCGAAATACCAGATTGCTGTATCAGACATTTCTGCTAGCTCGTGAAACTGGACATAGCTAACATTAGGGAAAATGTCAGCCAAGCGAGTAACTAATTTTCGGCTCAGGTTTTGATCGAATAGTAGTTTCAAGCGATACTCACCGAAGCAAATAAACGATGTTCGCGATCGGATGCAAACTCCAGACAAGCTCTAATATCTGTCGTTGTCAACTCTGGAAAGTCATCTATAATCTCATCAATAGACATTCCAGCAGCTAGCCACCCAAGGACATCGTAAACTGTAATCCGCATCCGACGAATGCAGGGCTTGCCCCCACGCTTATCAGGTTCAATAGTAATGATGTCGCGATAGCTCATAATACAAATTCTAAGTTTGCTTACATTCATATCTAAGTTTAAAGCAGTTTAACATTGCGCTGCAAACGGCGGAACCAAGATCGTACCTGTGAAATCTGATAGTGCTGGGGCGATCATTAAATACTTTGGATAAAATCAAGCGGTAATATACGTTTATTGATAAATTTAAACCGAGTTTGCTACATAAATATAAGTTATGCTAGCCTGAACAAGGTCAATCTATGCTATGGCAATCATAAGGCTATGACGGTCATATTTGAGCTTCTATTGCCAAAAAGACCTCTCTCCCATCAAGCAAAAATTAGCGAAAACAAGCAAGCGTGGAAAGACTACATCTATGGCAGAGCTTTTGCAGTTTGGAAGCAAAACCCTATTTCTACAGGCGCACTTAGATTTACGATTGTATATCTTTGCGAAAGCGATCCGTGTGACATCAATAATATAATCAAGCCTATACAGGATGCTTTGAATTCACTTATTTATGCTGACGATGGGCTCATTCGGGATATTACTGGTCACATGCGACTTCTTTCAGATCCAATCGATATTGTGGGATTACCTGCACAGCTAGCTGAAGCAGTTATTATGGGATCTGAATGTGTCTACATTAGAATTACTGAATCATTTGAACTCAATACTGAGGTAAGATTATGAATCAATCTATGCAACATGAGTCGGCTGTTCACTCAACCGCTAGTGAACTAGAAAAGAAGGGATACTCAGTCATTATTGAACCTGATCCATCAATAATCCCGTTTGAGTTGAATCAATACTGCCCTGATATTTTGGCAACTCGAGGTAATGAGAACCTTATTATTGAGATCAAAACAAGAGGATCTTATCGCTCTATTGAAAGATATAAGGAGATTGCTGAAATTGTTGGCAATCACGAAAACTGGCGTTTTATGCTTTCAACAATTGATGAATCAGAGTCTATACAAGTTCAGGCAGATCCAAAATCTCTCAACAGAATGCTCACTAAGCTTGATATACTTCTTTCTGGAGAGAATTATGACCTAGCTTTGCCATCCCTTTGGTCGGTATATATCTCGGCAATGCGAATTGTAGGGGAGAGGGCAGGTGTTCCGGTAGATGTCACTTCTGATCACAGTTTCCTTAATTACATGTACTCACTTGGCGAAATTTCGAGCGATGAGTATGAATTAGCACAACAGTTTCTAAAGCTCCGAAATAAAGCTGCTCATAGCCTTGAAGTTAATATCTCAAGAGAAACGATGTTTGAGATGTATAGACATACAAAGGATATGGTTCTTGAGTGGGGACTTATTATTCAGTAGCCAAACCATCAAATCTACCCTAACTCGTCATAGCATCGAACAGATAAAAGTCGCTGGTGCTGAGTTTAAAGTTATCTAACGCTGCCTTATACCGTTATGCCGAACCGATCGCTTTCTTTAAGTTATCTGTTTTCAGCAGAGATTAAGTAAGCAAAAACAGTTAAGTTCAGAAAGATTATTGGCGATTCCTTTCAGGATGCGATACGCCGCAAAAGTTAGGAAATTGAGAAGCGATCGCAC
>JBBRVB010000516.1:0-2058 GCA_038247275.1 Chroococcales cyanobacterium
CGAGAATGCCAGGAAAGCAATCGATCGGTTGCGTGAGATGGGCATTGAAACCGTGATGATTACAGGCGATGCGGAAGTAGTCGCCAAAACGGTAGCAGCAGATTTGAAGATCGATCGCTACTATGCGCGGGTGCTTCCCCAAGATAAAGCTGCGCTGATTCGCCGCTTAAAAGCCGATAAACCCACGGCTTTTGTCGGCGATGGGATCAATGATGCCCCTGCCCTGTCTGAGTCGAATTTGGGCATTGCGATCGGTGCGGGTACAAATGTGGCGATTGAATCAGCCGATCTAGTGCTAGTCAAGAGCGATTTGTTAGACGTGGCTTATGCCCTCAAATTGGCAACAGCCGCCTATAACAAGATGATCCAAAATTTGTTCTGGGCAACTGGGTATAACGTCATTGGCATCCCCTTAGCGGCAGGTATTGCTTATCCGTTGGGAATTGTACTTTCCCCCGCTGTTGGTGCGTTATTTATGACGATTTCTACGGTCGTTGTATCGATTAATGCGATGCTGCTTCGACGCATGAAAAATTGAACTTAAATCTCATTAATAGCATATTTTTTTCGACATTATTAGAGTTATTTAAAACAGAATTAGAACACAAATAAAGTTGTGGAGGTAATGCAAATGGAATCTAGATATATAGCAACTACATCATCTGATGCACTGCCGCCGAGTTATCGAGGGATGGGAACTCTTTCTACAGTGGATACAGTTTCCCTAATTTTGATGAGTTTTGTTATCATCTCATCAATTGCTGCGGCAATTTATGCTTGTATTCCCAAGGTGATACAGCCTTCATTCCGCCCCAAAATGAATGACAAAGTTCCATGCGATCGATGTCAGTATTTTAGCCATAATCCCTATGTCAAATGCGCTCTTCACCCAGATACCGTGTTAACCGATCGAGCCGTCGATTGTCGAGATTATCATTCGGGTAGCTACCTATAGAATTCCTACGATTGAAATCGTGGCTAATGGTGCAAAGTCCGCCTACGCGGACTATGAAATTCAGTCCGCCTACGCGGACTTCGCATCATGAGGAGTAGTTTTAACCACTTTAATTGTAGGTAGTAACTTAGGTTAAATTAGAGGCAGCCTGTGATGTGCGAGATTCGCATTCTCTCACCCTTCGATTTACTTCTGTTCTATTAATAAATTACCCAAGAGTAACCACTTAAAACTATGACACTCCAATTAAAAGTTCCCAAAATGTCCTGTGGTGGTTGTGTAAGTACCATTACTCAAGCAGTTCAGTCCGTCGATGCTCATGCGATCGTTCGCGGCGATCCGCAGACAAAGATGGTGTCAGTAGAAACTAAAGCTGCTGAAATTGCTATCAAAGACGCGATTGCCAAAGTTGGCTATCCCGCTAGTTAAACTACTTTCTCATTGGCTCTGGGTTTAATTTTAGAGCCTCTGGTTGAATTTCTAACTTTCATTATATGAAGGATCGATTACTTCTGCCTTGCGAGTAGCTCAACTCATCGGTTCACCTTTAGCTCTCTCCATGCGATCGAAACGGTAAGCAAGCATTCTTTATTACAGAGGAAATAATTATGACCAAGATTGGCTTATTTTACGGCACACAAACAGGTTATACCGAAACCGACGCAGAGACAATTCAAACAGAGTTTGGCGGAGATACTGTCGTTGAAATGATTGATATTTCCAAGGCAGCAGCGAGTGATTTCGATCGCGAAAATATTATTATTGGCTGCCCTACCTGGAACATTGGCGAATTACAAGCAGACTGGGATGTCTTTTATGAGGAACTCGACAACCTTGATTTCACTGGCAAAAAAGTTGCCTATTTTGGACTCGGAGATCAGGTTAACTATGCCGACAGCTTTCAAGATGCGATCGGCATATTAGAGGAAAAAATTTCTGAGCGAGGTGGTACGACCGTCGGCTACTGGTCTACGGTCGGCTACGAATTTAATGAGTCTAAAGGGGTCAGGGATGGTAAATTTGTCGGTCTTGCATTGGATGAAGATAACCAGTCTGAATTGACCGATCGACGGATTAAAAACTGGGTGGCTCAACTCAAGCAA
>JBBRVB010000517.1:0-2040 GCA_038247275.1 Chroococcales cyanobacterium
CGGCATCATGCGCCAATCTGCCAGAATTGTCGCTACAGTCCTAAAAGAAATTATGGCAATGGTAGAGCCAGGAATGACTACAGCGGATTTGGATGCTTTTGCTGAGAAAAGAATTCGGGAAATGGATGCCATTCCTAGCTTCAAAGGTCTATATGGCTTTCCAGCCTCCATCTGTTCGAGTATCAATGATGAAGCGGTACACGGTATCCCCAACCGGAAGAAAGTAATCAAGCAGGGAGATGTGCTCAAAGTCGATACAGGAGCTTTCTTTCAAGGCTTTCACGGCGATTCTTGTATCACGATCGGTGTCGGTACGGTGACACCTGCTGCTGCTAAACTCATCAAAGTTGCCGAGGAAGCCCTCTACAAGGGCATAGAACAGGTCAAAGAAGGTGCTTACCTCCTGGATCTGGCTGGCGCAATTCAAGACCACGTAGAGGCAAATGGCTTTAGTATCGTGGAAGATTTTACCGGGCATGGCGTGGGGCGCAATCTGCACGAAGAACCATCGGTATTTAATTTCCGCACGCGCGAGATGCCTAATGTGAAATTACGAGCGGGAATGACGATCGCGATCGAACCAATCATCAATGCCGGATCGAAGATTACCAAAATGATGCCAGACAAATGGACGGCGGTAACTGTCGATAAATCTCTATCAGCACAGTTCGAGCATACTGTACTGGTGACTAAAGATGGTTATGAGATTTTGACCGATCGAAATTTAGTTTAAGCGACGATTGTTCGACTTGCGCGAAGTTGGAGGACTAGGCGAAGCGGCAAGCGACTAGTATATCTAGATAATATGATTTAGCTCTAGTGGTTTTTAAGAGCTTCTGGTTGCTTGGATGAACCTTCTCGATCGATTCCAAGTCTAATCATATTATTCATCTCGATCGCATTCCTATGTCTTGCCTCCGATTGCTGACAATTTTATCAGTTTTAGTATCGATCGCGACGATCGGTTCGCCCGCCCGAGCAGATTTATCAACCGCCCAAAATAATCGCTCGGTTAATCGACAATTGCAAGTGCCTGCTGGCGGGGTGCTGAAACTAGTGCAGGAACTCAACCTCTCCCCAGATCAAACCCAGCGACTCCAACAACTGCGAAAAAATGCTCAAGGTAAAAATAAAGAACGTCGTCAAGCTTTGCAGACGACGAAACGGGAACTAACCCAATTACTTCAAGGGAATGGGAGTTCCAACCAAATTCGCCAAAAACGCCAACAGGTGCAGAATTTGCAGCGCGAAATCGCCGACACCAATTTTGAAAATACGCTGGCAATTCGTGAAATTCTCACTCCCGATCAGCGGGTTAAGTTACAGCAAATCGTTGCCCAACGTCGCCAAAATCGACGTAGTTTAAAGTAACAAATCTAGAACTAGCCGACTGTGCAAGTTGAGAAAGTAGCACAAGCCGATCGCCAGCAATCTCGATCGCGATCCAGAATGGAACATCAGCAAATATCAGTCCAAAATATTTACTATGTACAGCAGCATTGCAGCTTTTAATTCTGGATTACTTGTTATCGCTTTACTTGCCTTTGGTTTATTAAATTGGTTGCAGATTCCCGCCGGAAATTTGTGGGATTGGGCGATCGGGATTGGGATTTTTGAATGGACGATTTTGATTGTGACAGTGCCGTGGAATATTTATTTCAAAGCTAAAGCTGTATCTCAGACGGGCACTGAATCTCAGCTTCAAGGCATAGATGTCCCAGAACGTCAGATTCAGTATGCTAAAGGTGTCGCAACTAAGTCTCTAATCGTGGCGATCGGATTACATTTAGGCACCGCGATCGGGTTATATTGGTTGGCAGCAACTAGTGTAACTGGTTTAGGTTATTGGAGTTCGATCGGGGTACTTTTACTGACGTTACTACGTCCGGCGATTAGTACTTATGAGTATCTAGCAACTCGATTGGGCGACATGCAAAATCAATTTCTTTACCCACGCGAGGATATTTTTGAACTCCGCAGTCGCTTTGGACAATTAGAAAATCGCGTCAATGAATTAACCGATCGATTTAATACCGATGA
>JBBRVB010000518.1:0-2038 GCA_038247275.1 Chroococcales cyanobacterium
ATCTGTTTGCTGCTGTTCGGTCAATTGTTAATACTGGCAAACGACAAGGTTTGTCCGCTTTTGAATCAATTCTTGTTGCCTTAAACCCCTTAGAA
Organism: Chroococcales cyanobacterium; assembly: GCA_038247275.1. Taxonomy (GTDB): domain Bacteria; phylum Cyanobacteriota; class Cyanobacteriia; order Cyanobacteriales; family Chamaesiphonaceae; genus Chamaesiphon. The sequence goes on from JBBRVB010000518.1 coordinate 96, forward strand.
TCCTTATTTCCTCTAAGTTGAGCAATTACGATCTGCGAATATTCTTCAACAATCTGTTTAGCTGCGGGGAGTTTGCCAATTCGATATTTGGTGGCAATTTCCCAAGCAGAAACACTACTGACGAGAATACGATGAGCGGGATTGCGAACGATCTCTCGACATTCAGCAGTGAGTTTAGGATCGTTGAATAGCCACCACAACAGGATATGAGTATCGATGAGATAGCTTACTCCCACTGTTGCAGTTCCTCTTCTGCTAATGGTTCAAAAAAAGCATCTCCGAGTGTTCCTGTAAGTAAGCCAGGGGTGCGAGGCTGTGTCTGTTCCTGTCTTAAACCCAAACGAAAGTAGTGAATCAGATCGTAAATTTCTGCTAGCTTATCTTCAGGGATGTCTTGCAGCTCTTGGTAGATCTTCTGGATGAGCATTGATTAAATTTTCCTTTTACCTGAAAGGTTGGCAAGACAGATGTTAAAGCTAGTAATAGATCGGTCGGTTCTACTTCTAGTGTAATGGATGCGAAACCACCTTCAACCGATCGATCTGGATTGCTTTATGCCTTCGAGGGTACTAGATCGTGAGGATGGGAGAGTAGAGCGTTAGTAGGTATCCGCAAATGCTAATGGCGATCGTGTATCCTCTGGAGGTAAACCACTCGATCGACACCCATCATGAAATTAGCTCACATGACTTTATCCAGCTCAAAGATTCGATTCTTGATGACTGGAATGACGATGATGTTTTTGATACAACTTTTCCTGTCAAGCGTTGCATCTGCCTCTCCACAGCAGCCACAACCCAAAAGCTTTGAGGCTTGGTGTCGTCAAAGAAAATCCGTACCTGCGAGTACTAGACATACCATCGATGTATTGCTAAAAAAAGCTGGCACCAAAGACTGTAAATTAGCCGATCGTCAACTTAAAACCCTTACTCGTCTCGATCTCGATGGTAATCAAATCAGCGATGTGAAGCCGCTGGCGGGGTTGACTAAGTTGACTCGTCTCTATCTCGCTGAGAATCAAATTAGCGATCTGAAACCGCTGGCGGGTTTGACTAAGTTGACTGATCTCACTCTCGATGAGAATCGGATCGCTGTCAAAGTTTGCCCCGTACAACCATCTATCTGTAAATTCTAAGCGCGATTCTTTTCACGTAAGAGGCTCCGCCAACGAATGTCCCCAAATCTCACCTACCTAATGAATATTTACCAGGGCAATGGCGATCGATTCCACCACGCTATATTTATCGCCGGATTGATGGCTAGAATCCTTTAAAACATGGGTTAGTTCCAATTTTTGGGGAGATTATTCCAGGGGATAAGATCGATCGCCAATTTGATATTCATATCGTGCCACAAAATAAGCTCCAACCTGCCGATCGCTATGATGTTTAAATCCAAAGTTCTCATATACCGATCGTAAGCGCGGACGATCTGCCACACAATCTAATCTCAAGAAATGTTTTCCTAATTCTCGACTATGTGCGCTCGCCCACCTAAATATCTGCGTTGAAACCGCTCCACCAGCGCAACTTCGCCGCACCGCTAATCGATGCAAAAATGCCGAATCTGATTGAATAATATCCGGCCAAAATACCAAATCTTCGGTTTGAAAGATAACGACACTAGCCGCAATACCTTCGCAAAAGGCAATGTAAAACAAGCCCAATTTGATGTCTCGATCGATAACTGATAAAGCTATATGTTCCGGTTGCCAAAGCGTCATATTTGCTCGTTCGAGCCATGCAGCCGCTTCAGACAATATCTCTGAAATCATCGCGCGATCGTCTATATTTGCTTGGCGCACTGAAATTGGTAGCATGTGGTGCGATCGAGTATTTATGCTAGCTGCTGAGATCCGATCGCCTTAAATAGGGCATTAACCGATCGAGTACAATCTGTCGCTTGGTGTGGTTTTGGCTCGGTCTAAAATTTTAATGATGCGA
>JBBRVB010000519.1:0-1671 GCA_038247275.1 Chroococcales cyanobacterium
CGGTCAATTTAGACGATCGAATAACCTGACTCTAGCAGCATTAGGTAAAGAGGCTGGATTTGGTGGGGCAGTAATTTCTCGATGGGAAAAGTTTCGGTTTAATCCGTCGCCGTCACCTAGTCAATTAGCGTCTTTAGCGGTGGTTATGGGTGTTGAGGTGGAGAGGTTGATGGAGATGTTGCCACCAGAGGGGATGGGAATGAAGATGAAGCCAATTCGGTCGAACTTGTCACCCCAACTGTAGGCATCCTAATTCTTGAGCAGTTGTGAAAAACTGAGTGCTGCTTCGCAACTTTCCACTTTATTGTCTGAGAATCATGCCTAATTACTGTCACGATGTAGATCTTTGCGGCTTTTAGACCCACAATAGACCAAGGTGAGAATGGTTTAAGGGAAAAGTGTCATGCTACCGTCAATTTTAGATACTTGTACTCTGCGGGCAGAAATATTGTCGGGAGAGCTGTCGTTGGACTTGTTTGCAGCCAAGCTCAAATTGGTTGTCGATGGGAAGGCACCTCCAGTTTATCAAGATCCAGAAATTTTCTTTGCCAATACCTTTCCCACCGCAGGCTTGAAGACCTTAATTGCTGAAGTTTTTGGCAGACTAACGGGGACGACGGTAGGATCGCCGCTAATACGACTAGAAACTAGTTTTGGTGGTGGTAAGACTCATGATGAAATTGCACTGTGGCATATTGCCAGACAGGGACGACAGATTCCAGGTTTAGATCGATTTACCGAACGATTGGAACAGATTCCCAGTAGCCCGATTCAGATTGCGGCGATCGCTTGTCAGGATTTAGATCCAACTAATGGTGACTTACCTGCCGATGGGATATCGACGCATACCCTCTGGGGTGAAATTGCTTATCAAATCGGTGGAATCGATGGCTATCAACTATTGCGCGGTTCGGATGAGCAAAAGGTTAGTCCTGGCACTGGGGTATTACAAAGATTGATTGGCGATCGACCAACGCTGATCGTGTTAGATGAAATCGCTCAGTATCTTCGCAAGGCTAAGGCTGTAAAGGTCGGGAATAGCGATTTAGCCGGACAAGTCGTGGCATTTTTATTCGCGCTGATGGACTTAGCAGGCTCCTGTCAGAACCTTGTTTTTGTCTATTCACTGGCTGCTTCTAGTGATAGTTTTGCGGATGAAACGGCAGAATTACAAGAAACGATTAAGGCTTCGGCGCGACAGGAGAAAATTCTCACGCCTAGCACCGATGTCGAAATTTATAACATCGTTAAACAGCGGTTATTCATTACCGTTGATGATAAAGCTGCCAAGAAAGCCGCCCAGGAATATCTCCAAGCTTATCGATCGAGTCGAGCTAATCTCCCCGAAGGCTGCAAGGATGCTGCTTACGTTCAAACGATCGAAGCTAGTTATCCAATCCATCCCGAACTATTTACATTATTGACTAAAAAGATCGTAATTGCTCAACTGGGGGGAGGTTGACAAAAACCGGAAAAACGATAAAGTAGCCTTATGGAAGAACTGCCCGATATCCAACAACTAGACATAGAGGCAAAAGATGGCTCTCCTCCTCCAAGAGTGATAAGATTTGCTTATTTGAATAATTGGAGCGAAGTGGAAATTATTTAAATAAGCAAACCAATAGTTTATCTCTCATCATGTCAAAATTTTTGAATCCGTAACTCTGTCGA
>JBBRVB010000520.1:0-1670 GCA_038247275.1 Chroococcales cyanobacterium
ACTCTGGAGTATTCTTTCAGCTTTCTTATTTGTTCTGGAGTCATCATTTTTCGGCGATTGTTGGTAACTTTAATTATCCTCTAATTATCGATCTCCTTTCCATGAGTATTTATACTCATCGCAAAAGTGTTATGCTCCCGTTTCAAGCCGCCACTCCATCGTCAATTCAGACTCATCCCAGGTAGTATATTCTGTCCAAGACAACATCTCATCGCTGAGGATCGCTCTGGCTGCGAATGGAATATCACCGCCGACATGCCAATCACTGACAAAGTGAATTTTTGCACCTTCTTCCCGCCGAGACTTAATGACGATCGATTTCACGTCAGGCAGGTAAGGAACTAGTTCGACGAGCTTATCCCGATAGGTCGGATAAACCAGATCGCGGGGGAAAGGGATACAGACATCGGTAGAGAAGATCGTCATTATTTTTCTCTTTTTCTAAGCGTGTTGATTTTTGTGCGGTAAAACTCCTCGAATCCTAGCTGCAATTAAAGGAGATAGCATTAACAATGCTAAACCAAATGGCATTAATCCACCTTGATAAATATTGTAGTCAGCAGCAATTTGCGACCATGAATAGTCGAGAACAAACCGACCCAAACTGATCTCAAACCCAGTCGTCAGTAACAGCCAAAACAAGCCGACACCGAACAATTGAGAGATCTGCGAAGCCTGAAGCCAAGGTACAAAAATGGTGGCGATCGTTACTATTAAAATTGACCCCATTAAAAATGAGATCTGATGTGCTAATGGATCGCCAACTGTTGGCATCAGCCAGAGAATACGAATAGTTCCATTCAGGCTCTCCGTTGCGATAAACATCAGCCAAATGATTATCCCTTTTAGCAAAATCATGTCTCAACCCCTGATTGTATTACCACTACCTTGGACGATCGAATTGAGAAACTTGTGAGGACAAAAATATCAAGTAATTTCTCAACTCAATTATTGAGATTAGGACTATCGATCGCATTAGTACTCAGTTTGAACATGCAAAAATCTCCATCGAATCGATCTAAATTTGTCTACGCCTCGGCTGTCAATTCATGCTCCTTCTGCACTCGCCAAGCTGTCTGTGTACCCAACTTCCCAGCTTTGACAAATACCCAACAACCACGCTGAAAAGATTCACTACCGTGAGGACAAGTTGGTTGTACGCCAATGAGGTGATGGATCTCGTTACTGGTCAACACCCAATTTCTAGCATGGGCGCGTTCTAGTGTTTCCATATACCAGAGTGGATCTTTGGGCGACTGGGGCACAGCCAAGGTTTCACTGATTTTGGTCAATGCTCCGGCGATGGTTTCCAAATGATGCTCGATCTGTCGTTCGACCGCCTTGGTGGCGCGCTTCGCGATCGCATCATCCGGCTGCGGTGGGGTAGGAACAAGATCCTGAATTGGGGCTGGTGGCGTGGGTGTTATTGGCGGTTGTTCGGATAATGGCAGCGGTTCGGGACTAGTTGGAACGGGCGGCTGCGTCGTTTGCCCTAACTGATTCTAACTTCTGTCCATCTCGACCCGCAATCGCCCACCGTACTTCATCAAGGCGGACGCGCTCGGCAAAATACCGGACAGTCTGCCTCCCCACAAAGCCACTGGCACCATACAGCACGACATCATAAGTTTTTTCAGGCATTCCAGGATTAAAACATTCGGTCTAGTTCA
>JBBRVB010000521.1:0-1628 GCA_038247275.1 Chroococcales cyanobacterium
ATTTATCGATAATGCTCTCAATGGGAGAGATCCTCAATTATTTTGGGAGTTTATCTGGGTATATGGAATCACCCTAGTTGTCGCGATTCCGATTCTGATTAGCTATCGTTATACACGTAAAAAATTAACCTTATTTTGGCGTGAATGGCTGACAAATACCCTGTTGAAGGATTATTTTAGTAATCAATCTTACTATGAACTAGACTCCAATGCTGCGAATACAGATATTGACAATCCAGATCAACGAATGACTGAGGATGTCAATTCTTTTACAAATACTATTCTGGGTCTAATTTTAGATATTCTCGATTCAGTTTTAGATTTAATCGCCTTTACCGGAATTCTCTATAGTATCTCCAGAGAACTGACATTTGGGTTGGTAGGTTATGTGTCGATCGCGAGTATTTTGGCACTGTGGATCGGTGCTAAACTGATTAAGATTAACTTCAATCAATTGCGATTAGAAGGTGACTTTCGCTATGGGATGGTTCACGTCCGCGACCATGCTGAATCGATCGCTTTTTATCGAGGTGAAAAAATCGAACTCAGTCAAGTGGAAGATCGTTTGAACCGAGTGATCGAGAACTACGATCTATTGATAGTTTGGCTTGCGCTACTGGATATCTTTCAATACGCCTATCGATATTTTGCACGGTTGGTGCCCTACCTAATTGTCGCCCCGCTATACTTTGCCGAAAAAGTGGACTTTGGCACAATCGGACAGGGAATATTTGCCTTCCAAATGGTGCTAAGTGCCCTCTCAATTATTCCCAGTCGAATTCAGGATATTTCTTCTTTCGCTGCGAGTATCGAGCGATTGGCGACGCTGTATGAACGATTCCGACAACGGGAGTATAGAGCTGCTAGCAGTGGCGAGGGCATTATCAATTACCCCTCTACTCATTTTAAAGTTGATGGGCTAACGCTCAATACTCCCAACGCCGAGCAGACGCTATTTGAAAACTTATCTTTCGAGCTAACGCCATCTGAATCTTTGCTGGTAGTCGGTGCTAGCGGCTGTGGTAAAAGTTCGCTGCTGCGGGCGATTGCCGGACTCTGGCGGAATGGTACGGGCACGATCGAAAGTCCCGATTATACTCAAGCTTTATTCCTACCCCAGAAGCCATATATGCTCCTGGGCACATTACGCGAACAGTTGAAATATCCCAACCTGCGCGAAAATATCACCGATCCCGAAATCCAATCGGCATTGGTGCAAGTCAACCTTGAAGACTTATCCGAGCGGATGGGCGGACTCAGTGCCGAAAAAGATTGGGCGGCTATCCTCTCCCAAGGCGAGCAACAGCGGTTAGCTTTTGCGCGGATTCTCCTGAGTAAACCGAAATACGTCATCTTGGACGAAGCTACTAGTGCCCTAGATGTGACTAACGAGCGACGGTTATATGAGTTGTTACAAAGCCAAGATATCACCTACATTAGTGTCGGTCATCGCCCCAGTCTGGTGGACTATCACCAGACGGTACTAGATCTGCGATCCGAATATGGTAAAGGTTGGCAATTGTCGGCGGCTCAAGACTATGAGTTTGCCAGTTAATTTAATTGATAATTGATAATTGGGTTTTTAAGGTGGGGTCTGCTTAGTGCGTTTCCATGGTCGGGAAACCCGA
>JBBRVB010000522.1:0-1608 GCA_038247275.1 Chroococcales cyanobacterium
CCCGACAACTCCAGCTAATCTTGCTTATATTATGTACACCTCTGGCTCTACAGGTAAGCCCCAAGGTGTTCAAATCACGATCGAGCAAGTAGAGTTATATCTGCAAGCTGTAAATGAGGTTGTTAAAATTCAACCTGATGATGTTTATCTACTTTCAGCATCCTTTTCTTTCTCCTCCTCGATTAGACAATTATTATTACCTTTGACACAAGGGGCGAAAGTAGTAATTGCTTCCAAAGATAACACTACGAATTTATTGAGTCTATTAGAACTAATCCAGACCAAAAAAATCACAGTATTCGATACGGTAGCACCTGTCTGGAATTACATGTTAACTAGTCTAGCAGAGCTGGAACAGACGCAAAGAATCCAATTAATCAATTCTCAGCTCAGACTCCTGGTCTTTTCAGGTGGATTATTAACATCTCAACTATTAGATCGGGTGAGAAGTCAGTTCCAACGATCGCCACAGATTGTGAATATTTATGGTCAAACCGAAACAATTGGAGTTTGTGCCTATTTAGTTCCTGACAACTTCGATCGAACCGAAGGATATGCCCCTGTGGGTGCTGCTTATCCCCATAATCAACTATATATACTTAATGATGAATTAGAGCGCGTAGCAGCCGGAGCAACCGGCGAATTATGTGTGACTATGACGAGTTCAGCACGGGGCTATCTCAATAATCCGCAATTAAACGATCGTCAGTTTATCGCCAACCCATTTGGCACTAATCCACAAGCCCGACTATACAAAACAGGCGATCTGGCACGTTATTTACCCGATGGAAATTTAGAAATTGTCGGTCGTCAAGATTTCCAGGTCAAAGTTCGCGGGATGCGGGTAGAAATCGAAGAGATCGAAACTGTATTGATGCAGCATCCTGATGTCCGACAAGCCGCCGTAGTTGGGAAAAATCGTTACTCTGATGGTGATGCAGCAGCAGAACAAATCATTGTTGCTTATATTGTTGCCGATCGTGCTCCAATTAATATTAGTGAGGTGCGATCGTTTTTAAAAACAAAATTAACCGATTATGCGATCCCATCGGCTTTTGAAATCTTGGAGTCCTTGCCACTAACACCAAATAACAAATTAGATCGAAAAAGGCTGCCAGCACCTAGTTGGGAGTCTACAGTCGTACCGCCCCGTGATGAATTAGAACTCCAGTTAATTCAAGTTTGGGAAAAAGCTTTAGGTGTCCAGCCGATTGGGATTAGAGACAATTTTTTCGATCTCGGAGGACACTCACTGATTGCCCTTCAATTGTTTGCTCAAATCGAAAAAATTTGGCATAAACGGCTATCGTGGGGGATTCTGTTTGGATCGCCAACAATTGCTGAGATTGCTGATGTCATTAGGAAAGGAGAAAATGAGTCTACTTGGTCGCCCTTAGTTTTGCTCAAATCTGGTCAAACTAAGCTACCTTTATTTTGCATTCACGCTCTTGGCGGTACTTTATTTAGTTATTACGATCTAGTCCGAAGATTGGGTGAAGAACGACCTATTTATGGGCTACAAGCACAAGGAATCGATGGAAAACAACAGCCATTCGATCGCGTTGAAGATATGGCAAGTTACTTTATTAAATCGATCCAAACTATTCA
>JBBRVB010000523.1:0-1597 GCA_038247275.1 Chroococcales cyanobacterium
AGTAAAACTCGCAGGGGCAGCACCGCATAGACTAGTAAGATCGATTTTGCGACCGCTAGAAAGTGTGATTGAACAATCAGAATTTTGGGCGAACGCAGGGGCGGAAGACTGAGGTATCGCACCAAATATTAGACATGCTAATGAGGCTAGTAAAAGTTTTTTGGGGGTCATGAGTTTTCTAATTCAATAAGTTTAAATAGGGGTAATCTGACAGTACGCTTATAGTGGAAATGTGCAGTCCCCTTTTCAGTAGAGATGTGGATTTTTTAGAGTGCGTAAGATCGAAAAAAGTGATCACCATGAGGCAACCGCTTAAATGTTGTGTGTAGAAGAAATCCAACTGATTTGGTGAAGATGCAACCACGAGATACCGATGTCGTTCTAGGAGGGATCGATCGACCGATCGAAGGAGCTATGGTTTTGGGCGGGTTTGGTGCGCCCAAGATTTCGGAACTCGCACGCGAAGGAGTTAATGCCCCATTCGGGAAATGGGCAGCCCTTAAAGTTCCAAAAGGTAGCGATTTCTTCTCAAAACTGTCATTGCGCGAACTTGAAAAGCTCGTCCCTTATTACAATCGCGACAAAATTATTAGGCTTTGGTTTGAAAGGTGCAGGCGAGATCGTTTGAATGAGGAATTTTCCGATCGAGATCGAGCGAGTTGTTATCGCTGGTATTTACGGGGGCTTCCTCTCGAATTAGCTGTATTGAAAGTCTGCGTCGATCGAATGATTCACCCCTAGAACGAGAAGTGTGGGAAGTTCGATCGTCACTTGTTTATGAGCAAGACTTTCAACCCCGACTGACCAAGGTGGAGCAGTGGGCTGGTTAATTTGTTCTAGGGGTGACTGCAATTAATACTTCCTTCAACGTCTGTAGTCGAGCAGTTATTTCTTCTACCACCGCTTCGCTGAAGTGCTCGATAAATACCCGATCGAGGTTGGCTAGTGCCAATCTCGCCGCAGACATGAGATGCTCTCCTTTTTCGGTAAACAGAATCTGCTTCTGTTTGCCAAATCCTTCTGTCTGTTCCAGATAACCTGCTCGACAAAGCTCCTTGACTGTTTTAGCTACCATTTGTCGAGACACCTTCAAACGGCGAGCGATCTCGGCTCCATAGTTAATACCGCAATCGAGGGCGCTAAAGAAATGAAGCATAGAAGGAGAGATGTCATCAAAACCTTTCAGGCGAAGATGTTCAGCTATAAACTCAGTGAATTGGTCGTGGAGGTCGGTAGCGGCAAATAGCAGTTTCAAGGACTGGCTATCGGCCATTGGAATTCCTCGCATTGTAAACTTGGTTGACATAGGGAAGTGTTCGCCTTTAATATTACTCATGTCAACTTAGTTTACAAAAAAATAGTTAGAGTTTGCCATGAATAATACCCGCCCTTTGCGAATCGCGTTACTTGCGAATGCTATTTTTTCTGCTACCTGTGGGCTGCTGATGCTTGCCAAGCCTGTTTTTACTGGGATTCTCCTTGGCGTACAAGCACCCTTGCTTTTGCGATTGCTGGGCTTTGGGTTGTTGCTCTTTGCGGTCGATCTGATCCATCAGTCCACGCGATCGCGGTTGGTGACTTGGCGTGCTCTCTATGC
>JBBRVB010000524.1:0-1528 GCA_038247275.1 Chroococcales cyanobacterium
TGCTAGTTGGACTCGATCGATCTGGATAAAACTAGGATTCGCGACCCAAATTAATAATGTCAGTTTGACCTGAACTTTTAGCGACGATCTTTTTGGCAATCTCGTTAATGCTTTGATAAAGTTGAGATGATTTTACTATAGCTCGTGCGATCTATTTTGACGAGCGAATCGATCCCGCTCGATCGGTAATTAACAGATCTTTTAGGTCGATCTATCCTGAACGATCCTCAAGGATTGAGGCAATCGGGAGCGAAACCAACTCAGAAACTTAGGATGTAGCTTGAGACTTGTAAAGGTTGTTGGCATTGAAGTTGCGAGAACAAGGATGTGATAATGCATCTTTTCGCACCCTTAATTTATCCCTCCTCCCAACTAGTACAAACTCCAGGTAGTCCCTCCCCTCATCCACACATAAATCTCTCCCAATATCCCTAAGATTCGATCGGATATTTCATCGATTATTAGGCAATTCAGGGGTTGATAATCGCTCGAAATTCGCACGGATAAAGCTGCAAATTCCAAATCTAAATCGTCGAGAATTTGAACATCTATATCTGGTAATTTCAGCGAGATTACTGATTCAATCTCATCATCTTCTTCATCCCCATCCATCAGATCGGTGAGGTATTCTCGGACGGTGATGCCCTTAGTCTTGGCGATTTTATTGGCTCTGTCTAGCAATACTTTCGGCAGCTTTTGGGATTGTTTTTCCGCCCAATCTGGATCGATTTCAGCGTTGATTCGATGGGTGGTAATTTCGGTCGGGGTGTTCGCTGCGAGGATGTTTTTCCAGGCTTGTTCTAGTGCGGGTCTTTCTTCGTAATAGCCGACTTCTTGGTTGTAAACTTTGATGAGGGTTGCGGCTTGAGAGTAGTTCTTTGGCAGGATGTCGAAACCCGCTTGGGCGAGATAAACGGCAACTTTAGCGGCTTGGATGTAGCTATTAGCTTGCCAAACGGTGAGGCGGATTTGGTGGGTACAGAATTCTTTGAAGGATGAGAGTTTAGCTTCGGCGTATTTGTAGAAGCATTTGGCTCTAATCCGCTCTAGAAGCAGTCCAAATTTGATATACGCGATTGAGTCGTTGCGAGTTGTTCGTCTAACTCAGCCCATTCTGCGGGGTGACGAGCATCGGTGTCGGCGACTTCGATTAGCCATCCGTTGACTAGGTTCGAGAGGGAGCATTCAGCGGTTATTTCCATGACAAAGTTAGCCCCAAGAGTGAGACGGTGGTATTGTTTTGGGTTTGATCGATCTAAAAAGCGATCGAACAGGCGAGAATAGTGATAGTTGAACGCTTTGCAGTAGCGGGAAATTTCTTCACCCCACATCAGTAGAATACTACTCATTTCTAGCGATGTCAAGTAGTATTCTACTCAAACAGACGATGATAGACGAAAAAAGTACCGAGCCACTTACATTTGAATCGCTCAGGAAATCAGCGGGTTACAGCCAAGCAAAACTTGGCAAACAGATCGGCGTAAGTCAGTCGGCGGTTAAGCTGTGGGAATCAGGACAGTGCGAACCA